>NZ_JBJGZP010000001.1:0-287149 GCF_054050555.1 Blastococcus sp. SYSU D00695 | reverse complement strand
GTCGGCGCGTCGGGGGGCTGGGGGCGCGCGGGGCGGCCGGCGCGGCGGCGAGCGCCGCCGCGGCGACGGTGGCCGCGTCGTCGGCCACCGCGTCCAGGTCGTCGGTCACGGTCGTGGCCGTGCCCGGGACGAGCACGCCGATGTCGTCGGCGGTGTCCAGGTCGCCCAGCCCCAGCGCGACCATGCCGTTGGCGGCGTCGAACTCGTAGAGCTGGACCTCCTCCCCCGCGTCCTCCCGGGCGAGGAGCTCGGTGCTGGTGGCGAGGGCGACCTCGTGGCCGGGGGTCCCGGGCTCCATCAGCACGTCGTGCATCAGCAGCCGGTTGGCCCGGTCCCGCGCCCACGCCGGCACCCCGGCGGTGCTCCCGACGAACCCCGGCGAGCGGTCGATCCACGCCTCCCGCTGCTCCTCCGACAGCGCCGCCCACCACCGGGCCACGGGCTCCGGTCCACCCGGTGGCGCCACCAGGGGCGGTGTGCCCTCCAGGCCGACGATCGTCAGGAGGTCGTCGAAGGCCACCGGCGCGGCCCCGCCCACGACGCCGACGGTGGCGAGCACGGCAGCCGCGTCCTCCGCCGCGAGCGCGGCCCGGTCGGCCGCCTGCAGCGCCTCGGCGCCCAGCTCCGCCGCGCGGCCGGCGGCGCGGGCCTGCTCCACCAGGGCCTCGTACTGCACGCTCAGCGCCACGGCGGGGTCCAGCGAGGGGTCCAGCGGGACCTCGGGCAGCGGACCCAGCCGCCCCTGCTCGTCGAGGACGACCGGCGCCGCGGACGCGGCCGCCAGCGCCGCCCGGGCCAGCTCGGCCGCACCGTCCGCCGCCGCCACCAGCCGCTCGGCGTCGGCCAGCGACTGCGCGAGGGCGGCGGACACCCGGGTGACCACCGTCGAGACGTGCACCAGGCTCGCGGCAGCGGCGTCGGCGGCCGGCCCCTCCCAGACGACGGTCCCGATGCCGCGGCCCACCTCCTCCATCCGCGCGCGCCAGCCGACCAGCCGGTCCGCCACGTCGCCGAGGGTGGTGACGGCGTTGCGCAGCAGCGCGACCTCCCACGCGGCGACCGACGACAGTCCGGAGGTGCTCACCGGTCCGGCCCGCCGGTCCGCAGGTACAGCAGCCGGTCGGACACCGCCGCGTCGGCCAGGCGGTACTCGTGGACGGCGGCGCGCAGCGTGCCGGCGACGGCGTCGGTGCCCGCGGCGACGACGTCGACCAGCCCCGCCCAACCGCTGCCCAGCCGCCCGGCCGCGTCGGCGGTGGCGCCGTCGACCGCGGACGTGAACGTGTAGGTCGCCGAGCGGCACAGCCCGGCCTCGGCGGCGAGCTCGGCGGAGAGCGCGGCCAGCTCCTCGGCGAGGTCCTGGACCTCGCGCAGCTGGATGGAGAGGGGTACGGACACGAGGGCGACCTCCCGGCGACGGCGCCGGCCCGTCCGGACCGGCGCCGCGGCACGTTAGGGCTGCGCTCCCTCCGGCGGCCCGCGGCCGTCCACAGCCGCCGACCCCGTCCACAGCCGCCGCGCCGGAGGGCCCGAGGGCACCCCGGCGCGGCAGGCTCGCCCGCGTGGGATCACGGGACGGTGGCGCGCAGCTCCTCGCCTGCGGACTCGGTGCGGGCGCCCCCGACGACGACCGAGCGCCGCTTGGAGACCACGACGGCCGCGATGACCACCGCGAGCGCGGCGAGGGCGATGAGGGCACGGACGCCGGTGTTCTGGTCCTCGCCGACGGTCAGGCTGACCACCGCCGGCGCGATGAGCAGCGCCACCAGGTTCATCACCTTGATGAGCGGGTTGATCGCCGGCCCGGCGGTGTCCTTGAACGGGTCCCCGACGGTGTCGCCGATGACGGTGGCGGCGTGCGCCTCGCTGCCCTTCCCGCCGTGCGCGCCGTCCTCGACCATCTTCTTGGCGTTGTCCCACGCGCCGCCGGAGTTGGCCAGGAACACCGCCATCAGGGTGCCGGCGGCGATGGCGCCCACCAGGTAGGCGGCGAGGGGGCCGATGCCCAGCCCGAAGCCCACGGCCACCGGGGCCAGCACCGCCAGCAGGCCGGGGGTGGCCAGCTCGCGCAGCGAGTCCCTCGTGCAGATGTCGACGACGGCGCCGTAGTCCGGCCGCTCGCTGAAGTCCATGATCCCGGGCCGGGTGCGGAACTGCTCCCGCACCTCGAACACCACCCGGCCGGCCGCCCGCGACACCGCGCTGACGGCCAGCCCGCTGAAGAGGAACACGACCGAGGCGCCCACGAGTGCACCCACGATGTTGTTCGGGTTCACCAGGCTGAACGCGTCGCCGAGGGAGGCCCCCGCCTCCGCCAGCGCGACGCCGACCTGGGCGTTGTAGGAGCCGAACAGCGCCGTGGCGGCCAGGACGGCGGTGGCGATCGCGATGCCCTTGGTGATCGCCTTGGTGGTGTTGCCGACGGCGTCGAGGTCGGTCAGCACGCGGGCGCCGTCGTCGTCGATGTCGCCGGACATCTCGGCGATGCCCTGGGCGTTGTCGCTGACCGGACCGAAGGTGTCCATCGAGACGATGACCCCGGCCGTGGTGAGCAGCCCGCAACCGGCCAGCGCGACCGCGTAGAGGGCGGCGCCGCCACCGATGAGGAAGGCCACGTACACGGCGCCGCCGATCAGCAGGGCCGCGTAGACCGCGCTCTCCAGGCCCAGGGAGATGCCGGAGAGGATGACCGTGGCGGGGCCGGTCAGGGAGCTGCGGCCGACGTCGCGGACGGGCTTGCGCGAGGTCTCGGTGAAGTAGCCGGTGAGCTGCTGGATGGCCGCCGCGAGCACGATGCCGACCAGCACGGACAGGAAGCCGAGCACCTGTGGGCTGACGACGGTGTCCTCGAGGTCGGCCACGCTGGGCAGCACGGTGAACGAGGCCACGGCGACCAGGACGAGCGAGACGACGGCCGAGGCGAAGAACCCGCGGTTGATCGGGGTCAGCCCGCTGGTGTCGGTGCGGCCGGGGTTGCTGGCCAGGACGCCGACCACCGAGGCGATCACCCCGATGGCGGCGACGACCAGCGGGAAGACCATCCCGTCGGCGCCGAGGAAGACCTGCCCGAGGATCAGCGCGGCCACGAGCGTGACCGCGTAGGACTCGAAGAGGTCGGCGGCCATGCCGGCGCAGTCCCCGACGTTGTCGCCCACGTTGTCGGCGATGGTGGCGGCGTTGCGGGGGTCGTCCTCGGGGATGCCGGCCTCCACCTTGCCGACGAGGTCCGCGCCGACGTCGGCGGCCTTGGTGAAGATGCCGCCGCCCACGCGCATGAACATCGCCAGCAGCGCCCCGCCGAAGCCGAAGCCCTCGAGCACGACCGGCGCGGTGTCGTCGAAGAACAGCAGCGCGAGCGAGGCGCCGAACAGCCCGAGCCCGATCGTGATCATGCCGACCACACCGCCGGTGCGGTACGCGATCCGGAACGCCGGCACGTAGCCGCCGCCGCGCGCCGCGGCCGCCACCCGCACGTTGCCGCGGGTGGCCAGCGTCATGCCGATGAAGCCGACGGCGGCGGAGAACAGGGCCCCGACCAGGAAGAACACCGCCCGCCCCGCCTTGGTGCCCCAGCCGCCCTCGGAGACGGGCAGCACCAGCAGGAGCACGAAGACGACGACGGCGAATACCGCCAGGGTGCGGAACTGTCTGCGCAGGTACGCCGCCGCGCCCTCCTGGACGGCCCGCGCGATGTCCCGCATCGTCGTCGTCCCCTGGTCGGCGGCCAGGACGGCCCGGACCAGGTAGGCGGCGAAGGCGAGAGCGGCGAGGGACACGGCGAGCGTGACGGCGACCAGCGCGACGTCCCCACCCGACAGATCGGTCTCCGGCATGTGGTTCCTCCCAGCGGTCAGCGGCTGCCGGGACGCACACGCCCCGGACGGCGGAGGTCTCGTCCGCTCCGCGGGTCCCCGGGGGCCGGACGCCGCGTGAGTGTAAGCGAGATCACACCGCGTGTCGGTAGTCCCGCGACCAGACCGTGACGGGCCCGCAGGTCGGCGGCGGGTGGGCGACCCCGGTGACGACGGGGTGGCCGACGGGCGGACGGCGCGCCGGCCCGCGGGTTGCCGGCAGGTGTGACAGTGGAGGGGTGACCGCGCTCCACCCGGTCCGGCCGGCTCCCCCTCCCGGCGTGGACCCCGGCACCGAGGGGCGCTCCCCGGCCGCCGACGCACTTCCGGGCGCCGAACTGCTCGACGACCTCCTCGCCGGGACGCCGGAGGAGGAGCACCCGGTCACCCACGTGCACCGGCTGCCCGTCCGGGAGAGCCGGACGCTGCCCTGGCCGGAGTGGGTGGCCCCGCCGCTGCGCGACCGGCTGGAGGAGCAGGGCGTGCGCGCCCCCTACCGGCACCAGGTCGAGGCCGCGCAGCTCGCGCACGACGGCACGTCGGTGGTGGTGGCCACCGGCACCGCCTCGGGCAAGTCGCTGGCCTACCAGCTGCCCGCGCTGAGCCGGCTGGCCGAGGACGACCGGGCGTGCGTGCTCTACCTGGCCCCCACCAAGGCGCTGGCCCGGGACCAGCTGGCCTCCGTCACCGCGCTCGCCGAGCGTTCGGTGCGCCCGGCGGCCTACGACGGCGACACGCCCGGCGAGGAGCGCGACTGGGTGCGCCGGCACTCGCGGTGGATCGTGACGAACCCGGACATGCTGCACCGCGGGATCCTGCCGGCCCACCAGCGGTGGTCGGCGACGCTGCGCCGGGTCGCCTTCGTCGTCGTCGACGAGTGCCACGCCTACCGGGGCGTGTTCGGGTCGCACGTCGGCCACGTGCTCCGCCGGCTGCGCCGGATCTGCCGCCGCTACGGCGCCGACCCGGTGTTCGTGCTGGCCTCGGCCACGGTCAGCGACCCGGCGGGCGCCGCGAGCCGGCTGGTCGGGGCGCCGGTCGTCGCCGTCACCGAGGACGGGTCCCCCCGGCCGGGCGCGACCTTCGCGCTCTGGGAGCCGCCGCTGACCGAGCGGCTCGGCGAGCGGGGGGCTCCGCTGCGGCGCTCGGCCGCGCAGGACGCGGCGTCGCTGCTGGCCGACCTGGTGGAGCGCCGGGCGCGGACGCTGGCGTTCGTCCGGTCGCGGCGCAGCGCGGAGTCCGTCGCCGACCAGGCCCGGCGGGTGCTCGTGGAGCGCGGACGGGCCGACCTGGCCGCCCGGGTGGACTCCTACCGCGGCGGGTACCTGCCCGAGGAGCGTCGCGAGCTGGAGCGGGCGCTGTCCAGCGGCGAGCTGCTCGGGGTGGCCACGACCAACGCCCTGGAGCTGGGCATCGACATCGCCGGGCTGGACGCGGTGGTGCTGGCCGGCTACCCGGGGACGCTGGCGTCGCTGTGGCAGCAGGCGGGCCGCGCCGGCCGCGCCCAGCGGGAGTCGCTGGTGGTCTTCGTCGCCCGCGACGACCCGCTGGACCACTACCTGGCCCACCACCCGCGGGCGGTCTTCGGCCGGCCGGTGGAGGCCACGGTCACCGACCCCACGAACCCCTACGTGCTGGGTCCGCAGCTGTGCTGCGCCGCCGCGGAGCTCCCCCTCGTGCCTGCCGACCTCGCCGAGTTCGGCGGTCCGGCCGCCGAGGCGCGGATCGAGGAGCTCGTGGCCGAGGGGCTGCTGCGCCGTCGCCCGACCGGCTGGTACTGGGCCGGCCGGGGGCGGCCGGAGGTGGACATCCGCGGGGACGGCAACGCGCCGGTGTCGATCATCGAGGGCGGCACCGGGCGGCTGCTGGGCACCGTCGACGGGGGCGCGGCCCACGCCACCGTGCACACCGGCGCGCTGTACGTGCACCGCGGCGAGACCTTCGTCGTGGACGAGTACGACGTCGAGGACGCGTGCGCGGTCGTGCACGCGGACTCCCCCGAGTGGACGACCGTGGCGCGGGACGTCACCGACCTGTCCGTGGTGGACGTCGACCGGTCGCGCCGGCTGCGCACGGTCACCGCGCACACCGGCGTCGTGGACGTGGTGAACCAGGTGGTGGCCTACCAGCGCCGGCGGCTGGGCACCGGCGAGGTGCTCGCGGAGTTCCCGCTGGACCTGCCCGCCCGGCAGCTGCGCACCCGGGCGGTGTGGCTGACCCTCGACGAGCGGGCGGTCGCCCACGCCGAGGTGGACGACGCGACCCTGCCGGGCGCCCTGCACGCGGCCGAGCACGCCGCCATCGGGCTGCTGCCGCTGCTGGCCACCTGCGACCGCTGGGACCTCGGCGGCCTCTCCACGGCGCTGCACCCGGACACCGGGACGGCGACGATCTTCGTCTACGACGGGCACCCGGGCGGGGCGGGCTTCGCCGAGCGCGGGTTCGCCGTGCTGCGGCGGTGGCTGCAGGCCACCCGCGCGACGATCGCCAGCTGCGAGTGCGAGAGCGGCTGCCCCTCCTGCGTGCAGTCGCCCAAGTGCGGCAACGGCAACGACCCGCTGGACAAGGCCGGCGCGGTGCGGGTGCTCGACGTCGTCCTCGACGAGCTCGCCGCGGCCGAGGAGCGGAGCGAGCCCGTCGCCGACCACGGCAGCGACCTCGCCGCCGACGACGACGACCGGATCGAGCCCGCGACCCCCGACGGGCGGGAGGTGCCGGCGGCCGCCGTCGGGCCGGTCGAGCCGGGACCCGTCGGGCAGGTCGAGCGCGCCCACCCCGCCGGCGACCCGGAGGACGGGTCCCGGCACCGGGCGTCCGTCGCGGTCCCGGCCGCGACCGCCGGTGACGACGACCTGGTCTTCTGAGGGCGCGTCCTCCGGAGCGGTTCTCTCTGGAGCCGCCCCGACCCCGGTCGGCCCCGCCGCTCCCGCGTCCGGCTCGGCCGGGCCGGCGCGCGCCCGGGCGGTGGCGGAGCGGACCCCGAGCGGCCCCAGCCGCACGGGGACCTCCACCCGCACCGACACCACCGAGCCCGCTCCGACGGCGCAGTCGCGCAGCACCGCCCCGTTGGCCTCCGCGACCTCGCCGGCGATGGCGCACGCCGAGACGTCACCGACCACCGCGCGCCCCGCGCCGGCGAGCGCGGCCAGGTCGGCGGCCGCCGTCGCGCGGTGCCGGGCTGCCACCGCCGTCCCGACCAGCACGGCGGCCAGCCCGACCGCGGCGAGGACCCCGCTGAGCGCGACCACCCACACGGTCGCCGACCCCCGCTCGTCGCGGACCGCGGCCACCACCCTCCTCACCCGCGCCCTCCTCCCGCCCCCGCCTCGCCGGCCGGGAGCACGCCCGGCTCCAGCTCCGCGACCGCGGTCGCGCGCACGGTGACCGTCAGCGGCAGGGGGCCCAGCGGTGAGACGTCGGCACTGACCGTGACGCGGACCCGGTCGCCGTCCGTCTCGACCGCTGTGGTCGCCCCGTCGGGAGCGGCCGCCGCGGCCACCACCCGCACCGCGGCCGCGTCGTCGCCCCGGGCAGCCGCCCGGGCTCCCTCGCGGGCCGCGTCGAGGCAGCGCAGGTGGGCACCCACGACCGTGACCGCCGCGACGGCACCGGCCAGCACCAGCAGCAGGACCGGCAGCACGACCGCCGTCTCGGCGGTGACCATGCCGGCCTCGCGGCCGGAGCGGCACCGCGCCGGTGACCGGACGCGCACGGTCAGGAGAGCGTGGCGAGCGCGGAGCTGACGAGGTCACCCAGCGCCGTGACGATGGACCCGCCGGTCACGACCTTGTAGAGGACCGCCGCGAAGGCGCAGGCGGCGATGGTGCCGACGGCGTACTCCGCGGTGCTCATGCCGGCCTCGGGCTCCTCGACCAGCCGGGCCCAGCGGCGGGCGAGGCGACCCGGCGGCCGCCGGGCGGGGCCGCCGCCGGCGTCGGCCGCCGGGCCGCCTCCCGCGGGCTCGGGGGCGGTGGGCTGCTGCGCTGCGGTCATGGGGACCTCCTGGCTGGGGGCCCGCCGTCCGGGCCGCTGCGTCGACCCTCGCGGCGGCCGGGACGGCGATCCACCGGCCGGCGGGATCTGTGGAGAGCGCCGGGGTCTGTGGACCGGGACGGTCACGGCAGCACGTCGGCGGCGATGCCCAGCACCACGGGAGCGACGCCGAGGCAGACGAAGGCCGGCAGGAAGCACGCGCCCAGCGGAGCCAGCACCCAGACGCCCGCCGAGCGCACCCGGGCCTCGGTGCGGGCGCGCTGGGCGGCGCGGGTGTCGACGGCGAGGGCCTGGAGGGCGGCGACCACGGTGGAGCCCGACTCCCCGGCGCGGGCCAGCACCCGGCCCAGGCCCGCCGCCTCGGGGGACGTACCCGACCAGGCCGCGCGCGCCGCCGAGCCCAGCCGGGAGCGGGCCGCGACCGCCGCCAGCTCCTCCCCCAGCGGACCCGGCAGGACCGCGGCGACGGCCCCGAGCGCCCCGGCCGGCGGGAGCCCCGCGGCGAGGCAGACCGCGAGCAGGTCGCAGGCGACCGGCAGCTCCTCGGCGGCCGCCGCCTCCGTGGCCCGGTCCTCGGTGGCAGCCGCGCGGCGCAGCAGCCGGTCGACGACGACGGCGGCGCCGAGACCGGCGACAACCCCCACCGTCCCGCCGAGGAGCAGTGCCGCACCGGCGCCCCCCACCGCGGCCAGCAGCACCCGGCGCCGCGGGCCACCCGGCCGTCCCCGCGCGGAGGCCTCGGCGGCCGGCGCCGGGGAGCGGGACCGAGCCAGCGCCCGTGCCCGCGCGCGGCCGGGCGGGGCGGACCAGAGGAGCAGGGCCGCCGCGGCGAGCAGGCAGGCCACCGGGACCGGATCGGGCAGGGTCACCGTGCCACCCGGCGCACCAGGCGACCGGTCCAGGCCAGACCCGCGGCCTCCAGCCCGACCCCGAGGACCAGCAGCACCTGCCCGGTGCCGGTGGTCGTCAGGACCGCCCACGGGTCGGCGCCGACCCCGCCGCCCATCAGCAGGGCGAGCAGCGGCAGGCCGGCGAGCAGCCCGGCGCTGGCGCGCGGGCCGGCGAGCGCGGAACGCAGCTCCAGCCGGTGCCGCCGCCGGGCCCGCAGGTCGTCCTCGACCGCTGCCGCCACCGCCGCGAGAGAGCACCCGGTGCGGAGGCTCAGCCGCACGGCCGCGGCCAGCCGGGCCACCGCGGCGTCCCACACCCCGGCGCCGGCGCCGGCCACGGGCAGCGACCCGGGGGCCCGCACCGCGCGGAGCAGCACCTCCGCGGCGGCGGGGTCGCCGCAGCCGGCGCCGGCGGCGACGGCCGCGTCGTCGAGCGGGCGCCCGCTGCGCAGCTCGGCGACGAGGGCCCCCAGCGCCTCGGCCAGCGCGGCCACGCGGTCCTCCTCGGCGCCGGCCCGCCGGGCGCGCTGCCGCGCCACGGCGGCACCGCCGGCGACGGCCGCGGCCAGCGCCGCCACGAGCGGGGTGCTCACGATCCCGGCGCCCAGGCCCGCCAGCAGCGCGGCGACCGCCGGGACCGGCAGTCGCGAGCGCCACCGCTCGGGCCCCGCACCCCACCCGCGGTCCCCCGGCCTCGGGACGCCCCGGCCGGCCGGCCACAGGAGCAGGGCCGCGGCCAGGAGCAGCAGCGCGGCCGCGGCGCCCGGGGTCACCCGGCACCGCCGGCCAGCAGGTCGTCGAGCACCGCACGGCCGGGACAGGGGCCGCCGTCGGCCCGCCATGCCGGCTGGACGACGACGAGGTCGGACACCCGGCGGACGACGCCCAGCTCCGCCACCCGCCGCACCCCGGCGGCACGCCGCAGGTGCACCACCACCGACAGCGCGGCGGCGGCCTGGCTGTGCACCGCCGCGCGGTCCAGCCCAGCGGCGACCCCGAGCGCCTCCAGCCGCGCCGGCACCTCGGCCGAGCGGTTGGCGTGCAGGGTGCCGCAGCCGCCGTCGTGGCCGGTGTTGAGCGCGGCCAGCAGGTCGGTCACCTCCGCGCCGCGGACCTCGCCGACCACGAGCCGGTCCGGGCGCATCCGCAGGGCCTGGCGGACCAGGTCGCGCAGCCCCACCGCCCCGACCCCCTCCACGTTGGCCGGGCGGGTGACCAGCCCGACCACGTGCGGGTGGTCGGGCGTCAGCTCGGGGGCGTCCTCGCAGACGACGATGCGCTCACCCGGGTCCACCAGGCCGAGCAGGGCCGACAGCAGGGTGGTCTTGCCGGAACCGGTCCCGCCGGTGACGAGGAAGGCCAGGCGCGCGGCGACGACCGCCCGCAGCAGCACCCCGGACTCCCCCGGCAGCGTGCCCCGGTCGGCGAGGTCGCCGAGGCCGAGGGCGCACCGGCGGAGCACCCGCAGGGACAGGCACGTCCCGCGCGCGGACACCGGCGCGAGCACCGCGTGCAGGCGGGTGCCGTCGGGCAGGCCGGCGTCGACCCAGGGAGCGGCGTCGTCCAGGCGGCGCCCGGCCGCCGCGGCGAGCCGGACCGCCAGCCGGCGCACCGCCTCGTCGTCGGGGAAGCGCACGGGGGCCCGCTCCAGGCCGGCGCCGCGGTCGACCCACACCTCGTCCGGGCCGTTGACCAGGACGTCGCTGGTGCCCGGTGCCCGCAGCAGCTCCTCCAGCGGCCCGGCGCCGGCGAGCTCGTCGACCGCGGCGCGGACGGCGGACAGCACGGTCGTGTCGCCGGCCAGGCTGCCGGCCTCCTCCCGCACCAGCGCGGCCACCGCCGGGCCGGTCGGCGCACCGGGACCGGTGGCCAGCCGGGCGCGCACGCGCTCGACCAGCGGTGTCCCGGTCACGGCGCCTCGCCCGGCGGCGGGAGCGCGCCGAGCACCGCCCGCGCGGCGGCGCCCCACGGCGTCCGCGGGCCGGTCGGGGGCGGCACCCCGCGCTCGCTGCGGGCGACGGCGGACCGGTCGTGGCCGAGGACGGCGACCAGCGGCCGGCCGACGACGTCGGCGACCTCGGCCGCGGCCAGCCCGCCCGGCACCCGCCGCACGACCAGCCGGGCCCGCGCCCACGGGGAGTCCGCTGCGCCGTCGCCGTCGACCAGCGCCCGGGCCGCACACGCGGCGCGGACCCGCGCCGGCACCACGAGGACGGCGAGGTCGGCCTCGGCGAGGACCGCCTCGACGCCGGGGACGGGCCCCCGCGGCAGGTCGACGACCACCGGCCAGCCGCCGGACCGGCCGGCCTCCACCACCGCGGTCACGGCCTCGGGCGGCGGCGCCCCCGGCGCCGAGCGGGAGGCGGCGAGCACACCGACCCCGGCCACCGAGGGCAGCGCCGCGAGCACCGCCTCGCCCGAGACCCTCCCCCGCAGCCCGTGCAGGTCCGGCCAGCGCAGCCCCTCGTGGGTCTCGGCCCCGAGCAGCAGGTCCAGCCCGCCGCCGGAGGGGTCGCCGTCGACCAGCAGCGCGCCCCGGCCGGCCGCGGCGGCGGTGAGGGCGACCGCGGCCGCCAGCGTGCTGGCCCCGGCCCCGCCGCAGGCGCCGCCGACGGCGACCAGCCCGCCGCGCTCCACCGGATCGCGCAGCGCGGCCCCGGCCCGTTGCAGCACCCACGCCTCGTCGGTGGGGAGCACCGCCACCCGCTCGGCGCCCAGCTCCACCGCGGCGGCCCAGCCGGCCGCCGGCAGCTCCCCGCGGGCGAGGACGACGACCCCGGGACGGCGGGGCAGGACCCGGACCGGGCCACTGGCCAGCACGTCGGCGCCGAGCAGGACCAGGGGCGCCTCGCGGTGCGCGCGCCGCAGCGCCGGCCCGGTGGTGGCGACCTCCGGTTCGGCGCCGGCCGCGGCGAGCAGGCGCAGGGCCTCGTCGAGCAGGTCGTCGTCCCCGCTGACGAGGAGGGGCCGGGCGGGGTGGGCGGTGTCGGGAACGGCGGTGGGCACCCCGCCACCCCACGACCCCGCAGGCCGGGGGCGCGAGGGGCCGGTGGGATCTGTGGACGACCCGATCGGGTGTGGACGGGCCAGCGAGCCCCGTCACACCCGGGGAGTCCCCTTACAGTCGTGAACCGTGACCCGCTCAGCGGCGTTCTTCGACCTGGACAAGACGATCATCGCCAAGTCCAGCGCCCTGGCCTTCGGGCGGCCCTTCTTCGAGGGCGGCCTGATCAACCGGCGCACCGTGCTGAAGGGCGCCTACGCCCAGTTCGTCTTCTCCCTGGCCGGCGCCGACGCCGCCCAGATGGAGCGGATGCGGGCGCAGATCACCCGCATGTGCACCGGGTGGGACGTCGCGACGGTGCACGACATCGTCCGGGAGACGCTGCACGAGATCGTCGACCCGCTGGTGTACGCGGAGGCGGCCGACCTCGTCGAGGAGCACCGGGCCGCGGGGCGGGAGGTCGTCATCGTCTCCAGCAGCGGCGCGGAGATGGTCGAGCCGATCGGCGAGATGCTCGGGGCCGACCGGGTGGTCGCCACCCGCATGGTCGTCGAGGACGGGCGCTACACCGGCGAGATCGACTTCTACGCCTACGGGGAGAACAAGGCGGCCGCGATGCGCGCGCTCGCGGCCGAGGGCGGCTACGACCTGGCCGACTGCTTCGCCTACAGCGACTCCGTCACCGACCTCCCGATGCTCTCGGCCGTCGGCCATCCCACCGCGGTCAACCCGGACCGGGGGCTGCGCCGGGCCGCCGCCGAGCACAGCTGGCCGGTGCGCGAGTTCAGCCGGCCGGTGTCGATGCGGTCGCGCTCCACCGTGCCGGCGGCCCCCGTCGTCACCGGTGCCGCGATGGGGGTGGGCGCGGCGGTCGTGGGCCTGGCCTGGTACGCCCGCCGCCGCTCCCTGCGCACGCTGGCCGGCGCCCCGGAGACACCGGTCCCGGCCACCGGCCGGCGCCGCCGCCGCGGGGCCTGAGCGGCGTAGCGCCGCCGCCGCGCAGCCTGCGCGGCGCCGCGGCGCCGCGCCGCCGCGCCGCCCGCGAGGCGCCGTCAGCCGCGGAGGATGGCCTCCGCGACCGCCAGGCCCTCGACCGCGCCGTACCCGGTCGCCCGGCAGCAGTGCACGAGCCACCCGGCCAGGCCCTCGGGGGTCCCGGCGGCGTAGCCGGCCAGCGCCTCGTCGTAGGCGGCCCGGCCGAACTCGGCGAAGCCGACCTCCGGCACGGAGACGGCCTTGGGGTCCAGCCCGCGGGCGATGCCGGTGAGCCGGCCCGCGGCCCGGGCGACGACGCCGTTCGCGGTGCCGAAGGGCGCCAGCGCCGCCAGCTCGCCGTGCACCAGTCCGGCGACGAGGACGGCGGGCACCGTGCTCGTCCCCGTGACGACCGTGAACAGCCCCGTCAGCCGGGGCCCCGCGTGCGGACCGGGGCGCCCCAGGTCGGTGCGGTCGGCCAGATCGGCGGCGGCCAGCACGTGCAGCCGGGCGAGCACCTGGCCCGGTGCCCGCGACCAGGTGTCCACCAGCGAGCCCAGCGCGAGCGAGGCGCGCAGCGCCCCCTGCACCACCGGGTCGTCGACCTCGCCCGCGCGGAGCTCGGCCAGCGGGACGTCTACCCCCTCGAGCGCGGCGGAGGCGCGCGCACCGCGGAGCGCGGACTCGGCGCTGACCTCCGCCGACCGGTTGCGCATGAGCCGGTGCCGCAGCAGCCGGTCGATCGCCGACCGGGCCTCCTCGGCGGCGTCGCGGACCCCGGGCAGCTCCAGCAGCGGGGCCAGCGGGTCGGGCGCACCGGGACGGGGGGACGCGGCGCCGGGGCGGACGGGGATGGTCACGGCGACGACGGTACGAGGCGGCCGCGGCGGCGCACGGAACCGGCCTCGTCCCGCGGCCCGGCGGGCAGGACGCGAGTGCCGCGACCGGCGGTGCGGTGCCCGTCGGCCGGCGGTCCCGGGGTGGGCGGCGGGCGGGGAGCCGGACGGGCCCGCGGCGAGGGGCGCACCAGCCGCGGCCTAGGCTCCCGCCTGCCATGCGACCCCTCACCCTCCTGCTCGTCCGCCACGGGCAGAGCGAGTGGAACGCCGCCGGCCTGATGCAGGGCCAGACCGCCGACGTCCCGCTCACCGAGCTCGGGCACGCCCAGGCCGCCTCGGCCGCCCGCGAGCTGGCGGAGCTGCAGCCCGGCGTCCTGGTCTCCAGCGACCTGCGCCGCGCCGTGCAGACCGCGGAGCACTGCGCGCGCGCCACCGGGCTCCCGCTGCGGACGACCCCCGCCCTGCGCGAGCAGGGCTACGGCGTGCTCGAGGGCCGGCCGAGCCGGGAGCTGTGGGACGTCGTGGACTGGACCGATCCGCACTGGGCGGCCGAGGGCGGGGAGAGCCTCGCCGAGCTGCACGCCCGGGTCGCGGCCTACCTGGACCACCTGTGCGCGGAGCGGCCGGCGGAGCTCGTCGCGCTGGTGACGCACGGCGACACGATCCGTGCCGCGCAGGCGGTCGCCGCGGGCCTCGGCCCCGACGCGATGCCGGCGGTGACCCCGCACAACGGCACCGTGACCCGCCTGGAGATCTGCCGGTGAGCCGGGTGCTGGTGCTCGGCGGCTCCCGCTCCGGGAAGTCCGCGCACGCGGAGTCGCTGGTCGCCGGCCGGCCCGGCGTCGTCTACCTGGCGGCGTCGGCGCCGGTGCCCGGCGACGCCGAGTGGGCCGAGCGGATCGCCGCGCACCGCGCCCGGCGTCCCGGCAGCTGGACGACGCTGGAGACCACCGCGCCCGCCGACCTCGTGCGTCCGGGCACCGTCCTGGTCGACAGCGTCACCACCTGGGTGGCCGCCCTGATGGACGAGGCCGGCGTGTGGACCGACGAGCCGGGGTCGGCCGGGCGGCTGGCCCGCGGCTGCGACGCGCTCGTCGAGGCGTGGGCCACGACGCCGGCGCACGTGGTGGCCGTCAGCGACGAGGTGGGCCTCGGCGTGGTCCCCGAGACCCGGTCCGGGCGGCTGTTCCGGGACACCCTGGGCGCGGTGAACCAGCGGCTGGCGGCCACCGCCGACGAGGTGTGGTTCGTCGTGGCCGGCCTGCCCCAGCGCCTGCGATGAGGTGGACCGGGCCGCTGGAGTCCGCCGCGCTGCTCACCGTGCTGCGGGTGCCGGCCGGGGCGGCGGCCTCGGCCCGCGGCGTGCTGCCGTGGGCACCGCTGGTCGGGCTGGTGCTGGGCGGGCTCGCCGCCGGGGTCGGCGTCGCGGGCACCCACCTGGTCTCGCCCCTGACCGGCGCCGTGCTCGCCGTCGCGCTCGGGGCCGCGCTCACCCGCGGCCTGCATCTGGACGGCCTGGCCGACACCGCCGACGGGCTGGGCCCGCTGCGTGGGCGCGAGCGCGCGCTGCAGGTGATGAGGCAGGGCGACGTCGGCCCGTTCGGCGTCCTCACCCTGGTGCTGGTCCTGCTGCTGCAGGTCGCCACCGGCGCGGCGCTGCTGGCCACCGGCGGCTGGCCGGCGGTGTGGACGGCGGTCGTCGTGGCCCGCCTGGCGATGACCCGCACCGGGCTGCCGGGCGTGCCCACGGCGGAGGGCTCGTCGCTGGGGCGCGCGGTGGCCGGCACGGTGTCCCGGTCCTGGCTGGCCGGCTGGCTGGTCGTGGTGGCCGCGCTGGCCGGGGGCGCGGCGTGGGCGGCCGGCGGGCCGGCGGACGCGGTGCGGCTGCTGGCCGCGGCCGCGGCGGGCCTGGTCGCCGCCGAGGCGCTGCGGGCGCGGGCGGCCCGGCGGCTCGGCGGGGTGAACGGGGACGTGATGGGGGCGATGGGCGAGGTGGCGGCGACGACCGTCCTGCTGGTCGCCGCCGCCCTCGGCTGACGGCCCCCCTGCAGGGACCCGGCGCGAGCCTGCGAGTGCCGGGGGCAGGGGGGGCCTTGCTCAGTGCCGGCGCAGGAGGCTGTTCACCAGCCCGCCGAGACCCCCGGCGGGCGCCGGTGCCGCCGCGCGCCCGCGGCCCATCCGGCGGCCGGTGGTCGTCCCGGCCGAGCGGCCCGTGCCCCGGGTGGGGCGGGTGCTCGCGCGGCCGCCACGGGCCGCGCCACGCGCCGCCCCCCGCGCCGTCGACTCTGCCGTGCCCATCAGTCGGTTGAGGATGCTCATCGCCCACGGGTACCCGACGACGGGTCCGGGGAACCCCTCATCGGCCCTCCTGCATCAGGCGGGCGACCCCTGCTGCGCCGGCGTCTCGCCGCCCTCGAGGTCGCCCTCGGTGTCCAGGTACGCCTGCCGCAGCTCGGCCAGCAGCGCCGGGTCCGGCTGCGCCCACAGGCCCCGGTCGACGGCCTCCAGCAGCCGCTCGGCGATGCCGTGCAGCGCCCACGGGTTGGACGTCTCGAAGAACTCCCGCTGCTCGGGGTCGAGCACGTAGGTCTGGGTGAGCTTCTCGTACATCCAGTCGTCGACGACGCCGGTCGTGGCGTCGTAGCCGAACAGGTAGTCCACGGTCGCCGCGAGCTCGAACGCGCCCTTGTAGCCGTGCCGGCGCATGGCCGCCAGCCACTTGGGGTTGACCACCCGGGCCCGGAAGACCCGTGCGGTCTCCTCCCCCAGCGAGCGGGTGCGCACCGCCTCCGGCCGCGTCGAGTCGCCGATGTAGGCCCGCGGCGCGGACCCGGTCAGCGCGCGCACCGTGGCGACCATCCCGCCGTGGTACTGGAAGTAGTCGTCGGAGTCGGCGATGTCGTGCTCGCGGGTGTCGACGTTCTTCGCCGCCACCGCGATCCGCCGGTACGCCGCCTCCATGTCCGGCCGCGCCTGCACGCCGTCCAGCCCGCGGCCGTAGGCGTAGCCGCCCCACACCGCGTACACCTCGGCGAGGTCGGCGTCCCCGCGCCAGTCCCGGCTGTCGATCAGCGGCAGCAGCCCCGCCCCGTAGGCGCCGGGCTTGGAGCCGAACACGCGGGTGGTCGCCCGCCGCCGGTCGCCGTGGACCGCGAGATCGGCGTCGACGTGCGCGCGGACGTGGTTGCGCTCGGGCGACTCGTCGAGGCCCGCCGCCAGCGTCACCGCGTCGTCCAGCATCGTCACCACGTGCGGGAAGGCGTCCCGGAAGAAGCCGCTGATCCGCACGGTGACGTCGATCCGCGGGCGGCCCAGCTCGTCGAGCGGGATCGGCTCGAGACCGGTCACCCGGCGGGAGGCGTCGTCCCAGACCGGGCGGACGCCGAGCAGCGCCAGCACCTCGGCCACGTCGTCCCCGGAGGTGCGCATCGCCGAGGTGCCCCACACCGACAGGCCCACCGAGCGCGGGTACTCGCCGGTGTCGGCCAGGTAGCGGGCGACCAGCGACTCGGCCATCGCCTGGCCGGTCTCCCAGGCCAGCCGGGAGGGCACCGCGCGCGGGTCGACGGAGTAGAAGTTCCGGCCGGTCGGCAGCACGTTGACCAGCCCGCGCAGCGGCGAGCCCGACGGGCCGGCCGGCACGTACCCGCCGTCGAGGGCGTGCAGGGTGGCGTCGAGCTCGTCGGTGGTGCGGGCCAGCCGCGGCACGACCTCGTCGACGGCGAACCGCAGCACCGCGGCGACCGCGTCCGCGTCGACGCCGTCGACCCCGTCCAGCACGTCGCGCACCACGGCCGGCACCGCGTCCGCCGTCCAGCCCGCCGACTCCATGCCCGTGACCAGCGCCGTCGCCAGCTCCTCGACGGCATCGGTCGCGCGCAGCCCGGCGGACCCGTCCTCGGTCAGCCCCAGCGCCTCCCGCAGGCCCGGCAGCGCGACGGATCCGCCCCAGATCTGGCGCGCCCGCAGCATGGCCAGCACCAGCCCGACCCGGTCGTCGCCCTCGGGCGGCGAGCCGAGCACGTGCAGGCCGTCGCGGATCTGGGAGTCCTTGATCTCGCAGAGCCACCCGTCGACGTGCAGGATCATTTCGTCGAAGTGCTCGTCGGCCGGGCGCTCGTTCAGCCCCAGGTCGGAGTCCAGCTTGGCCGCCTGCAGCAGCGTCCAGATCTGCGCGCGCACCGCCGGCAGCTTCGCCGGGTCCATCGCCGCGACGTTGGCGTGCTCGTCGAGCAGCTGCTCCAGCCGGGCGATGTCGCCGTAGGTGTCGGCCCGGGCCATCGGCGGCACCATGTGGTCGACCAGGGTGGCGTGCGCGCGGCGCTTGGCCTGCGAGCCCTCCCCCGGGTCGTTGACGAGGAACGGATAGACCAGCGGCAGGTCGCCGATCGCGGCGTCCGGCGCGCACGAGGCCGACAGGCCGACGGTCTTGCCGGGCAGCCACTCCATGTTGCCGTGCTTGCCGACGTGCACCAGCGCGTGCGCGCCGAACACCGACCGCAGCCACCAGTAGGCGGCCAGGTAGTGGTGCGACGGCGGCAGGTCCGGGTCGTGGTAGATCGCGATGGGGTTCTCGCCGAAGCCGCGCGGCGGCTGCACCATGACGACGACGTTGCCCGCCCGCAGGGCCGCGAAGACGATCGAGTCGTCGGTCTCGTCGACGAACAGCGAGCCCGGCGGCTGCCCCCAGTGCTCGACCATCGCCTCGCGCAGGTCCTCGGGCAGCGTCGCGAAGAAGGCCCGGTACTCCGCGGCGGCGATCCGCACCGGCTGGCCCGACAGCTGCTCGGCGGTCAGCCAGTCGGCGTCCTGCCCGCCGGCGGCGATCAGCGCGTGCACCAGCGCGTCGCCGTCCAGCTCCGCGAGCCCGGGCAGCGCCCCGGGCCCGTCGAACGGGCCGATGTCGTAGCCGGCGCCGGACATCGCGGCCAGCAGCCGCACCACCGACGCGGGGGTGTCCAGGCCGACGGCGTTGCCGATCCGGGCGTGCTTGGTCGGGTAGGCCGACAGCATCACGACGATCCGCCGCTCGGCCGGCGGCGTGTGCCGCAGCCGGGCGTGCGCGACCGCGGTGCCGGCGACCCGGGCCGCCCGCTCGGGGTCGGCGACGTAGGAGGTCAGGCCGTCGGCGTCGGTCTCCTTGAAGGAGAACGGCACGCTGATCAGCCGGCCGTCGAACTCGGGGATGGCCACCTGGTTGCCGACGTCGAGCGGGGAGAGCCCGTCGTCGTCGGCCAGCCACTCCTCCCGCGACCGGGTCAGGCACAGCCCCTGGACCACCGGGACGTCGAGCGAGGCCAGCTGGCCCACGTCCCACGCGCCGTCGTCCCCGCCGGCCTGCGCGGTCGCCGGGCGGGCGCCGCCGGCGGCGAGCACGGTCACCACCATGGCGTCGGCGCCGCGCAGCACGTCGAGCAGCTCGTCGGGGACGCTGCGCAGCGAGCTGACGAACACCGGCAGCGCCGAGCCGCCGGCCGCCTCGATCGCGGTGCACAGCTCCTCGACGAACGCCGTGTTCCCGGCCAGGTGGTGGGCCCGGTAGTAGAGGACGGCGATCCGGGGACCCGCGCCGGTGGACTTCCGCTCCAGAACGCCCCACTCCGGCGCCACCGACGGCGGCTCGAAGCCCTCGCCGGTCAGCAGCACGGTGTCGGACAGGAAGCGGTGCAGCTGGACGAGGTTGTCCGGGCCGCCCTGCGCGAGGTAGCCGTGCGCCTCGGTGGCCACGCCCATCGGCACGGTGGACAGCTCCATCAGCTCGGCGTCGGGCACCTGCTCCCCGCCGAGGACGACGACCGGGGCGGGCCCGGCCAGCAGCGGCGCGAGCATCTCCTCGTACTGGCGGCGCACGCCGAGGATCCGGACGACGACGAGCTGCGCGCCCTCGACGAGCGCCGCGATCCCCTCCCCGCCGAGCCGGACCGGGTTGCCCAGCCGCCACGGCGCGCCGCTGGCCCGGGCCGAGAGCAGGTCGGTGTCGCTGGTGGAGAGCAGGACGAACACGCGCGCTTCCTCACTCGGGGTCCGCGCCCCGGGTCGTCGGTTCCGGCAGGACCGGGTGTCTGGCTGCGCCCGCGGAGGGGCTCACAGTGGCGGGACCGCGCCGGTGTCGCACCGGCTTCCCCGGGGTGGTGCCGGTGTGGAGTCGTGGTGCGGCGACGGTACCCGGCCGGTACGCCCGCCCGGCCCGGCGGACGGCGGCGGCCAGTCGACGACGCGGTCGGCCACCACCTCCAGCAGCGGCCGGTCGTGGGCGACGGCCAGGACGCCGATCCCGGCGGCCCGCGCGTGCTCCAGCAGCAGCCGCCAGATGCGGGCCTGGGTGACCGCGTCCAGGCTCGCGGTGATCTCGTCGGCGACCAGGTACCGGGGCCGGGCCAGCAGCGCCCGGGCGAGGTTGACCCGCTGCAGCTCGCCGCCGCTGATCTCGTGCGGCCGGCGGTCCAGCCAGGCCGGCGCGACCAGCCGGGGGTCCAGCGCGGCGATCGCCGCGGGGCCGGCGCCGGTGGAGGCGAGCACCCGGCGCACGGTCCACCGCGGGTCCATCGCGAGGTCGGGGTGCTGCAGCACCAGCTGCACGGGGTGCGGCTCCCCGCGCCGGCGCGCCGGCCCGGCCACGGTCACCCGGCCGCGGTCGGCGCGCAGCAGCCCGGCGAGGACCCGCCCGAGGGTGCTCTTGCCGCAGCCGCTGGGCCCGCACAGGCCGGTCACCTCCCCCGGCCGCAGGGTGAGGTCCGCCCCCGCGAGCACCCACGGCCCCCGCGGCCCGTACCGGACCCAGAGGTCCTCGGCGGTCAGCACGGCTCCTCCGCGGGCACCCGGAACCCGTTCACCGGCAGCGCCTGCCACAGCGCCCGGGTGCGGGGGTGCAGGCCGGCGCCGTCGCCGGCGAACGCCGCGGGCACGACGGTGTCGACGGTGCGGCCGCCGTCGCAGATGACCACGCGGTCGGCGACGTCCAGCACCGCCTGCAGCTCGTGGGTGACCAGCACGACGGCGCGGCCCTCGTCGGCGGTCGCGCGGAACCCCGCCAGCGCCGCGCGGACGCCGTCCGCGGGCAGCCCGGTGGTCGGCTCGTCGGCGACCACCAGGCGCGGGCGGCCCATGGCCACGACGGCGAGCAGCACCCGGCGGGCCATGCCGCCGGACAGCTCGTGCGGGTAGCGCCGCAGCACCTCCTCCCCCAGCCCGCGCCGGGCCAGCGCGTCGGCCGCCGCCCGCCGCGGGTCCGGCCGCCCCGCCAGCCGGGCCGCCCGGCGCAGCTGGGCGCCCACCCGGCTGAGCGGGTCCAGGGCCGACGCCGACTGCGGCAGCAGCGCCGTCTCCCGCCCGGCCAGCCGCCGGCGGCCCGCCGCGTCGAGCGCCACGCCGTCGACGAGCACCGTCCCGCGCTCCACCGCGTTGGGCGGGAGCAGGCCGAGGACGGCGTGCGCCAGCAGCGACTTGCCGGCGCCGCTGGCGCCGACCAGCGCCACCAGCTCGCCGGGCGCGGCGGTGAGGTCCATGCCGGCCAGCGCGGGCACGACCCGCCGCCGCAGGCCGCGCTCGTACTGGACGAAGTCGACCTCCAGGCCGCGCACCTCGAGCAGGGGCCCGGTCACAGGTGCGCGCTCCGCGGGTCGAGCAGCGCGCGGACGTTCTCGCCGATGGTGTCGACGAGCTTCACGACGACGAGCAGGCACAGGCCCGGCAGCACCGCCAGCCACCAGGCGCCGGCGGCCAGGTGCCGCATCGACTCGGCCAGCAGCACGCCGATCGAGGGCTCCCCGGGGTCGACGCCGAGGCCGAGGAACGACAGCGCGGCCTCGTGCAGGATCGCGTGCGGGAACAGCAGCACCGCGCCGACCAGGAAGTGCCCGGTCAGGTGCCCGGCGAGGTGGTGGCGGGCGATCCAGCCGCGCCCCCGCCCCAGCTGCCGGGACACCGCGACGGCGTCCGAGGCCGCCACCGCCCGCACCCGGCCGCGCAGCACCCGGGTGAGGGTGGGCCAGTGCGTCAGCGCGACCGCCAGCACCACCGCACCGGTCCCGCCGCCGAGCGCGAACGCCAGCAGGACCAGCAGCACCAGGTGCGGCAGCGCCAGGAACAGGTCGACCAGCCAGCCGACGGCGCGGTCGGCGAGCCCGCCGACGACGCCGGCCAGCGCGGCGAGCAGGAGGGCGATCACGGCGGACACCAGGGCGGCGGCGGTGCCGACCAGCAGGCTCAGCCGCAGCCCGGCGAGCGTGCGGGCCAGCATGTCGCGGCCGAGCCGGTCGGTCCCGAACCAGTGCCCGGCCGACGGGGCGAGGTTGCGGGCGGCCAGGTCGGTGCGCTGCGCGGCCTCGGCGGCGAGCCCGCCGGCGACGAGGACGCCGACGACGACGAGCAGCGACAGCCCGACGTAGGCCAGGGTGCGCCGGCGGCGGTCGCCGAGCGGGCCGCCGAGCAGTCCGGGGGCGCCGGCCGCCGCGGCCGTCACGGCGCCACCGCCGCGCGCCGCCGCGGCCGCGCACCGGCGGCGACCCGCGGGTCGAGCCGGGCGTGCACGACGTCCCCCAGCTGGTTGCCGGCGAAGACGAACACCGTCGTGGCCAGCGCGATGCCCAGCAGCAGCGGCACGTCCTGGCCGAGCGCGGCGGCCGTCGTCGCCGCCCCGAGCCCGGGGTAGGAGAAGACCTGCTCGGCGAGGACCGAGCCGCCGAACAGCTCGCCGAGCGAGGCGAACTGCAGCAGCACGGCCGGGGCCGCGGCGTGCCGCAGCACCCGGTGCACCACGAGGCCGGTCCCCGACTCCCCCTGCGAGCGGGCGAAGGCCACGTGCTCGCTGCCCAGCGCCTCCACGACCGCCTGCCGGGTGTGCAGCACCACCGGGGCGACGCCC
Organism: Blastococcus sp. SYSU D00695; assembly: GCF_054050555.1. Lineage (NCBI taxonomy): Bacteria > Bacillati > Actinomycetota > Actinomycetes > Geodermatophilales > Geodermatophilaceae > Blastococcus > Blastococcus sp. SYSU D00695. The sequence continues at coordinate 264,734 of NZ_JBJGZP010000001.1, read as the reverse complement.
ACGACCGAGAGGGTCAGCGCCGGCAGCAGTAGGTGGTGCAGCCGGTCGAGCAGGGTCACGTCCTCGGCCAGCACGCCCACCGGGGCCGCGCAGCAGACCGGCGTCCAGCCCAGGGAGACCGAGAAGACGTAGAGCAGCACCATCCCGACCCAGAAGGTCGGCGCGGAGGCCAGCGTGTAGGCCCACCAGCAGACGGCCCGGTCGGCGAGCCGGCCGCGCCGGACGCCGGCGACCACGCCGAGGGCGAAGCCGATCAGCCCGGACAGCAGCCAGGCGACCGCCATCAGCGCGAGGCTGCTGAGGAAGCGCTCCCCGATCACCTCGGTCACCGGCTGGTTGAACGTCAGCGAGCGCCCCAGGTCGCCCTGCACGACGTTGCCCAGCCAGGCGGCGAACCGTTCCAGGGGCGGCTGGTCCAGCCCCCAGCGCTGCGCGATCTGCTCCCGCTGCTCGGGCCCGACGGCGGCGAGGTCCCCGCCCACGTAGGCGTCGACCGGGTCCACCGGCGAGTTCGCCATGAGGGTGAAGGTCGCCGTCGCCACGGCGGCCAGCAGCAGCAGCAGCCGCAGCAGCCGGGCGCCGGCGGCCCGCAGCAGGGACGACGGCCGGCTCAGCAGCTCCACTGCCAGCCCGTGATGCCGGCGGTGATCGGCCAGCCGTGCCCGTGCGGCTCGATCTGCGGGGTGCCCACGTCGAGGCACTCGTCGACGAGGTAGGTGTGGTCGAGGTTCACCAGCCACGCCCACGCGGCGTCGCCGGAGGGGCCGAAGCCGCCGCCCCGCCCGTCGGCCTGCGCGGCGCGCCACTCCCGGTTCGCCGTCTCCTGGTCCGTCGCCGCCATCGCGGCGTCGAGGTGGGCGTCGACCTCGGCGTCGGCGTAGAAGCCGGGGTTCCAGTAGCCCACCCCCGCCTGGGTGGAGGAGTACAGCGTGTACATCTCGGTCGGGTCGTGGCTGCCCCAGCCGAACAGGACGGCGTCGGCGTGCATGCGCTGCTCGATCACGTCCCAGCTCTCGCCGCGCACGGTGACGTCGAGACCGACCGGGGCGAGCATGTCGGCGACCGCGAGCGCGAGCCCCTGGCGCAGCGAGTCGTCGGCCGGGTAGAGCAGGTCGAACGCCGCGCGGACGCCGTCCCGCTCGCGGACGCCGTCCCCGTCGCCGTCCACCCAGCCCGCGTCCTCGAGCAGCTCCCGCGCGGCCGCCGGGTCGGCGTCGGCCACCGCGGAGGCCGGCTCGTACCAGGGCAGCCCGTCGACCGGGCCGGTGGCGGGCGTGCCGTGGCCCTCCAGGACGCCGTCGACCAGCGCATCGCGGTCCAGGGCGACGTTGACGGCCCGGCGGACCGCGAGGTCGGAGGTGACGTCGTCGCCCACCGGCCGGCCGTCGTCGGTGGTCCCGCCGGTGTCGGGCACGTAGGGGAAGACGATGCCGCGGTTGTCGACCGACGGCACCGGCAGCAGCCGCATCCCGGGCGCCTGCGTGCCCGCCAGCTGGGCGGGCACGGCGGCCATGTGCACCTGGCCGGCCGAGGCGGCGGCCACCGAGGCGTCCTCGCCGGTGAACTGGAACACGATGCGGTCGAAGGCCGGCCGCGGGCCGTGGAAGTCCTCGTTGCGCTCGACGATCAGCTGCTGCCCGGGGTCCCACTGCAGCAGGCGGAAGGGGCCCGACCCGACCGGCTGCCGCGCGTAGTCCGGGCCGTGGGCGTGCGCGGGGACGATGCCGAGGGAGACCAGCCGGTTGACGAAGGTGCTCTGCGGCCGGTCCAGGCGCAGCTCGACGGTGTCCTCGTCGACGACGACGGCGTCGGCCAGCGCGGTGACGTCGGTGAGGCCGCCGCTGCGGCTGGCCGTGGTGAACGTGTACGCGACGTCCTCGGGTGTCACGGGCTCGCCGTCGGTGAAGACGGCGTCGGTGCGGATGTCGACGGTCCACACCAGCCCGTCCTCGCTGACCGACCAGTCGGTGGCCAGCTCGGGGACGACGTCGAGGTCGGCGTCGCGGGCGAGCAGGGTCGACTGGAACAGCGGCGAGCCATAGCGGCCCCAGCCCAGCGTCGGGTCGAAGCCGTCCTCCGGCTCGCCGCCGATGGCCAGGCGCAGCTCCGCCGGGGCACCGTCCGCGCCGGCGTCGGCCGGCCCGGTCCCGCACGCCCCGACGAGCAGCACCGTGGCCACCGCCCCCGCCACCGTGCGCACCCTCGTCCGCGCCGCCGTCCGCGCCGCCGTCCTCCGCCGCCCCATGCCCCGCGTTCCTCCTCGGTCCGACCGGGGAGGACCCTATTGCAAGGTGTTGGCAACAACGTCCGCCGGGTGGGCGGAGCCGCAGGTCAGGAGCTGCGCCAGTAGCCCAGCGCGCTCACCCGGTCCTTGCCGACCCGGAGCTCGCGGCGCAGGTGCCGGCCGAGGTCGCGGGTGGCGGCGGCCTCGCACGCCACCCAGAACCAGTCCCGGGCGGGATCGGCGCCGCCGGGAGCGGCCCACGCCGCCTGCGCCGCGGCGGTGACCGCCCGCCCCGGGGCGCCGTCGGCGTCGACCCAGACCACCTCCTGGCCGGGCCGCGTGCGGACCGGCAGCTCGCGGTCGGCCGGCGACGCGGCCTCGAGCCAGACGCGGGCGGGCAGCGCGGCGTGCGCGTCCAGCAGCGAGTTCACCGCGGGCAGCGACGCCGGGTCGCCGACCAGGTGCAGCAGCCGAGTCCCGGCCGGCGGGCGCTCGTCGCGGGTGCCCTGCACGGTCGCCTCGATCGTGTCGCCGGGCCGCGCCGCCAGCGACCACCGCGCGGCCGGGCCGTCGTGCAGGGCGAACTCCAGGTCGAAGGTCCCGGCGGCGGGGTCGGGGTCGACGAGCGTGAACGCCCGCTGGTGCGGCCGGCCGCCGTCGGCGAACCACAGCCGGACCCACATGGCCGGGTGCGGCGGGCAGGCCGCGAGCAGCCCGCCGTCGTCCACCCGCACCCTCGCGCACCCCTCCGACACCCGCTCGGCCCCGCGCACGGTCAGGACGAAGTCCTTGCCGCGCAGGGCCCGCAGGACCACGCCCTCCCAGCCGTGCTGCACCGCTGCATCCCTCCGTCCACCTGGGACGACCCCCTGGCCGCCCTCGTCCGCGGCTGTGTAGGGTCCCGCCGCAGTTAGGTGAGGCTAACCTAGTTGAGGGGACCGTCGGTGAGCGAGCACACACCCACTCCGCACCTGTTCTCGGGGGCGACCGTCGACCACTACGCCGCCGTCGTCACCGCCACGCTCGGCGCGCTGGCCGACCGCGTGCGGGTGGTCCGCCGGCCCCGGTCGGGAGCGCCGCAGGACGACCTGGAGGACCTCGTCGCCGGGGTCGACCTGGACGCCCCGCTCGGCGACACCTTCGCCGCGATCAAGGAGACCTCGCGGCTGTACCTGGAGCACGCGGTGTGGTTCCACGAGCCCGGCTACGTCGCGCACCTCAACTGCCCGGTGGCGATCCCGGCGCTGGCCGCGGACCTGCTGGCCTCGGCGGTGAACACCTCCGTGGACACCTACGACCAGTCCACGACCGCGACGCTGATGGAGCGCCGGCTGGTCGCGTGGACCGCCGCCCGCGCGGGCCTGGGTCCCGACGCCGACGGCGTCTTCACGAGCGGCGGCACCCAGTCCAACCTGCAGGCGCTGCTGCTGGCCCGCGACGAGACGCTCGCCCGGCTGCCCGGCGGCGCCCTGCCGGCCGGGGCGCGGCTGCGGGTCCTGGCCACCGGGCAGGCGCACTTCAGCGTGGCCAAGTCCGCCCGCCTGCTGGGCCTGGGCGCCGACGCCGTCGTCCCCGTGGCCACCGACGCCGGCCACCGGATGGACCCGGCCGCGCTGCGCGAGGCCGTCGCCCGGGTGCGCGCCGCCGGCGACGTCGTCATGGCGGTCGTCGCCACCGCCGGCACCACCGACCTCGGCCGGATCGACCCGCTCGCCGCCGTCGCCGACGTCGCCGCCGAGGCCGGGGCGTGGCTGCACGTGGACGCCGCCTACGGGGGCGCGCTGCTGGTCTCCCGCCGGCGCCGGCACCTGCTGGCGGGCGTCGAGCGGGCGGACTCGGTGACCGTCGACTTCCACAAGGGCTTCTTCCAGCCCGTGGCCAGCTCCGCGGTGCTGGTGCGCGACGGCGCCACCCTGCGCCACGTCACCCACCACGCCGCCTACCTCAACCCCCGCGGCGAGCGGGCCCCCAACCAGGTCGACCGCAGCCTGCAGACCACCCGTCGCTTCGACGCCCTCAAGCTCTGGGTGACGCTGCGCGCCATGGGCGCCGACGCCATCGGCGACGCCTTCGACGCCTGCCTGGACCTGGCCGAGCAGGTGCACGCCGAGCTGCGCGCCGACCCCGACCTCGAGGTGCACAGCGCGCCGACGCTGAGCACCGTCCTGTTCCGCTACCGCCCGGCCGGCGCCGGCGGGCCGCTGACGCCGGCCGCCGCCGACGGGCTGGTCGCCGGCATCCGCGAGCGGCTGTTCGACGAGGGCGAGGCGCTGGTCGCCCGCACCGTCGTCGACGGGCGGCCGTGGCTGAAGTTCACCCTGCTGGACCCGGGCACCTCGGTCGCGGACGTGCGGCGGGTGGTCGACCTGGTCCGGGAGGCCGGCGACGAGCTGCTCGGCGTCCCCGCGGCCGCGGCCCGCGAGCAGGTGCTCGCGTGAGCGCGCCGGTGCACGACTTCGTCGCCGTCGGCATCGGGCCGTTCAACCTCGGCCTGGCCGCCCTGACCGCGCCGGTGCCGGACCTGTCGGGGGTCTTCCTCGACGAGCACGAGGAGTTCTCCTGGCACCCGGGGATGCTCATCGAGGGCACGACCCTGCAGGTGCCCTTCCTCGCCGACCTGGTCACGATGGCCGACCCGACGTCGCCCTACTCCTTCCTCGCGTACCTGAAGGAGACCGGGCGGCTGTACCCGTTCTACGTCCGCGAGGACTTCCACCCGCTGCGCGCGGAGTACGACGCCTACTGCCGCTGGGCCGCCGCGCGGCTGCCCGGCCTGCGCTGGGGCCGGCGCGTCGAGCGGGTCGAGCACGAGACGGCCGACGGCGTCTACGCGGTGCACGCCCGCGACGTCCGCACCGGGGCGGTCGAGGTGCACCGCGGCCGGCGGCTCGTCCTCGGGGTCGGCACCGCCCCCGACGTCCCGCCGGCGCTGCGCGACCTGCCGGGACCGGCCTGGCACACGTCGTCCTACCTGCAGCACCGGGAGGAGCTGCAGGCGCTGGGCCACGTGACCGTGGTCGGCAGCGGGCAGAGCGCCGCCGAGGTCTACCTGGACCTGCTCACCGACGCCGGACGGCTGGGGTACCGGGTCGACTGGGTCACGCGGTCGCCGCGGTTCTTCCCGATGGAGGACACCAAGCTGACCCTGGAGATGACCTCCCCGGAGTACCAGCGCTACCACCACGGGTTGCCGATGGCCCGCCGCGACGCCCTCGCCCGCGAGCAGCGCTCCCTCTACAAGGGCATCAGCGCCGGGCTGGTCGCCACCATCCACGACACGCTCTACCGGCTGGGCGCCCGCGGCGAGGTGCCGACGGCGCTGCTGACCGGCGTCGAGGTGGTCGGCGCCGGGTGGGACGCCGGCCGGCGCGAGTACGCGCTGCGGCTGCACCACGCCGACCAGGGGCGGACGGCGACCCGCACGACCCGCGGCCTCGTGCTGGCCACCGGCTACCGGGCCACGGTGCCGGCGTTCCTCGACCCGGTCCGCGACCGCATCCGGTGGGACGCCCGCGGCCGCTACGACGTCACCCTCGACCACGCCGTGGACGTGACCGGCCGGGAGGTCTTCGTGCAGAACGCCGAGGAGCACACCCACGGGCTCACCGCCCCCGACCTCGGGATGGGCGCCCACCGGAACTCGGTGATCGTCAACGCGATGTGCGGCCGGGAGGTGTACCCGGTCGAGCGGCACGTGGCCTACCAGGAGTTCGGGCTCGCCGACGACGCCGCCGACGTCGCCACCGGGGACGCTGCCGGGGCGGTCGCCGACCCGCGGCCGGCCGTGGCCGGGGCGGCCCGGTGAGCGCGGCGAGGCCCTGGACCGTGGGCACCCCGCTGGGCCGCGTGAGCATCGAGCCGCTGGTCGTCGACCGCGACCTGGACCTGCTGCACCCGTGGGTCACCTCCCCCCGGTCGGCCTACTGGCTCATGCAGGGGGCCGGCCGCGACGACGTCCGCGCCGCGTACACCGCGATCACCGCCGACCCCGACCACGACGCGTGGCTCGGCCGCATCGCGGGCGTGCCGGCGTTCCTCACCGAGACCTACGACCCGCGCACCCGCGAGCTGCCCGGCCACTGGGCCGCCGAGCCCGGGGACGTCGGCATGCACGTCCTGGTCGCGCCGCCGGCGGACGGCCTCCCGTCGGTCCCCGGGTTCACCGCCGCGGTGATGGCGGCGGTCGTGCGCTTCTGCCTGGACCGGCCCGGCGCCCGCCGCGTCGTCGTCGAGCCCGACGCGCGCAACACCGCGATCCGCGCGAAGAACCGCGCCGCGGGGTTCGTCGAGCACGGGCCGCTCGACCTCGGGCACAAGACGGCGATGCTCAGCACCTGCACCCCTGCCGCCTTCGCCGCCAGCGAGCTGGGGCGGGTGCTGTCGTGACCGCGACCGCCGAGCGGGCGGAGGCCGCCGGGCACCCGGAGCCGGCCGGGCACCCGGAGCCGGCCGGGCACCTGGAGCCGGCGGCGATGGGCCGGGCGCACCGCCACGTCGTCACCAAGGCGCTGTCGGAGTTCGCCCACGAGCGCCTCGTCACCCCCGAGCCCGCCTCCGACCCCGCCGACGGTCCGGCCGACCCGCTCGGGCGCACCTGGTGGGTGCTGACCACCGCCCCGGGGGTCGCCTACCGCTTCGCCGCCCGGGTGCTGCCGCTGGAGCACTGGGACGTCGACCCGGCCTCGGTCACCCGGACCGTGGACGGCGCCGGCGCGGCGCTGGACGCCCTGGCGCTGGTCGACGAGCTGCAGCACGCCCTCGGGATCCCCGACGCGCTGCTGGGCACCTACCTGGAGGAGGTCAGCGCGACCCTCGCCGGCGCGGCCTGGAAGCTGCACCACCGGCGCGCCGACGCCCGCGAGCTGGCCCGCGCCGACCTGCAGACCGTCGAGCGGTCGATGACCGAGGGCCACCCGGCCTTCGTCGCCAACAACGGCCGGATCGGCTTCGGCCTGGCCGACTCCGCCGCCTATGCGCCCGAGGCGGGCACGCCGGTGCGGCTGGTGTGGGTGGCCGCGCGCCGCGAGCACACCCACCTGGCCCTGGGGGCCGGCCTGGACGAGGCGACCTTCTACGCCGGGCAGCTGGGACCGGAACTGCTCGACCGGTTCGCCGCCCGCCTGCGGTCGCTGGGCCTCGCCCCGGAGGAGTACCTGTACCTGCCCGTGCACCCGTGGCAGTGGGAGCACCGGATCGCGGTGACCTTCGCCGCCGACGTCGGCCGGCGCGACCTCGTGCCGCTGGGCGAGAGCGAGGACCGCTACCAGCCGCAGCAGTCGATCCGCACCCTCTTCGACCTGGACCGGCCCGACCGCCACTACGTGAAGACGGCGCTGGCGATCCAGAACATGGGGTTCCTGCGCGGGCTGTCCCCGGCCTACATGCGGGCGACCCCGGCGATCAACGACTGGGTGGCGCAGGTCGTGGCCGGCGACCCCGAGCTGGCCGGGTTCGGCGTGCTGCGCGAGCTCGCCTCCATCGGCTACACCGGCGACGTCTACCAGCGCATGGCCGCCCGCAGCGTGCGCTCGCCCTACCAGCGGATGGTGGCGGCCCTGTGGCGGGAGAGCCCCGTCCCCCGGCTGGCACCGGGCGAGCGGGCGATGACGATGGCCGCGCTGCTGCACCGCGACGCCGACGGCCGCTCGCTGGTGGCCGGGCTGGTCGCCGACTCGGGCCTGGCCCCGGCCGACTGGCTGCGCCGCTACCTCGACGTCTACCTGCGCCCGGTCGTGCACTGCCTGATCACCCACGACCTGGCGTTCATGCCGCACGGGGAGAACGTGATCCTCGTGCTCGACGGCGCGACGCCGGTGCGGGCGCTGATGAAGGACATCGGCGAGGAGGTCGCGTACTTCGGCGACGCGCCGCTGCCCGCCGGCGTCGAGCGGGTGCGCGTGGACCTGCCTGACGACCAGCGGCTGCTGTCGGTGTTCACCGACGTCTTCGACGGGTTCCTCCGCTACCTGGCGACGGTGCTGGACACCGACGGGCTGCTGGGCGCCGACGAGGTGTGGCGGTGCGTCGCCGACTGCCTGCGCGCCCACCGCGACGCCCACCCGGTCCCGCACCGCCGGTTCGACCTGTTCACCCCCGAGTTCGCGCACTCCTGCCTGAACCGGCTGCAGCTGCGCAACACGCTGCAGATGGTGGACCTGGCCGACCAGGCGTCCTCGCTGCTCTACGCCGGCACGCTGGCCAACCCGGTCGCGGTCCGGTGACCGTCACCCGCGACGCCTGGGGGGTGCCGACGGTCCGCGCCGCGACGCTGGACGGCCTGGCCCGGGAGCAGGGCCGGGTCACCGCCGTCGACCGGGCCTGGCAGCTGGAGGTGGAGCGCTGGCGCAGCGAGGCGACGCTCGCCGCGCACGTCGGCGCGCCCGGGCTGGAGTGGGACACCTTCGCCGCCCGCGCCCGGCTCGACGACACCGCCCGCCGCTGCTTCGACGCCCTCGACCCGGACACCCGGCGCTGGGTCACCGCCTACGCCGACGGCGTCCGCGCGGGCCTGCCCGAGGGGGCGGCGCGCTCCCCCGAGCTGCAGGCGCTCGGGTTCCCCGCCGGCGGGCACGGCGGCTGGCGGCCGTGGACCCCGCTGGGGGTCTTCCTCGTGCACCACGTCCTGTTCGGCTCGCTCGGGTCGAAGGTGTGGCGCGGCCACCTGCTGCGCGTCTTCGGCCCGGGCCTCGGCCGCGACCTGGCCGCCGCCCTGGGACTCGGCCCGCCCGACGGCAGCAACGCCGTCGCGGTGACCGGCTCGCGGACGGCGTCGGGGCTGCCGCTGGTCGCCGGCGACCCGCATCGGCTGCTGGAACGCCCCGGCATCTACCAGCAGGTGCGGCTGGTCGCCACCGACGAGGACGTGGACGTGGTCGGGCTGGCCTTCCCCGGCGTCCCCGGCGTCGCGCACTTCGGCCACACCGGCACCGTCGCCTGGGCGGTGACCAACGCGATGGCCGACCACCAGGACCTCTACCGGGAGCGGCTGCGGCCCGACGGCGACCGGCTGCTCGCGCTGGGGCCCGCCGGCGAGGAGGAGACCGACGTCGCGACGGTGCGGCTGCACGTCCGCGACGGCGAGCCGGTCGACGTGCTGACCGTCGAGACCGCGCGCGGCCCCGTCGTCGTCCCCACCTGGGCGGTGCCCGGCGGCGAGCCGGAGGCGCTCAGCCTCCGCGCGCCCAGCCGGGTCGACGCCGCGCTCGGCTTCGATGCGCTGCCGCGGCTGCTGCGGGCGCGGACCGCGGGCGACGTCGAGGCGGCGCTGGAGTCGTGGGTGGAACCGGTGAACGCGGTGCTCGTCGCGGACGCGGCCGGCGACGTGCGGCAGCTGGTGGCCGGCCGGGTCCCCGACCGGGCCGCGGCCAACCGGTGGCGGCCGGTGCCCGCCTGGGACGCCGTGCACGCCTGGCGCGGCACCTGCCGCCTGCCGGCCGGGCTGCGGGTGACCGACGGCGTGGCCGTGACCGCCAACGACGAGCGACCCGACACCGCGGCGTACGGCTCGGTGTTCGCCCCGCCGCACCGGGCGGAGCGGATCCGCGCGCTGCTGGGCGACCGCACCGGCCTCACCGCCGACGACCTGGCCGCGGTGCTGCTGGACACGGCTGCCCCCGCCGCGGGCCTGCTGGACCTCCTGCGCGCGACGGACCCGCCGGCGCCCGGCACCCCGGCCGCCGCGCTGCGGGACCGGGTGCTGGCCTGGGACGGCCGGATGGACGCCGGCAGCGCCGGGGCGGGTGCGTTCGCGGCCTGGCGCGCGGCGCTGGTGCAGCGGGTGGTCGGGCTGCCGCTGCTCGCCCCGCTCCAGGAGCCGGCCGGCGCGCCCGCGGTGCTGGCGCCGTGGCTCTCGCCGGTCGAGCGCGTGGGCACCGGGCTGGCCGCGCTGCTCGCGGTGCTGCCCGGGCACGGGGTCCACGTCGGCGCGCTGGTGGCCGGGGCGCTGGCCGACGCGACCGCCGCGCCCACGTGGGGGGCGACGCACCGGCTGCGGACCGTGCACTCGCTCGACGGCACGGCCTGGGAGGAGACCGTCGCCCGGGACGCCGACGGCACGCCGCTGGACGGCGACACCGACTGCGTCCGCGCCACGGTCAGCCTGCCCGGCCTCACCGACCTGTGCCTGCGCGGCCCGGTCGCCCGCTACGTCTTCGACCTCGCCGACCGCGACGCCGGCCGCTGGGTGGTGCCGCTCGGCGCCGACGGCGTCCCCGGCCCGCACGCCGAGGACCAGGCGCCGCTGTGGGCCGCCGGGTCGCTCGTCCCCGTCCCGCCGTCCGACCCCGTTCCCGACCGATCCGAGGAGAACCCGTGACCGACGCCCGCCTGCCCGAGGGTGACGCCCCGTTCGGCGACGGCCGCACCCTGACCGTGCGCCGTCTGGACCCCGAGCACGACGCGCCGCTCGTGCACTCCTGGGTCCGCGACGAGCGCGCCCGGTTCTGGGGGATGACCGACCACACCGTCGAGCAGGTGCGCGAGATCTACGGCTTCGTCGACTCGCTGGACACCCACCACGCCTACCTGCTGCACGTCGACGGGACGCCGGTCGCGCTGCTGCAGACCTACGAACCCGAGCACGACCCGGTGGCGGAGGTCTACCCGGTGCAGGACGGCGACCTCGGCGTCCACCTGCTCCTCGCGCCGGCCGACGCGCCGGAGCCGGGCTTCACCGAGCGGCTGGTCGCCGCCCTGGGCGCGGTGGTGCTGCGCGACCCGGCGGTGCGGCGCGTCGTCGTCGAGCCCGACGCCGCCAACGACCGGGCGATCGGCCGCGCCGGCCGCACCGGCTTCGAGCTCGGGCCGGAGGTCGACCTGGAGCACAAGCGCGCCCGGCTGGCCTTCCTCGACCGGGAGGTGCTGGCGGCGCTGGCCCCGGTCCCCGACGCCGTGGGCTGACCCCTCGGGGCCCCTCGGCGGGCGGGCCCCCTGGCGCCCTCGCCCGCACCCCGGCGCCCGCGAGCCCGCCTCACCCCCCGGCCCCCTCACCCCCATGCGCACGACGGCGGTCAACCCGAGCCCGGAGACCGCCGTCATGCGCATCCCGGCGGTCAACCCCTGCCTCAGGACGCCCCACCCCCCACCCCCGGCGCCCCGGCCCGCCCCGGGTCTCGCGCGATCAGCGGAGGAGCAGCCGCTCCAGGGCGTCGGCGAGGAAGTCCGCGTACTGCTCGACGCTCCACCCGCGCACGCCCACGAGGTTGGCGATCGGCGCGTGGGTGAACAGGCCCCACGCGATGTCGGTGGCGCGGTCGACGTCGAGCCCGTCGCGCAGTTCCGGTCCGAGGGAGCCGATCAGCACCCGCTGGTCGGTGTAGCGGCGCCGCTCGTACTCCGCCCAGGCCTCGGCGACCTCCGGGTCACCGGCGGCCGCGGCGGCGAAGACCTGGATCATCGGCACGGTCTGCGGCACGTAGCGCAGGACGAGCTCGCGCACCGCCGCCAGCTTCCCCGCCCGGTCCGGCGCCTCGACCAGCCGGACGAACAGCTCCCGTTGGGCCAGGGGCGCCTCCTCGTCGTCGCCGACGACCGCCCGGTCCACGCAGGCCAGCAGCAGTGACGACTTGGTGCCCTGGCCGAACACCGTCTGCACCGAGACGCCGGCCCGCGCGGCGACGTCCTTCATGGTCGTGGCCGCGTACCCCGCCTCCAGGAAGCAGGCGCCCGCCGCGTCGAGGACGGCGGCCCGCGTGCGCAGCGCCTGCTCGGCCCGCAGCGGCGAGTTGTAGGACCTCTTGCGCTCCGTCATGGATTCACCCTAGCCTGCCGCTGTTCGTTAGAGCGCCACTCTACTCAATAAGGTGAGGACCATGACCGCCACGTTCCCGACCGCCGTCCCGCAGCTGCTGCTCCCGGGCCAGGCCGCCGCCCCCGCGGGTCCCGTCGACATCGCGCCCATGCACCTGATGCACCACGCCTTCCGCCGCGACGTCGACGCCTTCGCCGCCGTGGGACCGACCATCACCGCGGGGGACCGCCGGCGCTGGCGGCGGGTCGCCGGACGCTTCGCGTTCTTCTGCTCGGTGCTGCACCGGCACCACTCCGGCGAGGACCGGGCGATGTGGCCACTGCTGGCCGAGCGCGGCGCCGACCCCGCGGTGCTCGCCGCGCTGGAGGCCGACCACGCGGGCATCGACCCCCTGCTGGACGCGATGCGCGCCGACCTGGACGCCCTGGCCGCCGGCGCGGGCACCGAGGTCCGCGACCGGTTCACCGCCACGGCCGTCGGGCTGCGCGACTCGCTGAAGACCCACCTCGCCCGCGAGGAGAGCGAGGGCATGGCCCTGGTGCAGCAGCACCTCACCCAGGAGGACTGGGAGCGCCTGGACCGCGAGGTGTTCAAGAAGGACTACGCCCCGCGCGAGATCCCGGCGGTGGCCGGCTGGGTCGCCCAGGGCCTGACCGACGACGTCCTGCGCCGGATGCCCGACAGCGGGCCCGTCCTGCTGGCGATCGCCCGGGTCATGGGCCGCCGCGCCGCCCGCCGCGACGCGCGCGTGTTCGGCGGTGCCCGGTGACGACGGCGACGCGCGCCACGCGCCGGGACCGCGCGCTGACCGTCGTCAGCAGGTACGCGGCCAAGGTGCACGTCGGGCTGGTGCGGCGCTCGGGCGGCCGGCTGGTGCGCACCTTCCGCGGCGGGGACCTCCTGCTGCTCTCCCACACGGGGCGGACGTCGGGGCGGACGTACACCACGCCGGCCCTGTTCGTGCGCGACGGGACGGACTACGTCGTGGCCGCGTCCAACGGCGGCATCGACGCCGAGCCGCAGTGGTGGCTGAACCTGCAGGCCGACCCGCGAGGTGCCGTCGAGGTCGGCGGGGTACGTACCGAGGTGCGGGCGAGCCAGGTCGCCGAGGCCGACCGGCAGCGGCTGTGGGACGCCCTCATGGCCCGGTGCGCCACCTACGACGACTACCAGGCCCGCGTCTCCCGGCGGATCTCGCTCGTGCGCCTCACCCCGACCCCCGACGGGGAGGAGCCCACGGGCCCGTGTCCGGCCGGTCACGGGCCCGTGGGTCCGGGGGTCAGCGGGCGGCGCCCAGGGCGTCGGCCAGCCGGTGGTGGACGGCGGCGTCCTCGGCCCGGGACCGCCGCTCGAGGGTGCGGGCCAGGGCGCGGCGGGCCCAGGCGTTGGCCGGGGCCAGCTCCACGAGCCGGCCGAGCGCCTCCTCGGCGCGGGCCAGCTGGGCGGAGGCGAAGTAGCTGCGGGCGAGGAGTTCGAGCGCGGCCTCGTTGGCCGGCTCGGCCTCGACCACCGGGACCAGGATCCGGGCGGCCTCGGTCGGCTGCCCCAGGGAGAGGAACAGGTCCGCGCGCAGGTACTCGGAGTGCAGGTCGAGCTCGAACGGCTGGGTCATGCCCGGACAACACGCCCGGGTGGCGAACAATTTCGTGGCACACGTCCTATCCGGGCGCATCCGGGGTAGGAGGCCCCGCGGAAGGACGGGTGTCGTCCCGAACCACCGCGAGGAGACCGCCATGACCCTGCACCTCTCCCGCCCGCACCGGACCCCGTCGTCGGGAGCCACCGCGCTCACCCCCGGGCAGCGCGTGCCCGTGGTGCACCGCGTCGGCGCCCTGGCGGTGGCCGCCGTGATCGCCGTCTTCGGCGTCCTCGGCTTCCTCAACGGGCTGGACTTCTTCTCCACCGACGGCGACCGCGTCCTCGGGCTGAGCTCCAACGGCCTGCTGTCGACGATCTCGGTGGTCACCGCCGCGGTCCTGGTGGTCGCCGCCTTCCGCAGCCCCCGCACCGCCTCGACGGTGATGATCGTCGTCGGCTCGCTGTTCCTGCTGTCGGCGCTGGCCAACCTCGCCGTCCTGCGCACCGACTGGAACATCCTGGCGTTCCGGTTCGCCAACGTCGTGTTCTCCGTCGTCGCCGGCCTGGTGCTGCTGGTGCTCGGCGCCTACGGCCGGGTCAGCGGCAACCTGCCGGCCGACAGCCCCTACGCCCGGCCGCAGGACGACGAGCCCGAGCCGGTCGACGACTCACCGTCGACGCCGGCGGAGTACGCCGCCGAGCAGGCGATGCGCGACGCCGAGGTCGCCGTCGTCCAGCACCTGGCGACCCCCGACCAGCAGCGCCGGGTGGCCGCGATGGCCGAGGTCCGCGGCAGGGCGGAGCGGCGCCAGGTCTGGATGTCCTTCGACCGCTGACCCGGGGCGGCCGCGGCGACGTAGTCTCGCGGCCGCCATGACCTCCCGCTCCCGTCCCGACGCCTGCCCGGGCGCGCTGCAGACCCACGCCGCCGCCGACGGCGCGCTGGCCCGGGTGCGGGTGCCGGGCGGGCTGCTGTCGGCCGCGCAGCTGCGGGCGCTGGCGGCCGCCGCCCGCGACCTGGGCGACGGCGCGCTGGAGCTGACCAGCCGCGCGAACCTGCAGCTGCGCGGGCTCGCGGCGGGCGCGGAGACCGAGCTGGGCGACCGCCTCGCCGCGGCCGGGCTGCTGCCGAGCGCCACCCACGAGCGGGTGCGCAACGTGCTGGCCAGCGCGCTGTCGGGCCGCACCGCGGGCGGGGTCCTCGACGTCACCCCGTGGGTGGCGGCGCTGGACGCCGGGCTGTGCGCCGACCCCGCCCTGGCCGGCCTGCCCGGCCGCTACCTGGCCACGCTGGACGACGGCCGCGGGGACGTCGCCGGCCTCGGCGGGGACGTCGGCCTGGTCGCGCTCGACGAACGGACGGTGGCGCTGACCCTGGCCGGCGCCGACACCGGGCTGCGCGCCGGCCCGGACGGCGCGGTGGCGCTGGCCCTCGCCGCCACCCGCGCCTTCCTCGCCGAGCGCACCGCCCAGGAGAGCACTGCCTGGCGCCTGGCCGAGCTCGACGACGGCCCGGCCCGCGTCGCCGCCCGGCTCGGAGCCCCCGGCGCCCCGCCCGCGGGAGTGCTCCCGCACGCGTCGGCCTCCCCGGCGGCCGGGGTGCACCCGCAGACGGACGGGCGGACGGCGCTCGTCGCGCTCGTGCCGCTGGGCCGGCTCCCCGCCGGGCAGGCCGAGCTGCTCGCCGACACCGCGACGAGCGGCCTGCAGGTCACACCGGGCCGCGCGGTCGCCGTCCCCGACCTGCCCGACGCCTCGGCGGCCGCCGCGCTGACCGCCGCCGGGCTGGTGCTCGACCCCGGTAGTCCGTGGCTGCAGGTCACCGCCTGCGCCGGGCGGCCCGGCTGCGCGAAGTCGCTGGCCGACGTCCGGGCCGACGCCGCGCACGCCGTCGTCACCGGCACGCTGCCCGCGGGCGGCGCCCGCCAGCACTGGGCCGGGTGCGCGCGCCGCTGCGGCCGGCCGCGCGGCGAGGTCGTCGACGTCGTCGCGAACGGCAGCGGCTACGACCTGGACCCGTCCCGCGGCTGACCCCTCGGGCGGCAGGATGCACCTCGGGCGCTCTGCCACTGCCCACCGGGGCGGGGCAGTGGCAGAGCGCGCACGGCGCGGTCAGTCCTGCTCGGGGTCAGGGAACCGGGCGCCGGCCGGGACCTGCGCCCCGTCGTCGATCCGCACGCCGCGACCGAGCAGCGCGATCTCACCGTCCCCGCCGACCGTGGCGCCCTCCCCGACGTCGACGGCGTCGTCGACCACCGCCCTCGTCACCGTGGCGCCGGCCCGCACCCGCACGCCCGGCAGGAGGACCGAGTCCACGACCGTCGCGCCGCGCTCGACGACGACCCCCGGCGACAGCACCGACCCGCGGACGTCGCCGGAGACCCGCGTGCCCCCGGACAGCAGGCTGTTCTCGATCCGGCCGTCGTCGAGCACCCGGGCCGCGCTGTGCCGGCCGCCGCGGGTGTGCACCGGCCAGCAGCGCTCGTCGAGGTCCAGCGGCGGGTCGTCGGTGAGGAAGTCCTGGTGGGCCTCCCAGTACGCGGTCACCGTGCCGACGTCGCGCCAGTAGCCGGCCAGCGGGTACGCGCGGGCGGCGCCGTCGCGGGTCTGGGCCGGCAGCAGGTGCGTGCCGAGGTCCTCCAGTCCCTCGTCGCCGACCTCGGCGGCGAGCGCCTCCAGCCGGTCGAGGGTCTCCCGCGGGCTGAACACGAAGACCTCGTTGGTCGCCGTCGTCGTCGCCGGCTCGTCGGGCTTGTAGGCGTAGCCGGCGACCCGGCCGTCGTCGGCCACCTCGACGATGCCGTAGCGGGCGGCGTCGTCGGCGGCGACCTCGGTGGTGACCATCGTGACCTCGGCGCCGGAGCCCAGGTGGGCGTCGACGACCTCGCGGTAGTCGAGCCGGTAGACGGCGTCGGAGCTGACGACGACGAGCGCGTCGGGGTCGAACCCGCGGACGTGCTCGGCCTGGCGCCACAGCCCGTCGGCGGTGCCCTCGGTCCACCCGCCGCGCTCGTTGCCCTGGAACGGCGGCAGCAGCATCAGGCCGCCGGTGGTGCGGTCGAGGTCCCACGGCCGGCCGTTGGCCAGGTGCTCGGCGACCGACTGCGGCTGGTACTGCACCGACACCCACACGTCGGCGATGCCCGCGTGCTGGCAGTTGGACAGCGGGAAGTCGATCAGCCGGTACACCCCGGCGAAGGGGACGGCGGGCTTGGCCCGGGTCTCGGTGAGCAGTTCCAGCCGGTTGCCCTTCCCGCCGGCGAGCACGAGCACGAGGACCCTGGGGAGCGCCATGCGGGCGCCCCTACCCGCAGGCGACGGGGCGCCGAACCCCACGACGTAGCCTGCTGGCCGATGTACGCCTACGAGAAGGACGGCGCCGAGATCTACCGGCAGTCGTTCGCCACGATCCGCGCCGAGGCCGACCTGGCCGCTCTCCCCGAGGACGTCTCCCGGGTCGTCGTGCGGATGATCCACGCCTGCGGGCAGGTCGACCTGGTGCCCGACGTCGCCTTCTCCCCCGCCGTCGTCTCCCGCGCCCGGGCCGCCCTGGACGCCGGCGCCCCGGTGCTGTGCGACGCCCGCATGGTGGCCTCCGGCATCACCCGCGCGCGGCTGCCGCGGGACAACGAGGTGGTGTGCACGCTGGGTGACCCGCGGGTGCCCGCGCTCGCGCAGGAGCTCGGCACCACCCGCACCGCGGCCGCGCTCGAGCTGTGGCGCGACCGGCTCGAGGGTGCCGTCGTGGCGATCGGCAACGCCCCCACCGCGCTGTTCCACCTGCTGGAGATGGTGGAGGCCGGCGCGCCCCGGCCGGCCGCCGTCCTCGGCATCCCGGTCGGCTTCATCGGCGCCGCCGAGTCCAAGGACGCGCTGGCCGCCACCGACCTGGAGCACCTGGTGGTGCGCGGCCGGCGCGGCGGCAGCGCGATGACCGCGGCCGCCGTCAACGCGATCGCGAGCGACGCGGAATGAGCGGACAGGGTGCGGTGAGCGGGCGTCTCTACGGGGTCGGGCTCGGGCCCGGCGACCCGGAGCTGGTCACCGTCAAGGCGGCCCGGCTGATCGGCGCCGCCGACGTCGTCGCCTTCCACGCCGCGCAGCACGGCCGGTCGGTCGCCCGCGCGCTGGCCGCCCCCTACCTGCGCGAGGGCCAGGTCGAGGAGCTGCTGGTCTACCCGGTCACCACCGAGACCACCGACCACCCCGGCGGCTACCAGGGCGCCATCGACGAGTTCTACGAGGCGGCCGCCGCCCGGCTCGCCGCCCACCTGGACGCCGGGCGCGACGTCGTCGTCCTCGCCGAGGGCGACCCGTTCTTCTACGGCTCCTACATGCACATGCACAAGCGGCTGGCGCACCGGTACCCGACCGAGGTCGTCCCCGGCGTGACCAGCGTCAGCGGCGCCGCGGCGGTCACCGGCCGGCCGCTGGTCGAGCGCGACGAGGTGCTCACCGTGCTGCCCGGCACGTTGCCCACCGACGAGCTGGCCGAGTGGCTGGCGACCACCGACTCGGCGGCGGTGATGAAGCTCGGGCGGACCTTCCGCTCCGTGCGCGACGCCTTCGACGCGGCCGGGGTGCTCGACCGCGCGCTCTACGTCGAGCGGGCCACCACCGACCGGCAGCGCACGATGCCGCTGGCCGAGGTCGCCCCCGAGACCGTCCCCTACTTCTCCCTCGCCCTGCTGCCCAGCCCGCTGACCGAGCCGGCGCCCGGCCCCGAGCAGCACGACGACGCGCTGCCGCGGACCGGCGAGGTCGTCGTGGTCGGCCTGGGCCCGGGCCAGCGCTCCTGGACGACGCCCGAGGTCGCCGCGGCGCTGGCGGCCGCCGACGACCTCGTCGGGTACGGCCCCTACCTGGACCGGGTCGCGGCCAACCCGCGGCAGACCCGCCACGCCAGTGACAACCGCGTCGAGGCCGAGCGGGCCGCGCACGCCCTGGAGCTGGCCCGCTCCGGGCGCCGGGTCGCCGTCGTCTCCAGCGGCGACCCCGGCGTCTTCGCGATGGCCGCCGCGGTGCTGGAGGTCGCCGAGCGCCCGGAGTACGACGGCGTCGCGGTCCGCGTGCTGCCCGGGCTGACCGCCGCGCAGGCCGTCGCCTCCCGCGTGGGCGCGCCGCTGGGCCACGACTTCGCGGTCGTCAGCCTGTCCGACGTCCTCAAGCCGTGGGACGTCGTCCTGGACCGGCTGCGGCACGCGGCGCAGGCCGACCTCGTGCTGGCGCTGTACAACCCGCGGTCCAAGGCGCGCCCGCACCAGCTGGGCGAGGCGCTCGCGGCGCTGCTGGAGGTCCGCGACGCCGGCACGGTCGTGGTGGTGGGCCGGGACGTCGGCGGGCCGCAGGAGAGCGTGCGGGTGACGACGCTCGGCGAGCTGGACCCCGAGACGGTCGACATGCGCTGCCTGGTGCTCGTCGGCTCCTCCCGCACCCGGGTCGGCCCGAACGGCGCCGTCTACACCCCGCGCACCTACTGACCCCTCCCGGTGCGGGACCGCGGTCCTGCACCGGGACCGGGGACACGCCCGGGGCGGGAATGCGGCCGAGGTCGTTCCCCTTGCGAACGGTCGTGCCCCTCCCCACGCTCCCGCGCACACCCGCGTTCTGGACGGCGGCGGGCCTGCTGCTGCTCGCGCTGGCCGCCTCGGGGGTGCCGACGCCGCTGTACCGGGTGTACGCCGAGCGCTTCGGCTTCGGGCCCGGCACGCTGACGGTGGTCTTCGGGATCTACGCGTTCGCGCTGCTCGCCGCGCTGCTGGTGGTGGGCGGCCTGTCCGACCACGTGGGCCGCCGCCCGGTGCTCGCCGGGGGGCTGCTGCTCATGGCGGTCGCGATGGTGCTGTTCCTCGCCGCGGACGGCGTCGGCTGGCTGCTGGTCGCGCGGGTGGTGCAGGGCGTGTCCATGGGCGGGCTGACCGGCACGCTCGGGGCGGCGCTGCTGGACTCCCAGCGCGCGGACCGCCCGCTCGGGGCGCTGGTCAACAGCGCGGCACCGGGGCTCGGGCTGTCCCTCGGGGCCGTCGGCGCCGGTCTGGTGGTCGAGTACGTCGCCGAGCCGACCCGCTGGGTGTTCGCCGTCCTCACGGTCGCGCTGGTGCTGGCCGCCGCGTGCGTGCTCCTGCTCCCCGAGACCTCGCCGCGCGCCCCGGGCGCGCTCGCCTCCCTGCGACCCTCGGTGCGGGTCCCCCGGCCGCAGCGGCCCGGCTTCCTGCTGGCCCTGCCGGTCATGGTGGCCGCCTGGGCGCTGGGCGGGCTGTACCTCTCCCTGGGCCCGTCGCTCACCGCGACCGTGTTCGGCATCGACGACCACCTGGTCGGCAGCCTGCTGGTGCTGGCCATGCAGGGGTCGGCCGCGGTCGGCGCGGTGCTCGGCCGGCCGCTGGCGCCGGAGGGCGCGATGGTCGGCGGCGCGCTGGCGTTCGCGGCCGGCGTGCTCGGCACGATCGCCGCGCTGGTCACCGGCTCCGTCGCGGTCCTGTTCGTCTCCGCGGTCGTCTCCGGGATCGGCTTCGGCATGGCGTTCCTCGGCGCGGTCGCCGTCATCACCGCCGGCGTGTCCCCGGCCGAGCGGGCCGGGCTGCTGTCGGCGGTGTTCGTCGTCGGCTACCTGAGCTTCAGCATCCCGGCGATCGTCGCGGGCACGGTCTCCTCCTCGGTCGGGCTGGAGACGGTCGCCGAGGTGTACGCCGCCGTGCTCGTGGTCCTGGCGCTGGGTGCGGTCGCCGGGGTGCGGCTGCGCCGGCGGTCCCTGCGACGGGCGGGCGGGGAGGCCGACGCCCCCGAGCCCGCCCGCCGGCTGGCCACGGTCAGCTCGACGGGTACGGGGTCGCCCTGAGCGCCCGCGCCAGGTGCGCGGCGTTCTCGGCGAGCGTGGCCGTCGTCGAGGCCACCGCCTCCGGGGTCTCGTCGAGGTCCAGGTAGTCGCGGCTGCCCATCGCCTCGTCGTTCCAGTAGGTGCCGCCCTGCGCGGGGATCGTGAACCCGATGTCGTTGAGCCCCTGCATGAGGTCGGCGGTGATCTTGTGGGCGCCGTCCTCGTTGCCGACGACGGCGGTGACCGCGACCTTGCCGGTGACCAGCGGGCGGCCCGAGTCGTCGGTCTCCGACAGCTCGCCGTCCAGCCGCTCCAGCACCCGTTGCGCGACGCTGCTCATGTGCCCGACCCAGGTGGGCGTGGAGACGACGAGGATGTCGGCGGCCATCATCCGCTCGCGGATCGCCGGCCACGCGTCGCCGTCGCCCATGTCCACCTCGACGCCGGGCTTCACGTCGTGGTCGACGACGCGGACGACGTCGCCGCTCACCCCGTGCGCGGCGAGGGCGTCGAGCACCTCGCGGGCGATCTTCTCGCTGCTGGAGGGCTTCGGCGACGGCGAGAGGGTGCAGACGAGGGCGAGGGCGGACAGCGGCGGCGCGGTCTCGGTCATGACCGCCTCCTGCCCGATCCGGTTGGGCGTCACACGTCGCCGAGCAGTGCCCTGACCTGGGCCGGGGTGCTCGCCACGGCCACGGCGCCGGCCGCGCGCAGCTCGTCGGGTGTCGGGCCCCAGCCCGCGCCGATGCACGGCAGCCCGTGCGCCGCGGCGCCCAGCACGTCGTGCTCCCGGTCGCCGACGAGCACCGGCGCCCGCCCGCCGGGGTGGGCCGCCAGCGCCGCGGCGACCACCTGGTCCTTGTGCCGGACCAGGCCGTCGAGGGTGGCCCCGTGCACCGAGGCGAAGGCCCCGAGCAGCCCGGTGTGCTCGAGCACCCGGACGGCGAACGGCTCGGGCTTGCTGGTGGCGACCGCCAGGACCGCGCCGGCCTCCCGCAGGCCGGCCAGCAGCTCCCGGACGCCGTCGTACACGGTGACGTCGAGCAGCGCCCCGGCGGCGTAGTGCGCCCGGTAGGCCGCGACCGCCCGCGGGACGTCGTCCGGGGCGACGCCGAGCACGATCGCGAACCCGTCCTGCAGCGGCGGGCCGACCATCGCGCGCAGCTGCGCCGGCGTCGGCTCCGGCAGGCCCAGTGCCTCCGCCGCCACCCGCACCGACGCCCAGATGCCCGGCGTGGAGTCGACCAGGGTGCCGTCGAGGTCGAACAGCACCAGCCGGGCGGTCAGGGCCGGTGCACCGAGTCGAGGAAGCCCTGCACGCGCTGGCGCAGCTCGAGCGACCGCTCGGCGACGACCTCGTCCGGGTCGCGCTCGGCCAGCCACGGCGGGATCTCGGTGCGGGTCCGCTGGGCGCACTGCAGGTCGGCGCAGATGTAGGTGCCCACGGTGTTGCCGTTGCGCCCGGCCTCGCCGACCCGGCGGGCGGTGAACAGCGAGACGGCGTCGCCGGTCTGCGGGGTCTGGCACAGCAGGCACATCGCCGCCGTCCGGCTGGACATCCTCGTGTCCGCGGCGCGCAGCGCGACGCCGACGGTCCGGCCCTCCCGGGGGACGACGAGGTAGCCGCGCAGCGGCGCCTTGGGGTCCCGCCAGCCCAGCAGCTCCAGCTCCTCCCACGGGAGGACGTCGAAGTCCCGCGGCAGGGTCATGGCGGTGGCCTCGCCCTTGGAGCAGTTGACGAACGACCGGCGTACCTGCTGCTCGGTCAGGGGTTCCACGGGTGCTGCGCTCCTGGTGTCGCGGGGAGGGACCGGCTCAGTCTCCCCCCGGGCGCGAGTCCTTTTCCGCGATCCAGGTCAGCGCCTCGGCGACGGTCGCGGCGACCGGGACGCCGGCGGGCAGCGGCGGGCGGCGGACCAGCACCACCGGGACGCCGAGGTCCCGGGCCGCGGTCAGCTTCGCGGCGGTCATCGACCCGCCGCTGTCCTTGGTGACCAGCACGTCGACGGCGTGCTCGCGCATCAGCGCCGTCTCCTCCTCGACCGTGAACGGCCCCCGCGCCAGGACGACGGTGCAGCGGGCCGGCAGCGGCGCCTGCGGCGGGTCGACCGAGCGGACGAGCACCGCCCCCGGCAGCCCGGCGAAGGCGGCGAGCCCCTGCCGGCCGGTGGTGACGAACACCGAGGTCGCCGCCCGCACCGCCGCGGCTGCCTCGTCCAGCGAGTCCACCCAGCGCCAGTCGTCGCCGGGGCCGGCCGTCCAGCCGGGCCGCTGCAGCCGCAGCAGCGGGGTGCCGGTGGTCGCGGCCGCGGCGGCGGCGTTCGCGGTGATGCCGGCGGCGAAGGGGTGCGTGGCGTCGACGGCGGCGTCCACCTCGGCCAGGGCCTGCGCCAGCCCCTCGACGCCGCCGAACCCGCCGACCCGCACCCGTCCCGGCGGCAGGACCGGGTCGGCCACCCGCCCGGCGAGCGAGCTCAGGACGTCGTCCCCCCGCTCGACCAGCGCGGTGGCCAGCCGCCGCGCCTCGCCGGTGCCCCCGAGGACCAGCACCCGGCGGGTCACGCGCTCCCCCGGGCGTCGTCCCGCAGGTGGCAACGGGGGGCTGCGCTGGGGCGCGGGAGCGCGCGAAGGCGGCGGTGCGCGCCCGCATGCGCATCGCGGCGGTCTCCCGGGCGGGCGTGGCCGCCGCCAGGCGCATCCGGGCGGTCCCCCACTGCCCCGCGACCCCCGTGCATGCTGGACCCGTGAGCAGGGAGGGCAGCGGGCTGCGGCACGGCTGGACGACCGGCGCCTGCGCGACCGCCGCGGCCACCGCCGCCTACACCGCGCTGCTGACCGGCGAGTTCCCCGACCCGGTGACCATCGACCTGCCGAACGACCGGCACCCCTCGTTCGCGCTGGCCCGCGAGGCGCTGGTGCCCGGGGCCGAGGCGACCGTCGGCATCGTCAAGGACGCCGGCGACGACCCCGACGTCACCCACGGCGCGCTGGTCTCCTCCCGGGTGCTGCTCGGCGCACCCGGCACCGGGGTGGTCTTCCGCGCGGGCCCCGGCGTCGGCACCGTGACCAAGCCGGGCCTGCCGCTGGCGGTCGGCGAGCCGGCGATCAACCCGATGCCCCGCACGTTCATCAGCGAGCACGTCGCGGCGGTCGCGGCGCGGCACGGGGGCACCGGCGACGTCGTCGTCGAGGTGTCCGTGGAGCACGGTGAGGAGCTGGCCCGGCGCACCTGGAACCCGCGGCTGGGGATCCTCGGCGGGCTGTCGATCCTCGGCACGACCGGCGTCGTCGTCCCCTACTCGTGCTCGTCGTGGATCGACTCGATCCGCCGCGGCATCGACGTCGCCCGCGCGGCCGGGCGGACGCACGTGGCCGGCTGCACCGGCTCGACCAGCGAGCGGGTGGCGCAGGAGCTGCACGGGCTGCCCGAGGACGCGCTGCTGGACATGGGCGACTTCGCCGGCGCCGTCCTCAAGTACCTGCGCCGGCACCCGGTTCCGCGGCTGACCGTGGCCGGCGGGATCGGCAAGCTCGCGAAGCTCGCCGAGGGGCACCTGGACCTGCACTCGGGCCGCTCGCAGGTGTCGTTCGAGGCGCTGGCGGCGCTGGTCCGCGACGGCGGCGGCGCACCGGGGCTGGTCGAGGGCGTGCGCGGGGCGAACACCGCCCTGGACGCGCTGCAGCAGTGCGCCGGGGCCGGCTTCCCGCTGGGCGACCTGGTGGCCGCGGGCGCCCGGGACACCGCGCTGGGGGTGCTGCGCGGCGCGCCCGTCGAGGTGGACGTCGTGGTGATCGACCGCGCCGGCACGATCGTCGGCCGCGCCTGAGGACCGGTCCCGGCTAACGCGCACGCGTCGTCGAGTACAGGTGGCTGTCGGGGAACTGACCCGCGGCCAGCGCCGGGCCGACGACGACGATCGCTGTCCGCCGGATCCCCGCCTCGGCCACCTGCCCCGCGATGTCGGCCAGCGTGCCGCGCAGCACCACCTCGTCGGCGCGGCTGGCGTACGCGACGACGGCGGCCGGGCACCCCGCGCCGTAGTGCTCGGCCAGCTGCGGCGCCAGCTCGTCCAGCCGCTGCACCGCCAGGTGCAGCACGAGCGTCGCGCCGGTCGCGGCGTAGGCCGACAGCTGCTCGCCCGGCGGCATCGGGGTGGAGCGCGCCGAGGTCCGGGTGAGGACGACGGTCTGCGCCACCCCCGGCACGGTCAGCTCCCGCTTCAGCGCGGCGGCCGCGGCGGCGAACGACGGGACGCCGGGGACCACCTCGTAGGGCACCCCCGCGGCGTCGAGCCGGCGCATCTGCTCGGCCATCGCGCTGTACACCGACGGGTCCCCCGAGTGCAGCCGGGCGACGTCGTGCCCGGCCTCGTGCGCGGCGGTCAGCTCGGCGGTGATGGCGTCGAGGTCGAGGTCGGCGGTGTCGACCAGCCGCGCCCCGGCGGGGGCGGTGTCCAGCAGCTCGCGCGGCACCAGCGCCCCGGCGTAGAGGCAGACCGGGGCCGAGGCGATGAGCCGGGCCGCGCGCAGCGTGACCAGGTCGGGCGCGCCGGGGCCCGCCCCGATGAAGAAGACGGTCAGCGGGTCACGCTCCAGATGGTCACCGGCATCGCGGCCCGCCAGCCGGTGAACGTCCCGACCGGCTCGGCGCGCTGCACCGACACCCGCACCAGCTCGCCCCCGACCCGCGCGTGCCAGGACGCCAGCACGGCCTCGCTCTCCACGGTCACCGCGTTGGCCACCAGCCGGCCGCCGGGCGGCAGCGCGTCCCAGCAGGTCTCCAGCAGCAGCGGGGTGGTGAGCCCGCCGCCGACGAACACCGCGTCCGGGCGGCCGAGGCGGCCCAGGACGTCGGGCGCGGAGCCGTGCACGACCCGCAGGTAGGGCACGCCGAGGCGGGCGGCGTTGCGGGCGATCCGGGCGGCCCGGTCCTCCTCGGCCTCCACCGCGACCGCGCGGCAGGTCGGGTGGGCGCGCATCCACTCGATGCCGATCGAGCCCGCGCCGGCGCCGATGTCCCACAGCAGCTGGCCCGGGACGGCGGCCAGCCGGGACAGCGTGACCGCCCGGACCTCGGACTTGGTGAGCTGCCCGTCGGACTCGTAGGCGGCGTCGGGCAGGCCGGGGGTGGTGGGCAGCGGCATCGTGCCGCGCTCGGCCCGGCACTCGACGGCGGTCACCACCAGCGCCGGCGCCGGCTGCGACCAGGTGGCCGCGGTGCCGGTGCGCACCGTCTCCTCCGGGCCGCCCAGCCCGCCGAGGACCGTGACGAGGCTCTGCCCGTAGCCCCGCTCGGCCAGCAGGTGGGCGACGTGGGCCGGGGTGTCGCCGTCCGACCCCAGCACCAGCAGCCGGGCGCCGGGCTGCACGTGCGGGTGCAGCAGCTCCAGCGGCCGGCCGACCAGGCTCACCACGCAGGTGTCCTCGACGGCCCAGCCCAGCCGGGCGCAGGCCAGCGACACCGACGACGGCGCCGGCAGCACCCGCACCCGCTCGGCGCCCAGCAGCCGGGTGAGCGTGGTCCCGATGCCCGACAGCATCGGGTCGCCGCTGGCCAGGACGACGACGGCCCGCGCGGCGTACTGCTCGACCAGCTCGGGCAGCGCCTCGGTCAGCGGCGAGGGCCACGGCACCCGCTCGGCGGCGACCTCGGCGGGGACCAGGTCCAGCTGCCGCTCGCTGCCCAGCAGGACGTCGGCGCGCTCCACCTCGGCACGGGAGGTGGGCGCGAGCCCCTCCCAGCCGTCCGCGCCGATGCCGACGACGACGACCGGCGTGTGCACGGGTGCGGCGGTCACCGGCCGGCCTCCGCGAGCAGCCGCTCCTTCTGCTCGGCGGGCAGCCGGTCGACGTAGACGGTGCCGTCGAGGTGGTCGACCTCGTGCTGCAGGCAGCGCGCGGCCATCCCGGTCGCCTCGATGCTCACCGGGTCGCCGCTGGCGTCGACGCCGTCGACCCGGGCGCGGAAGGCCCGCGGCAGCTCGGCGTAGGGGCCGGGCACCGACAGGCAGCCCTCCTCGGTGACCTCCTCGGCCGGCTCCTCCCCCACCGGCTCGGGGATGGTGAGCACGGGGTTGACCACGTAGCCGACGACGTCCTCCCCGGCCGCGTCGGGGCAGTCGATGACGAACACCCGCGCGTCGACGCCGATCTGGTTGGCGGCCAGGCCCACCCCGTCGGCGGCCTCCATGCTGGCGAACATGTCGAGCACGAGGCGGCGCAGGTCCCGCCCGAACTCGGTGACCGGGGCGCACGCCCGGTGCAGGACCGGGTCGCTGCCGTAGGTGACGATCGGCCGGGCGACGCCGTCGTAACGGCCGGGCAGACGCATGCCGGCGATCCTAGGGACCGGCGGTTGGCAGGATGGCCCCCGTGCGCGCGGACCGGGACGGGGCGACCGCGGCCGGCCTGGCGCTGGGCGCCGCCGCGGACCTCCTGCTGGCCGACCCGCGCCGGTGGCACCCGGTGGCCGGCTTCGGCGGCGCGGCGGCGGCCCTGGAGCGGCGCGCCTGGCGCGACTCCCGGGCCGCCGGGGCCGGGTACGCGGCGGTGCTGGTCGGCGCCGCCGGGGCGCTCGGCGGAGCGCTGGACCGCGCGACCCGGGGCCGGGCGGCCGCCCGCACGCTGGTCACCGCCGCGGTGACCTGGACCGTGCTGGGCGGGACGTCGCTCGGCCGCGCCGCCCGCGGCGTGTACGTGCCGCTGGTCCGCGGCGACCTGCCCGCGGCCCGCGCGCAGCTGCCCTCCCTCGCCGGCCGCGACCCGGCCGGGCTGGACGCCGGCGAGCTCGCCCGGGCGACGGTCGAGTCGGTCGCGGAGAACACATCCGACGCGGCGGTGGCGCCGCTGTTCTGGGGCGCGGTGGCGGGGCTGCCGGGGCTGGCCGCCTACCGGGCGGTGAACACCCTCGACGCGATGGTCGGGCACCGCTCGCCGCGGTACGCGCGGTTCGGCTGGGCGTCGGCGCGCGCGGACGACGTCGCCAACTGGCTGCCGGCGCGGCTGACGGCGGCGCTGACGGTGGCCGCGGCCCCGCTGGTGGGCGGGTCGGCGACCGGTGCGCTGCGGGCGTGGTGGCGCGACGGCGCGGCCCACCCGAGCCCGAACTCGGGGCGGTGCGAGGCCGCCCTCGCCGGGGCGCTGGGGCTGCGGCTGGGCGGCCGCAACGTCTACGGCAGCCGGGTCGAGGTGCGCCCGCACCTGGGCGACGGGCGGCCGCCGCTGGCCGCCGACGTCCCGCGGGCGGTGCGGCTGTCCCGGGCGGTGTGGACCGCCGCCGCCGTGCTGGCGACGCTCGCCCGGCTCCGGCGGCGCGCGCCGGGCCGGTGACCGCCCGCCCGCCGGCGCGGGGGCGGGGCGGTCAGGACGTCGCGGCGAACGGCGACGGCGTCAGCTGCCAGGCGGCGGGGACGGCGGCCACCGCGCCGCTGCCCGGCAGCGGGGAGAGGTCGAGGACGAGCCGGGTGGGCTGGAAGGCCTCGGCGTAGCCGATCCGGGCCTGCGACCCCCAGTGCCGGGCCGAGGCCACGACGGCGTCCGGCTCGACCATCGCCGACATCTCCACCTGGGTGGCGTGCGCGGCCAGCGCCGCGACCTTGCCCGACAGGTGGGCGGTGACGTCGACGTAGACGGTCGGCGTGAACGACAGCGTCGAGGGGCTCTGGTAGTGCAGCACCCGGGGCAGGCGGCGGGCGGCGCCCAGGGTGGCGGAGGCGACGGCGCGGTGGTCCTGGTGGCTGTCGTCGGGGGCGTGCACGTAGACGAGGTCGGCGGCGGTGGCGCGCAGCACCCGCTCGATCAGCCGCACGGTCGCGGAGTCCGGCACGACCTCGCAGTCGCGCAGGCCGCCCCAGACCAGCCGGGCGCCGATCATCCGCGCCGCGGTCTCCTGCTCCTCGCGGCGGCCGGCGCCCCGGGCACCGTCGCCGGGGCCGTTCTCGCCGCCGGTGACGACCAGCATGGTCACGGAGTCCCCGGCCGCCACGTGGGCGAGCAGCGCCCCGCCGCAGCCGAGCTCGATGTCGTCGGGGTGCGCCCCGATGGCCAGGACGTTCAGTCCCGCGCTCCCCGTGTCGTCCATGGCCCCGTGTCCTCCCGTTCCACCGGCGGGGTCGTCCCGCCCGTCACAGGTGCATCGGCACGCGGTTCGGTTGCCTGCAACGCACCGGCCCGGCCCTCCCCCCTCGGGGTGAGAGCCGGGCCGGTGCGTCGCAGGCGGGGCCGGGCTCAGCCGGCGAGGCGGGGTGCGGGCACGAGGCGGTGCCCGGCGGGCACGTCCCCGGCCCGCCGCCGGGGCCGGGGGCGCATGTCCAGCACCATCCGCGTCGGCGCGAACGCCTCCGCGTAGCCGATGCGGGCCTGCGCGCCCCAGTGCCGGGCGGAGGCCACGACCGCGTCGGGCTCCACCATCGGCGAGAGCTCCACCTGGGAGGCGTGCGCCGCCAGGGCGTGCAGCTTGCCGGTCAGGTGCGCGGTCACGTCGACGTAGACGGTCGGGGAGAACGTCAGCGTCGACGGGCTCTGGTAGTGCAGCACCCGTGACAGCCGCCGGGCCGCCCCCTGCGTCGCCGCGGCCACCGCCCGGTGGTCCTGGTGGCTGTCGTCGGGGGCGTGCACGTAGACGACGTCGGCGGCGGTCTCGGCGAGCACCCGCTCGACGAGCGCCACCGTCGCCGCGTCCGCGGTCAGCCCGCAGTCGGGCAGGCCGCCCCAGACGAGCCGGGCGCCGAGGCTGCGGGCCGCGGCCTCCTGCTCCCGCCGGCGCTCCGGCTCCCCGGGACCGCTCTCCCCGCCGGTCACGACCAGCACGGTCACGGTGTCCCCGGCCGCGGCGTGGGCCAGCAGCGTGCCGCCGCAGCCGAGCTCGACGTCGTCGGGGTGGGCGCCGATCGCCAGGACGCTGCGCACGGGTCAGGCCGCGGTGCCGGCAGCGGCGCGGTCCGCCCGGCGGCGGGAGCGGACCAGCAGCAGCGCCCCGACCACCCCGGCCCCGCCCAGCGCCATCACGGTGCCCATGCCGTTGCCGTCGGCGGGCAGCTGCGTGGTCGGCGGGCACACCGTCGCGTACTGCACGTACTGCGAGTACTGCAGCGTCGTGCCGTCCAGCACCCAGCGGGCGTTCTGGGCGAAGATCTCCTGGTACGTGAGCTTCACCGTCCACGCCCCGTGCACGGTGCCGCCGGCGAAGCCGGCGGGCTGCTGACCCTGCAGCCGGGTCGGGTAGACCTGGTTGGACGCCCCGCGCGCGATGTTCCGGGAGTCCCCGGTGTTCTTGTACCCGAGGACCACCCAGAAGGTGCCGTCGCCGTTGTCGCGGTAGCAGTCCACGACCGGGGTGACCGTGCCGGCCGCCGACGCCGTCCCTGGGGTGGAGACCAGCCCGAGCGCGGCGATCACCCCGATCGCCGCGAGCCGCGCGAGCCGCGCGCGGATGCGTGCGCCGGTCGTGGTGCTGGTCCCTGCCATGGTGTCGACCCCCGTGCTCCGGGAGCGGCCATCCCGCTCCACCCGAGGGACATCGGACGGTCCCGGTCCGGAGTGGAGCGTCCGCGGGCCGGGCCCACCCCGACGAGGGAGGCGCCGCGGCGCGTCACCGGACCGGCGGGGCCCGGGCACGGCCTCACCCCGAGGGGAGCAGGGCCCTCCCGGCTCCGGCGCCGGCCAGCAGCTCCAGCGCGAGCGCCGCGGCGGCGGGGAAGGAGTCGACGACCGCCTCGGCGCGGGGCTCGTCCGGCGCGGCGGCGTACTCCCCCTGGCGGATCCGGATCGCGCGCGCGCCCACCGCGGCGGCCACGGCGACGTCCTTGCCGGGCCGGTCCCCGATGACCAGCAGCCGGTCGGCGGGGACGCCCAGGGACCCGGCGAGCGCGAGCAGGCCGGCCGGGGCCGGCTTGCGGGCGGCCCGCCCGCCCAGGGTGTCGGTCACCAGGACGACCGGCAGCAGCGGGCCCAGCCCGGTCGCGGCCAGCTTGGCCTCCTGGATGACCGGGTTGCCGTCGGTGAGGCAGCCCAGCGGCGCGGCCGCGGCGAGGGCGGCCAGCGCCTCCGGGACGCCGTCGTAGGGGCTCAGGCGCGCCGGCGCGTGCGTGGTGAAGGCGGCGACGAGCTGCGGGACCAGGCGCGGCAGGTCCGTGGGCGCGACCCCGGCGGCCAGCAGCGCACGGTCGATGGTGCCGCCGGCGTCGGAGCCCGCGGCCAGCTCGCCGGCGAGGGCCGCGTGCACGGCCGCGCCGTCCAGGCCCAGCCGACCCGCGGCGACGCCGACCGCGCGCGCGGCGCCGGCCAGGTACTCCGCCTGCGGGTAGAGGGTGTCGTCGAGGTCGACGACGACGCCCAGCGGCCTCACCACGGCAGCCGGCCGTCGGTGAAGTCCGGCTCCTCGATGGCCAGCAGCGCGTCGGTCGCCGGGTCGGCGAGGATCGCGGCGACGCGGGGCCCCGTCGTCCCGTCGCCGTACGGGCAGGGCAGGGTCGCGGCGAGGGCCTGGCCCTCGGGCGTGGTGTGCCGGGCCGCGGCGGCGAGGACGGCGTCGGCGGCGGTGTCGTCGGCGAGGCCCGCCAGCGTGGTGGTGCCGGCCTCGACCCCCTCCCAGCGCGGCGTCGACCCGCGCAGGACGACGACGGGGACGCCGAGGAAGGCGGCCTCCTCCTGGATGCCGCCGGAGTCGGTGACGGCCAGCCGGGCCGAGGCCAGCGCCGCGAGCAGCTCGTCGTAGCCGACCGGCCCGGACAGGGAGATCCGCGGGTGGTCGAGCTCGGCGTCCAGGCCGGTGGCGGCCAGCCGGGCGGCGGTGCGCGGGTGCACCGGGAAGGTCACCGGCCCGACCTGATCGGCCAGCGAGCGCACCACGCCGACCAGGCGCTTGAGCCGCACCGGGTCGTCGACGTTGGTCGGGCGGTGCGCGGTGACCAGCACGCCCCGCCGGTCGGCGACGGGCACCGGCCGGACCCCGCGGGCCACCAGCGTGTCGACGACGGGGTTGCCGACGACGAACACCCGCTCGGCCGGCACGCCCTCGGCGGCGAGGAAGGCCGCGGCGCGGCGGGTCGGGGCCAGGTGCAGCGCGGCGACCGCGGCGGCCACCCGCCGGTTGACCTCCTCGACGCTGCGCGGGTTGAGGCTGCGCAGCCCGGCCTCCAGGTGCGCGAAGGGCACCCCGGCGCCGCGGGCGGCCAGCGCGTACGCGGGCACGGTGTTGGTGTCGCCCAGCGCGAGGACGACGTCGGGGCGGAACCGGGCGACGGCGCGGGCGGCGTCGGCGTACAGCGCGCCGAGGCGGCTCTCCGGCGAGTCGGTGGGCAGCGCGCAGCGCAGCGTCGGGGCCAGGCCGAGGGTCTCCTGCAGCTCCGTCGACAGCGCCGGGTCGGTGTGCTGGCCGGTGTCGACGACGTCGACGCGGTGGCCCGCGGCGGTCAGCGCGGTCACGACGGGCGCCAGCTTCACGACCTCCGGGCGGGTGCCGAAGGGCACCAGGACCGAGCGGCGGCGGGTCACGCGCGCACCCCCAGCGGCGTGGCGGGGTCGAGAACCGGGCTGCCGTCCTCGGTGGTGAACACCTCGGCGAAGTAGCGCTGCATGCTGATCCCCGGCGTGAACCACAGGTGGCCCAGCTGCCGGCCGGGCTCGCGCACCCCGGCGAGGTAGGCGCTGACCACGTCGGCACCGGCCGCGAGGGTGAGCGGCAGCCCGCCGGAGAACCGCGGGTTGATCTCGACCACGCTGACCCGGCCGTCGTCGGCGACGAAGCCCTGCACGTTGGCCGGGCCGGTCAGCCCGACCGCCTCGATCGCGTCGGCGACCACGTCGGTCACCGCCGGCGAGTCGAAGGTGGTGCCCTTCACCGAGATGCCGGCCTTCGTCTCCTCCCGCCAGCGCGGGACGACGGTCAGCAGCTCGCCGGTGCGCGAGACCAGCACGTCGGCGGTGAACTCGCGGCCGGTGAGGCGGGTCTGGGCGATGAGCGAGGCGTCGGTGCGCAGCGCCTCCACCACGGCGGCCCGGCTGTCCAGCGCCTGCACGCCGCGGCTGCCGCGCCCGGCGCGGGGCTTGACCAGCCAGGGCCCGGGCACCTCGACGAGGCCGGCCGGGGTGTCGGTGGTGGGCGGGTGCGGCACGCCGGCCACCCGGAGGGTGCGGGCGAAGGCGGCCTTGTCGCAGCACAGCTCGACGCTGACCGGGTCGGCGAACCAGGTGCCCACCCCGGCCGCGGCGAACTGCGCGGCGCCCGCGGCCAGCGCGGGCAGCTCCTCGGCGACCGTGGGGACCAGCGCGTCGACGCCGTGCGCCCGCGCGACGCCGACGAGCGCGGCGACGAAGTGGGCGTGGTCGGCCCGGGGCACGAGGACCCCGACCGTGGCCAGCGCGCAACCGGTGGCCCGCGGGTCGGCGTCGGCGGCGACGACCCGGTGCCCCAGCGCCATGAGCCGCCGCACCACGGCGATCCCGGCCGGGCCGCCGGCGCCGGTGACCAGCACGGCCCCGGCCGACGGGGCGCCGCCGCCGGACGGGGCCGGCCGCGCGTCGAGGGTGGAGGTCACCGGGGCATCTCCTCGGGGTGGGGCGGTGCGGGGGGACGGGCGAAGCTGAGCCGGCGGCCCGGCCGGCGGCTGTGCCGGCCGGCTCCCGGCGGCGGGGGCGGCAGGGGGACGGCGATCCGGGTGACCGCCACGGGCCCCGACGTGTCGACGGCGGGCGGCGACGCCTCGGTGAACGCGTCGGGCAGGCCGTCGGCGTCGTGCTCCGGGCCCCGGGCGAGCAGCCACCCGCGGGCCCACAGCCGCAGCGCCGCCACCCGGTGGTTGGTGACCGGTTCCCACTGCCGAGCGGCCACGGCCTGGGCGAGGCAGTCCAGGACGAACGGGTCCTCGTCGTAGGTGGCGACCGCGAGCAGCGAGGCCGTGTGGGCGCCGAGCCCGTCGGCGGCCAGCGCGCGGACGCGGTCCATGCGGGCGGGGGCGGGCAGGTGCCCGATGCGGTAGTCGATGCGGCCGCTCTCGCGCCGCGCCGCCAGCCGCCGGGACAGCCACCGCGGGTAGACGTAGCGGTGCAGCAGCCCGGTGAGGGTCATGCGGCGGCCCGCCGCCGGCGCCGTCTGCTCCTCGACGACGCGGTAGCCCAGGCCGGGGCGCGCCCAGCTGTCCGGGCGCTTGGCGGTGTGCCGGCCGTCGACGTCCTGCTCGGCCCGCTCCAGCGTGGGCAGGGTCAGCCACACCATGAGCAGGAAGCCGCCCAGGGTCGCGATCAGGTTCCACAGGGTGCCGACCCAGTCGTGGAACAGCACCAGGGCGCCGTCGCCCCACCACATGCCGGCCAGCGCCGAGAGCAGCAGCCGCAGGTGGTTGAGCAGCAGCAGGGCGGCGACGGCGACGAGCAGGCCGCCGAGGGCGTGCAGCTTGCGGCCGCGCAGCACCACGGCGGTCAGCGCGGTGAGCCCGAGGACCGACAGGATCGAGGAGCAGGACGCGGTGACGACGGCGTCGATGATCTGCCCGTCGTCGAGGAAGAGCAGCACGTGGCCGGGCACCACGTCGGAGGCGCGGCCCGGGTAGATCCAGGACAGGACCGTGGCCAGGCCGAGGGCCTCGGCGTCCTGCAGGCGCTGGGACAGGAAGCGGAAGCCCAGCACGCAGATGGCCGCGGCGAGGACCAGGTCGGCCAGGATCGGCAGCAGCCGGCGGCCGCTCCCCCGGCGGATCAGGCCGGGCCGGCGCAGCGGGGCGGGCACGGCGGTCACCGGCCGTCCTCCCCGGCGGCGGGACGGGGCGGGGCGGGCGCAGCGGCCGCGGGTCCGGTCAGGGCGAAGCTGCGCGGTCTCCCGGGCGTCGCGGCGGCCGCCGGCGCGGCCGGCACGAGCGCGGTCCCCGCCGCGGCGGGGCGCACCGTCGAGGTGGCGCCCGAGCGGGTCGTCTTCACCCACGAGTAGGGGCGGCCGAGCATGCCGTCGACGTAGGCGCGGCTGGTGATCCAGATCGACAGCGCGAACGCCGGCAGGAAGCCGAGCAGCCGCCAGGCCGAGCGGCGCTCGACCCGGCCGATGAGCAGGCCGACGCAGAGCTCGGCCAGCGGCCCGACGAACAGCAGCATCGACAGCGGCAGCACCGCCACGACCGGCAGGTCGCCGATGCCGAAGGCCCGCAGCACGGTGAGCAGCACCCCGATGCCGCTGAGCACGGGCACGTGGTAGACGAGCAGGAACAGCGTCGTCTCGAACTTCTCGAGCAGCGAGAGGTACGGCGAGCGCATCAGCGGGCGCCAGTAGTCGCGCATGCACTTCTGGTGGCCGCGGGCCCACCGGTAGCGCTGCTTCCAGAAGCGCTGCGCGCTGACGACGGCTTCCTCGTAGTCGATGGCCGAGACGTCGTACCGGACCCGCTGGCCGGCCATCAGGATGCGCAGGGTGAGGTCGGTGTCCTCGGTGACGGTCTCGGGGTTCCAGCCGCCGAGCGCGCGCAGCGTGGACATGCGGACGGCACAGTTGGCGCCGCCGTAGGCGGGCAGCTCGAACAGCGCCTGCCGGCCGTACTCGTTGACGAGGTAGCCGGACAGGTAGTCGACGAAGACCGTCCCGGCCATGAACGAGTCCTTGCCGTTGCGGATCACGCAGCGGCCCATGACCGCCCCGACCGAGGGGTCGCGGAAGTGCCGGACCAGCCGGCGCAGCGCCGTCGGCTCGGGCTCGTGGTCGGCGTCGAAGACGAGGACGACCTCCGCCTCGACGAGGGCGAGCGCGTCGTTGAGCGCCCCGGACTTGCCCCCGCCGGAGCCGACGGCCCGGTGCAGCACCCGCAGCCGCGGCTCCCTCGCCGCCCACGCGTCCAGCTTGGCGCCGGTGCCGTCGTCGGAACCGTCGTCGACGACGACGAGCGTCAGCCGGTCGGCGGGGTAGTCCAGGGCGAGCAGCGCCGTGACCATCCCGTCGACGACGAGTTCCTCGTTCTTGCAGCCGACGAAGACCGCGACCTGCGGGAGGTAGCCCTCCAGGCCCACGTCGGCGGCGAGCATGTCGTTCTCGGCCCAGCGGGCGGCGGCGACGGCGAAGGCCAGGTGGCGGCAGAAGTAGATGCCGAACACGACGTTGAGCGCACCGGCCAGGACGCCGAGCACCGGGTCGACCCCGAAGGCCAGCGCGGCGCCGGTGAGCGCGACCGCGTAGGCGACGAGGACGAGCGGCCGCCCCTCGGGGCGTGCGTGGGCGTCGGCCACCGACCCCTCCTCCGGACACGAGCGCGCGAGCGGAGGAGCGGCCGCTCCTCCCTCACCGGTGGTGCATCGGCATCCCGGCCGCCGACCTCAAGCGGAACGCGGGACGGCGGCGGGCCCGGGCGGGCGCGGGGACGGGGGCGCCGCCGGCCGGGAGGCGCGCCGGGCGCGGGGCGAGGGCGCCGCGCGGGGCCGGCGGCACGGGGAAACCGGCCGGGTCGACCCGGGCGTGGCTGGCCGGCGGGTCGGCCGGGCCGCGCCCGCCGCGGACGGCCACGACGAGCGTGCTCACGGCCAGCGCGCCGAGACCCAGCAGGAACAGCAGGACGAGGACTCCACCGAAGGTCATGGGAGGAGGGTGGCAGCGAATGGACTGGCATTTCCGAGTCCAGTGCGGCACGGTGGACTGCATGCCACCGCGGATGGAGCAGTCCACTTCGGCCCGGGAGCTGGCCACCCTGGTCGGGTCGCTCGAGTCGGCGGCCGGCCCGCGGTACGCGGCGCTCGCCCGGCGGGTGCAGGAGCTCCTGGCCACCGGCCGGCTCGTCGCGGGCCGCCGGCGGCCCGCCGCGCCGCACCGCGCCCCCCCCCCCCCGCTCACCCCCGACACCCACCCCTCCCCCCACCCCCCCCCGCGCCCCCCCCCCCACCCCCCCCCGCCCCCCCCCCCCCCCCCCCCCCCCCCCCCCCCCCCCCCCGCCCGCCCCGCCCGCGCCCCCCCCCCCCCCCCCCCCCCCCCCCCCGCCCGTCGTGTCGTCACCGCCCTCGTCCCCTCCGTGGGCGTCGGTGCCCTCCCCGGTCAGGGCGAGGACCGGGGCCGGGCTCTCCGGCTCCTCCTGCCCCGCGACGGTGGGCTCGATCCAGGCCGACTCCCTGCCGTCGTCGTAGGTCTGGACCGCCGGCAGGACCAGCTGGTCCACCTCCGGGATGGGCCCGGCGCTGATCGA
Source organism: Blastococcus sp. SYSU D00695 (assembly GCF_054050555.1). Taxonomy (NCBI): domain Bacteria; kingdom Bacillati; phylum Actinomycetota; class Actinomycetes; order Geodermatophilales; family Geodermatophilaceae; genus Blastococcus; species Blastococcus sp. SYSU D00695. The sequence goes on along the minus strand of NZ_JBJGZP010000001.1, from coordinate 228,222 downwards.
GAACGTCTGGTACTGCCCGGGCGCGATGCCCGCGCCCGGGTCGGCGGTCCAGGTGATCTCGGTGACGGCCTCGGTGACCTCGCTGCCGTGCACCTCGACCGGCGGGTCGATCGGGCCGGTGGTGGTCGTCGCCGTCCAGCCCGGCACCGGCTTCACGCTCACCGAGGCGAGCGGGGTGTCGGCGGGGATCTGCACGCGCAGCGAGATCGTCGAGGCGGTGTCGCTCTCGTTCGGCACGCGGAAGGTCAGCTCGCCGTAGCCGCCGGGCGCCGCGTCGGCCGAGGAGACGCGGACGTGCGCCGAGGCGGTGCCGACGCCGGCCGCCAGGACGGCGGCGGTGGCGACGGTGGCCGCGACCGCGGCGCGGAGGGGACGGACGTGCACGGGCGACTCCTTCGTCGGGCGCCGGCCGGCCGGGTGCCGGGACCGCGCGCCCCCCTGTAGTCGCCCCCGCCGTCCGCGCGGTTCCCGCGGGCGGGAGAGGTGACGGGACTCACGGCCGGCCGCACCCCGCCGCGGGCCTCCCGGAACTCCCGGGAGGCCCGCGGCCGGGCAGGCCGGCGGTCAGCCGGTGACGACGGCGATCTCGTTCGGCGTCACGTCGAGCTCGCCGGTCGCGAGGACCTCACCGGTGGCCAGGTCGACGGCGTGCACGGCGTTCGCCGCCGGCTCGGTCACGTAGGCGACGCCGTCGAGCACCCGCACGGCCGGGTGCGGGTCCTGCCACTCCGCCGGCCCCGCCCAGGGGGCGACGACCGGGTGGGAGGCCGTGACGGCCCCGGTCCGCACGTCGAGCAGGTGCAGGCTGCCGTCGGTGCCCAGCACCACGCCCTCACCCTGCGGGCCACGGGCCAGGTCCCGGAAGGTGTACTGCACGCCCTCGGGCAGCGGGACGACCTGCAGCCGGCCGGCGGCGGTGTCGACCAGCGTGACCGCCGACAGCAGGTAGCCCTCGGCGTCCGGGTCGGCGTCGTAGTCGCCCAGCGCCACCGGGGAGGACTCGGTGGTGAAGACGTTGCCGGTGCGGCCGTAGGCGTCGGGCGCGGCGAGCTTGGTGAACTCGCCGTCGTAGACCAGGACGCCGTCCTCGCAGCCGAAGACCGCCACCTCGCCGGCGACGGTGCCCTCGCCGTGCACGCCCGGGCACTCCTCGTTGCGGGCGACCTCCTCGCCCGACGGGTCGAGCACCCGCACGCCGGTGCGCTCGTCCGCGGTCCCCAGGGTGGACAGCAGCGTGCCGTCCTCCAGTTCGATGGCGACGCCGTGGTGGGCCGCCTCGGAGGTCCGCTCCTCGGTCTCGGGGAGCCCGTCGGCGGTGAGCAGGTCGGCGGTCTCGAACGAGGTGATGTCGCCGGTGCCGTCGGCGAACAGCACCGTCCGGTCCCCGTGGACGACGACGTGCCCGGCCTCCTGCGCCTCGAACACGTCGTCGGTCAGCTCGGGGTCGGCGGCGTAGGAGGTGCCGCCGTCGGTCCACACGCCGGCGTCGAGGACCTGGAAGCCCTCCTCCGTCGTGACCATCACGTGCCGGCCGTCCCCGGCCGGGTTGACCCGCAGGAACCCCTCCACGGCCGCGTCGCCGACGACCTCGAGGGTCGCGGCGTCGAGGACCAGCACGCCGCCGTCGTAGGTGAGCGCGACGCGCGGCTGCGGAGCGGCCAGCTCGGTCGCGGCCGGGGCGGGGGACGAGCCGGCCGGCGACGGGGAGGACGACGAGCCGGCGGCGTCGGCGTCGGACGAGCAGGCGGCCAGGAGGAGGCCGGCGGCGCCGAGCGCGGACAGGCGGACGAGGGACGTGCGTGCGGAGGTCATGCCGGAAGCCTAGTGGGAATGATTCCCATTCCTGTGAACGGGTCAGCGGAGTCCGGCCACGATGTCCTCGGTGTTCGCCCGCATCATCTGCAGGTACGTCCCGGCTCCCCCGTCCTCGGCGGTCAACGACTCGGTGTGCAGCGGGACGACGGCCACGTCCACCCCCGCCTGCTCGGCGAGCACCTGCACCAGCCGGTCCGGCTGCGAGGAGTCGGCGAAGACGGTGCGGACACCGGCCTCCCGGACGGCGCCGGCGAGCTCGTCGAGGTCCCCGGCACTCGGCGAGGCGAGCGTCGACCCGCTGGGGACGACCGCGCCGACCACGGTGAAGCCGAACCGGTCGGCGAGGTAGCCGAAGACGTGGTGGTTGGTCACCAGGGCCCGCTGCCCGGGCGGGATCTGCGCGAACTGCGCGGCCATCCACGCGTCCAGCTCGGCGACCTCGGCGCGGTAGCCGGCGGCGTCGGCGGCCAGCCGGTCGGCGTCGACGCCCTCGACGCCGGCCAGCTCCGCCGACAGCGCGTCGACCACCGCCAGCACCCGCTGCGGATCGGTCCAGAAGTGCGGGTCCAGGCCGTCGTCGTCCTCGGTGGCCCACGGGAGGGGCTCGATCGCGGCCGTCGCCTCGACCACCCGGACCCCGTCCTCCCGGGCCGCGTCGACGTGCCGGGCCACGCCCTCCTCCAACCCGAGCCCGTTGGCCACGAGCAGGTCGGCCTCGCGCATGCGGGCCGCCTCCTGCGCCGACACCTCGAAGGAGTGCGGGTCGGCGCCGGGCGGCATGAGCGTCACCACCTCGGCCTGGTCGCCGACCAGCTCGCCGACGACGTCGCCGAGGATGTTCGTGGTGACGACGACGAGCGGCCGGTCCTCGCCGCCGGCCGTGCAGCCGGCCGTCGCACCGGCGGCCAGCAGGAGGCCGGCGAGGGCCGGCAGGACCCGCCTCACCGCCCGGTCTCCGCGAGGTGCAGCGGCGCGACCTCGGTGGGGAAGGTGCGGGCCAGGCGGGCGGAGTCGGCGTAGTCGATCTCGAGCAGGCGGTGGCCGGCCGGGTCGTTGACGTAGGCCCGGTCGGCGTCGACCTGCAGGTCCACCTCGTCGAGCCGGTCGACCGGCAGCAGCGGCCCGGTCGCCGCCGCCGGCCCGTCCGGGGTGAGGACGACGACCCGCCCGCCGGCGTCGATGCCAACGACCCGGTCGGCGTCGTCGTCGGCCGCCACCGCCTGCACCCACGGGGTGTCGGTGGGGAGGAACCGCCAGGTGCGGGCCCGGGTGTCGAGCAGCCAGACCCCCCGCCCGCCCGCGGGTGCGGCGACCGCGGGCCGGCCCGACCGGTTCGCGAGGACACCGGCCCGCTCCCCGGTCGGCACCGGCGCCGGGTAGGCGATGCGCTCGAACGCGACGTCGTCGCCGGTCCCGGTGGCCAGGACGGCGCCGTCGGCGCAGGAGACGACCACCCCGACGCGGGTCGCGTGCCCGCCGCGCGGCTCGGCGCACCCGGCCTCGGCGCCGGGCACCGGCTCGCCGTCGGCGTCCAGCACCACGACGGCGTCGGCGGTCGTGGCGACCAGCCGGCCGCCCAGGGGCACCAGCGCCCCGTCGTGCGGCTCCGCCTCCACCCGGGCCAGCTCGACGACCTCCCCCTGGCCGAGGGCGGCGCGGTCGAGCACCACGCCGGCGCCCGTCTCGGGGGAGAAGAGCGCGGTGAGGCCCTCCGAGGAGGCGGCCCGCACGCCGCCGGACCACTCGAGCGTGCCGGCCACCCGGGCCGGGGCCCGGTAGTGGTGGACGTGGTCACCGTGGTCGACCGTCCACGTCCCGGTATCGACGACGGTGAGCTCACCGGACGGCCGGGAGGCGGCGAAGAGGAAGCGGCCGTCGGTGGCCGCCGCGGAGACGGCCCCGACGTCGGCCAGCTCGGCCGCCTGTCCGGTCAGCAGGTCCACGGTGCGCACGGAGCCGGCGTCGTCGAGGTGGGCCAGCTGCGGCTGCGGCTCGGCGAGCTCCTCGGCGCCGGCGACGGAGCCGTGCCCGCCGGTCGGTGCGGGGTCGGTCGCGGCGGGGCCGCCGTCACCGGCGCCGCAGGCGGTCAGCAGCAGGAGGCCGGCCAGGGCGCCGGCGGGAACGAGGGGACGCCGGCCGGGTGGGCGGCGCGAGGGACGGGACACGGGATCTCCTGACGTCAGGGGGGAGTCAGCGCGGGACCGCGGCGCGCACGGCGACCGAGAGGGCCACCAGGGCGACCGCGCACGAGGCGATGGAGGCGCCGCCGGCGGTGCCGGCGTGCCAGGACACGAGCAGGCCGGCGAGGACGGCCAGGGCACCGGCGGCGGCGGCCAGCGCCATGGTCGAGGGCAGTCGGCGGGTCCACTGGCGGGCCGCCGCGGCCGGGGCCAGCAGGAGCGCGACGACGAGCAGGGTGCCCAGCGCCTGGTAGGAGACGACGACGGCGGCGCTGACGACCAGCACCATCAGCGCGTGCGCCAGGCGCGGGCGCAGGCCGAGCGTGGCCGCCGTCCGCTCGTCGAAGCTGAGGGCGACGAAGGCCCGGTGGCCGGCCGCGCAGACGGCGACGACCCCCACCAGCCCGGCGGCGAGCAGGACCAGGTCGGACCGGCGGACCGCGAGGACGTCGCCGAAGAGGATCGCCGTCACGTCGGTGGCAAACGAGCGCGACCGGGACACGACCAGCACGCCGAGGGCGAGCATGCCGACGAACAGCAGCCCGATCGCGGTGTCCGGCGACAGCCGCGCGCGGCGGGCGACCGCCCCGACCCCCAGCCCCATGAGGCCGGCGCTGACCGCCGCGCCGGCGACCGGCGGCCAGCCGGCCAGGGTGGCCACGGCGACGCCGGGGAGCATGCCGTGGGCCAGCGCCTCGCCGAGGAAGGCCATGCCGCGGACGACGACCCAGGTGCCGACGACGGCGCAGGTCACCGCCGCCAGCAGGCCACCGAGCAGGGCGCGCTGCATGAAGGGCACGGCGAGGGGCTCGAGCAACCAGGACACCCCGGCAGCCTAACGGGAACGATAATCGTTACTGCTAGCGTCTCCCCGTGCCGCCGATCCACCTCCGGGACCTCAGCGTGCGCCGAGGGGAGACCCTGGCGCTCGACCGCGTCAGCGCCCGCCTGCCCCCCTCGGCGGTGACCGCGCTGGTCGGCCCGAACGGCGCGGGCAAGTCCACGCTGCTCGACGTCCTCGCCGGCGTCCGCGCCCCGACGTCGGGCGGGGTGGCCGGCCTGCGCGGGCGCACGCTCGCCTACGTCCCCCAGCGCAGCGCCGTCCCCGACCAGCTGCCCCTGACGGTCGGGGACACCCTCGCCATGGGCCGGTGGCGGGAGCGCGGCCCGTGGCGCCGGCTGCGCGCGGCCGACCGGGCACTGGTCGCCGAGGTCGCCGGGCGGCTCGGGCTCACGCCGCTGCTGGCCGCGCCACTGTCGGCCGTCTCCGGGGGCCAGCGGCAGCGGGCGCTGCTGGGCCAGGGCCTGGTCGCCCGCGCCGACGTCCTGCTGGTCGACGAGCCGACGGCGGGCGTCGACGCCGGGACGCAGGCGGTGGTGCTGGAGGCCCTGGCACAGGAGGCGTGCCGGGGGGCCGTGGTCGTGCACGCCACGCACGAGCCCGCCGCCGTGGTGCGGGCCGACCGCGTACTCGCCCTGCGCGCCGGCCGGGTGGACCCCCCGGCCGGCACGGTGGACGCCGCGGCCCCGGGCGGTCAGCCCCGGGCGAGGGCGTCGGAGAGCGCCCGGAGCTGGGCGAGCTGCCAGTCCACGAACGACATGCCGTCCTCCGGCACGGACTCGGTCACCTCGACGACCGGCACCCCGGCCGCCTCCGCGACCGACCGCAGCCGCTCGGGGACCCCGCCCTCGGTCTGGGTGTTGTAGACGAGGACGTCCACCCCGCCGCCCCGCAGCGCGGACTCGAACTCGGCCACGTCCCCCGGGGCCGGCTCGGTCTCGTTGCCGGCGGCGTCGTGGTAGCCCTCGGGCGTGACGTCGGTGAGGCCGATCTCGCCGGCCATGCGGTCGAAGACGGACTCCGTGGCCGCATACGTGCGCCCCGCGGCCACGACCCGCAGCGCCTCGACCTCGGCCCGGTACGGCGCGAGCTGCTCGCCCCAGGCGCTCGCCCGCTCGGCGAGGTAGCCGGCGGCGTCGGGCGAGAGCTCGGTGAGCTCCGCGGTGACCGCGGCGGACGCCTGCTGCACGAGCTCCGGCGAGTACCACAGGTGCGGGTCCACCCCGCCGTGCCCGTGCTCCTCCTCGTCCTCCTCGGCGTGCTCGACCGCGGCGCCGGTCTCCCCGGCGCGCTCACCGGACTCCGCGCCCACGGCGTCGGCGAGGTCGAGGACGACCGGTGCCGGGTCGACGTTGCCGGCGGCGTCGGCCGCCCAGTGGTCGTAGTCGGCGCCGTTGAGGACGACCAGGTCGGCGTCCTCGAAGGCGGCGACGTCACCCGTCGTCGGCTCGAAGTCGTGCGGGTCGACGGCCACCGAGTCGACCACCGTGGTCACCGAGGCGCAGTCGCCGCCGAGGCTGCGGACGACGTCGCCCCACTGCCCGACGGAGACGACGACGTCGACGACCTCGCCGGGGCAGGCCTCGGCGTCGCCCGCGCTGGTGGAGGGACCGCCGTCGTCGCTGCCGCAGGCGGAGAGCAGCAGGGCGGCGGCCCCGGTGAGGGCCAGGACGGTGGGACGGCGACGCATGTGGGTGCTCCAACGGTATGGGAATGATTCTCACTCCCATACTGCCGCATCCCCGCCGCCCCGCGACACCCCACCCCTCGGGGCGGGGGCCGCCCCCACGGGCCACTACCGTCGCGGCGGTGAGTCCGCGCGCGGAGGGCCTGTCCCGGCCGGTGTCCGCGGGCGTGGTCTCCGCGCTGGTCGGCTTCACCAGCGCCTTCGTCGTCGTGCTCGGCGGGCTCACGGGCGTGGGCGCCGACGCCGACCAGGCCGCGAGCGGGCTGCTCGCGGTGACGGTGACGGTGGGCCTGTCCTCGGTGCTGCTGGCGACCTGGACGCGGACGCCGATCACCGTCGCCTGGTCCACCCCGGGAGCGGCGCTGCTGGCCTCCACCGGGGTGGTCGACGGCGGCTGGCCCGCCGCGGTCGGCGCCTTCCTCCTCACCGGCGTGCTCGTCCTGGCGACCGGCCTCGTGCCGCCGCTCGGGGCGCTGATCGCCCGGATCCCCGTGCCGGTGGCCCAGGCGATGCTCGCCGGCGTCCTGTTCCAGCTGTGCCTGGGCCCGGTCACCGGCCTGTCGGTCAACCCCGCCGCGGTCGCCCCCGTCGTCCTCGCGTGGCTGCTCGCCCTGCGCCTGGCGCCGCGCTGGTCCGCCCCGGCCGCGTTCGCCACCGCCACGGTCGTCATCGCCGTGCACGTCGCCACGTCGGGCGCGACGGTCGACGCCGGATCGCTGCTGCCGCGGGTCGAGCTCACCGCGCCGGCGTTCACCCTCGGCGGCCTGGTCGGGATCACCCTGCCGCTGTTCCTCGTGACCATGGCCTCGCAGAACGTCCCCGGCGTCGCGGTGATGGCGGGCCTGGGCTACCGGGTGCCGTGGCGGCGCTCGATGCTGGTGACCGGCACCGCGACCATCGCCGGCGCCCCGGCCGGCGGGCACGCCGTGAACCTCGCCGCCATCAGCGCGGCCCTGGCGGCCGGCCCCGACGCGGGCCCCGACCGCTCCCGGCGCTGGGTGGCCAGCGTGACCGCCGGGACCGTCCTGGTCGTCCTCGGCATCGCGTCGGCCGCCTTCGGCACCCTCGTGTCCCTCGCACCCGCCGGGGTCGTCCCCGCCGTCGCCGGCCTGGCCCTGCTCGGCACGCTGGCCGCGTCGCTGCAGGCCGCGCTCGACGAGCCCGCGGACCGGGTCCCCGCGGTCGTCGCCTTCGCCACCGCCGCGTCGGGCCTCGCGATCGCGGGGGTCAGCGCCGCCTTCTGGGCGCTGGTCGCCGGCCTCGCCGTCCGCGCCGTGCTCCGGTCCGGGCGGCGCCCGCCGGCCTGACCGGCGTCAGCGGGCGCGCACCACCCGCGTCTCGTCGAACACCGGCTCACCCGACTCGTACACCCGCCCGTCGGAACCGAAGACCAGGAACCGGTCGAAGGAGCGGGCGAACCACCGGTCGTGGGTCACGGCGAGCACGGTGCCGTCGAAGGCGGCCAGCGCCTCCTCCAGCGACTCCGCCGAGAGCACGTCGAGGTTGTCGGTCGGCTCGTCCAGCAGCAGCAGCGTGGCGCCCGACAGCTCCAGCATCAGCACCTGGAAGCGCGCCTGCTGGCCGCCCGACAGGGTGCGGAAGGGCTGGTCGCCCTGATCGGCCAGGCCGTACCGGCGCAGCGCCGCCATGGCCCGGCCCCGGTCCACGCCGGGCCGGCCCGGCTCGCCGTGCCACAGCAGGTCCACCGGCGTGCGGTCCAGCCACTCGGGGTGCGCGTGGGTCTGCGCGAACAGCCCGGGGACGACGCGCGCGCCCAGCCGCCACGAGCCGGTGTGCGCCACCTCCTGGCCGGCCAGCAGCCGCAGGAAGTGCGACTTGCCGGCCCCGTTCGCGCCCAGCACCCCCACCCGGTCGCCGTAGAAGACCTCGACGTCGAAGGGCTGCATCAGCCCGGTCAGCTCCAGCCGCTCCGCCGTCACCGCGCGCACCCCGGTGCGGCCACCGCGCAGCCGCATCGACACCTGCTGCTCCGGCGGCGGCTCGGGCGGCGGCCCCGCGGCCTCGAACTTCGCCAGCCGGGTCTGCATCGCCGAGTACCGCGACGCCATCGCCGGGGAGTTCTTCGCCTGCTGCTGCAGGGTGCGCACCAGCTCGACCAGCCGCTCGTGCTCGTCCTCCCAGCGCCGGCGGACCTCGCCCAGCCGCTCGTGCCGCGCCGCTCGGGCCTCCGGGTAGCTGCCGAAGCCGCCGCCGTGCACCCACGCCGTCCCGCCCTCGACGGTGACCACCCGGTCGGCGACCCGGGCCAGCAGCTCCCGGTCGTGGCTGACGAACAGCACCGTCTTGCGGGTCTCCAGCAGCCGCTCCTCCAGCCAGCGCTTGCCGGGGACGTCGAGGTAGTTGTCCGGCTCGTCCAGCAGCAGCACCTCGTCGGGCCCGCGCAGCAGCGCCTCCAGCGCCAGCCGCTTCTGCTCCCCGCCGCTGAGCGTCGACAGCTCCCGGTACTTGCAGCGGTCGTAGGGCACGCCGAGGGCGGCGACCGTGACCGTGTCCCAGGTGACCTCGGCGTCGTAGCCGCGGGCGTCGCCCCAGGCCGCCAGCGCCTCGGCGTAGGCCAGCTGGGTCGGCTCGTCGTCGGCCTCCATGAGCGCGAGCTCGGCGTCCTCGAGCGCGACCCACGCCGCGCGCAGCGGCGGCGGGGAGAGGTCGACCAGGAAGCGCTGCACCGTGGTGTCGTCGCGCACCGAGCCGATGAACTGGCGCATCACGCCCAGCCCGCCGGTCCGGGCGACGCTGCCGTCCTCCGGCACGAGGTCGCCGGCGACGATCCGCAGCAGCGTCGTCTTGCCCGCGCCGTTCTCCCCGACCAGGGCCGCCCGGGCGCCCTCCCCCACGCGGAAGGAGACGTCGGACAGCAGCACCCGCCCGTCGGACAGGGTGTGCCGGATCCCGCTGACGTCGACGTAACCCACCCGGACAGTCTCCGGGGACGGGCAAGCGCTTTCGGCGGCCGGCCCGGCGTCAGGCGGGCCGGTCGCCCGACTGCAGCCGCGCCCGGGCCAGCCGCTCGACGAGCTCGGGCAGGGCGGTCGCCGGGACCCCGCTGAGGTCGCGGCGGCAGCTGCGCACCACGGTGCCGATCACCTGCGGGCGGAGCGTGGCGCGGAACTCGGCGGTCAGCCGGTTCACCGCCTGGTCGACCGCGGCGTCGTCGTCGGTCGTCCTGTCCAGCACGCGCGTCATCCGTGATCCTCCCCCTGGTGTCCGCGCCGGGCCGGCTCTCCGACCGGCGCGAGGACACCGTGCCCCGGCCGGCGGCGGGAGACCAGGGACCTAGGGCCCACCCGCAGGTCAGCCGCTGGCGTACCCGTTGCGACCCTCGGCGGTCGCGGCAACGGCGTCGCGCACGAGGGCGGCGAGCTCACCGGCGTCCACCCGGTCCAGGGTGGGGAAGCGGATGCAGCTCTTCCCGCAGGACACCCGGCCCAGCCGCTCGGCCCGCGCCTCGGCGATGTACTCGCCGTCGACCACGGCGCACACGTACAGGGACAGGTGCCGCTTCTGCGCCGCCAGGGCGACCAGCGGCCAGGTGCCGGCGACCTTCGCGCTCCGCGGCTTGTAGGGCATCAGGCCGTAGCCGAGCATCTGCCCGCTGCCGGCGGGGACCAGCTGCCGGTCGATGCCCGGCGCGGCCGCGGTGACCAGCGCGTCGACGCGGCGCAGCTCCGCCTCCCGGTCACCGGCCGCGGCGAACCACCGCTCGATCTCCTGCGACGCCTCCACCGCGCCTCCCCTCAGCCGAGGACCAGGGACAGCGCCGTGGCGACCGCGGCCAGCAGCATCACCAGCACGACGACCGCCGCGACGAGCCGCCGCCGCCGCTCGGCGTCCCGGCCACCGGCGCCACCCATCCCCATCACGCGCCGCACGCTACCGCCGGCGACCGACATCCCTCCCGTGATCATCGTCGGGTGGCTGCCCCCGGCGGCGTGTCGGGCAGCCACCCGCCGATGATCACGGCCGGGAGGGGCGGCGGCCGAGGAGCAGCGTGTCCAGCGCGGTCCCGGCCGGGGTCTCCCGCGTCACCTGCGCCAGCCGGTCGACGTCGAGCAGGGCCGCGACGGGCCCCAGCCGGGCGACGCCGTGCAGGACCGCCGGCTCCTGCGGCCCGCCCACCCCGTGCTCGAGGTTGTCGACGTCGTGGCCGAGCACCAGCAGCCGGCCGCCGGGCCGCAGCCAGCCGACCGCCCGGGCGAGCAGCTCCTCCAGCTGGGGCGGCGGCAGGTGCAGGTAGGCGACCAGCACCAGGTCCACCGGCCCCGCCGGCCCGGGCCAGGTCAGGACGTCGGCGGTCACCCACTCCACCTGCGCGGCCCCGGGGCGCTCCCGGCCGCGGGCCAGGCCGGCCGCCGAGAAGTCCACCGCGGTGACCCGCCACCCGCGGGCGGCCAGCCACAGCGCGTGGCGGCCCTCCCCCGCGGCCAGGTCCACCGCCGTCCCCGGCGGGAGGTCGGCCAGCAGCTCGGCCACGAGCGCGTTCGGCTCACCGGACCACTGCTGCTGCTCGGCGTACCGGGCGTCCCACGCCTGCGCGTCCACGCACCGATCCTGGCAGGACCGTCCCCGGGCAGTGCCAGGCTGCGGGCATGACCTCGATCCCGCCGGGCGAGCTCGCCCTGCTGCGCCTGGTGGCCCAGCGGCTGGCCGGGCCGCCGGCCGCGAGCGCCGCCGACGCCGTCCGCGGGCTGCTGTGCGCGCAGGGGCAGGACCTGCCCGGTGCCCTGACGTCGGTCGCGCTGCGCACCCGGGAGCGGTCGGTGGCCGGCGTCCGGGCCGCCCTGGACGCCGGCGAGGTGGTGCGCTCCTGGCCGATGCGCAGCACCCTGCACCTGCTGCCGGCCGAGGAGCTGCCCTGGCTGCTGGAGCTGTGCGGGCCGCGGGTGCTGGCCGGCGCGGCGCGGCGGCGGGCCACCCTCGGCATCACCGAGGCCGACATCGAGCGGGCCCGCGAGCGGGCGGTGCAGGTGCTCTCCGGCGGCCGGCGGCTGGGCCGCGCCGCGCTGCTGGCGGAGCTCGGCCAGGTCGTCGACGTGCAGGGCCAGCGGGGCTACCACCTGCTCTGGTACACCGCGCAGACCGGCACGACGTGCCTGGGCCCCACCGACGGCGGCGAGCAGGCGTTCGTGCTGCTCGACGAGTGGGTGCAGACCCCGCGGCGGCTGTCGGGCGAGGAGGCGCTGGCCGAGCTCGCCCGCCGGTACCTCACCGGCCACGGCCCGGCGTCCGACGCCGACCTGGCCCGCTGGGCCGGGCTCACGCTGCGCGACGTGCGCACCGGCATCGCCGCCGTCCGCGACGAGCTGGCCACGGTGGAGGTCGAGGGGCGGCAGTTGTTCATGGCCCCCGACCTCCCCGACCGGCTGGCGGCCTGCCGGGCCGCGGCCGAGGACGCCGTCCTGCTGCTGCCGGGCTTCGACGAGCTCGTCCTCGGCTACGCCGACCGGACCTGCACCGTGCCGGTCGAGCACGCCGACCGCATCGTGCCCGGCGGCAACGGGATGTTCCGGCCGACCGTCGTGCGCGGCGGCCGGGCGCTGGGCACCTGGCGCCGGTCCGGCAGCGGCGCGCGGCGGGCGGTCGCGGCCGAGCCCTTCACCACGTTCCCCGCCGCGGTCGCGGCCGCGATCCGGGCCGCCGACCTGCCCTGACGTGCAGCGTCCGCCGCGCCGGACCAGGGTGGGGGCATGGAGTACACCCGTCTCGGCACCACCGGCCTCGAGGTCTCACGGATCTGCCTCGGGATGATGAGCTTCGGCGACCCCGCCCGCGGGCCCCACCCCTGGAGCCTGCCGGAGGAGGAGAGCCGCCGGGTCATCAAGCGGGCGCTGGAGGCGGGCGTCACCTTCCTCGACACCGCGAACGTCTACTCGGCCGGCTCCAGCGAGGAGATCACCGGCCGCGCGATCCGCGACTTCGCCGACCGGGAGGACGTCGTCCTCGCCACCAAGGTGCACGGGCGCATGCGGCCGGGCCCCAACGGCGCGGGGCTGTCCCGCAAGGCGATCCTGGCCGAGCTGGAGGCCTCGCTGCGGCGGCTGGGCACCGACTACGTCGACCTCTACCAGATCCACCGGTGGGACAGGCGGACGCCGATCGAGGAGACCCTGGAGGCGCTGGACTCCGCCGTCCGGTCGGGGAAGGTGCGCTACCTGGGCGCCTCGTCGATGTGGGCGTGGCAGTTCAGCAAGGCGCTGTACCTGGCCGGGGAGCACGGCTGGCACCGCTTCGTGTCGATGCAGGACCACTACAACCTGCTGCAGCGGGAGGAGGAGCGGGAGATGCACCCGCTCTGCGTGGACCAGGGCATCGGGGTGATCCCGTGGAGCCCGCTGGCCCGCGGGCGGCTGACCCGCGACCCGGACGAGGGCACCACGCGGTCGGAGACCGACGACTTCGGCCGGACGCTCTACGCCGACGCCTCCGACCGGGCGATCATCGAGCGCGTCGCGGAGGTCGCGGCCGCCCGCGGCGTCCCGCGGGCTCAGGTGGCGCTGGCGTGGGTGCTGTCCAAGCCGGTGGTGACCGCGCCGATCGTCGGCGTCACGAAGGACGCGCACCTGGACGACGCCGTCGCCGCCGTCGACCTGCGGCTGACCGACGAGGAGATCGCGCGGCTGGAGGAGCCCTACCGCCCGCACGAGGTCGTCGGCTTCTGACCCCGACTCCCCCGCGATCATGGGCGAGTGACCGCCCGGCCCGGCGCGTCCGCGCGTGTCGGCGGCGCCTTCCCCGTGATCGCGGGGGGACAGGCGGGCGTGGGGGCCCTCATCAGGCGGGGTTGGCCGGCTCCGCCCGCTCGACCACGAACACCGGGATGAGCCGGTCGGTCTTCCGCTGGTACTCGGCGTAGGGCGGGAAGGCGGCGACCGCCCGCTCCCACCACTGCTCGCGCTCCTCGCCGGTGACCTCGCGGGCGACGCCGTCCCACGGCTGCGGCCCGTCCTGCACCGTCACCTGGTCCGGGTGCGCCCGCAGGTTGGCCACCCAGGCCGGGTCCGTCGGCGCCCCGCCCTGCGACCCGACCATGGCGTAGGCGCCCCCGTGCTCGACGCGCATGAGCGGCTGCTTGCGCACCTTGCCCGACCGCACCCCGCGCGTGCTGAAGACGCAGACCGGCAGCCCGGTGTCGCGCAGGGTGTTGGCCTCCCGGCCGCCCGTGGCCTCGTAGCGCTCGACCTGCTCGCGCACCCAGGCCTGCGGGCTCGGCTCGTACTCCCCCTCCAGCGGCATGCCCCGAACGTAGGCCGGTCAGCCGTCCGCGGCGCGGTGGGCGGGCCAGGCGGCGTGGTGGTCCACGGTGTGCGGCACGAAGAAGCTGAGGTTGTCGGTGACCAGGCCCTCGCTCTCCCGGATGCCCAGCCCCGCCGGCTCCCCGTCGACCACCCAGGCCCCCAGGACCGGGTGGTGCGGGCCGTCCACGCCGGCGAAGTCCGGCAGCGGCGCGAACTCCTGGGCGACGAAGCCCTCGGTGCCGTACCGGCCGGGCAGCTCCACGGCCACCTGCCCGTCGCGCACGATCGCCACGTTCGCGCCCTCCCGGCCCCACAGCGGCTTGCGCACGTAGGTCCGCCACGAGGCCGGCATCTCGTCGGCGAAGAAGGCCGGCAGCAGCAGCTGCGACAGCACCGGGTCGCTGCCGAACATCTCCCACAGCACCGGCAGCAGCGCCTTGGTGCTCCACAGCATCTTGTAGGGCGGCTCGACCCACGTGGTCCCGCCGGGCCGGGCGCCGTCGGCGAGGACGGCGGGCCCGAACTCGTCCTCGAGCAGCCACTCCCAGGGGTAGAGCTTGAAGACGACGTCGAGGTGGCGGCCCTGCTGGTCGTAGAACCGGCCGTCGCCGTCGTCGAGGACGACGTCCTCCACCAGCAGCTCGACCGCCTCGTACCCGGCCTGCACGACGGTGTCCATCAGGTAGGCGACCGTCATCCGGTCCTCGCCGGACCTCTCCTCGCTGGTCCACGCCAGGTGCACCCGCGGGCGGATGCCGGTGCGCCGCTCCCAGCGCAGCAGGTTGCGCTGCCAGGCCGCCACGAGCTTGTCGTGCAGCGCGTTCCACTGGTCCTCGCCCTGGCCGGTGAACAGGTGCCAGTTCCACTGGGTCACCGCGGCCTCGACCAGGCCGGTGGGGGTGTCGGCGTTGAACTCCAGCAGCTTCGGCGGGCCGGTGCCGTCGTAGCGCAGGTCGAAGCGGCCGTAGACGCTCGGCGGCTCGGCCTCCCAGGTGCGGCGGATCTCCGGCCGGGCGATCGGCGGGATCCCCATCCGGTCGAACAGGTCCCGCTCGACCACGTGGTCGCCGGCCGCGACGCACATCTCGAACAGCTGGGACACCCAGCCCTCGAGCCGGGTGACCTCGTCCGCCGTGAAGTCGTAGAACGGGCCCTCGCGCCAGTAGCTGCGGACCTCGCCGCCGGGCAGGTAGGTGCGGTTGTAGACCAGGCCCTGGGCCTCGATCTCGGCCTCCCAGCCGGGCCGGACGACGCCGCCCTCGATCCGCCTCAACTGCCGGAGCCGGTCCCGACGCGCCCGCCGGTGCCCGACCCGATGCCGCCGCTCACCCGCGTGCCGCCGGAGACCTTGCCGCTGGCCGGCAGGCCGGCGTTGCGCCGCGCGGTGGTGTCCCGCGGGTCGATGCGGGTGCCGCCCCGCGGGAGCACGGTGCCGACCGGCAGCCCGCGGCCGAACCCGCCCACGTAGAGGAAGAACAGTCCCCCGCCGCCGCCACCGCCGGAGTAGCCGTCGTCGCAGTAGTCGTCGTCGACGATCTCGCCGTCCTCGTCGACGCAGTAGGCGACCTGCTCCTCGTCGTCGTCCGAGCCGCAGGCGGCCAGGAACCCCGTCGCGGCGGTCGCCAGGACCGTCGTCGTCAGGGCGCTCTTCACGCGGTTGGACACCGCCACGGACCCTCCCCCGCTCGTCGTGACCCCTGGACCCTAGATGAGGTCCTCCCGGCCCCCGTGCACTCGGCGGCCGGCGACGGGCCGGGGCGGCGCGGCCGGGTTAGCGTCGCCGGATGGGTGAGACGGACGACCCTGTCGCGGTGGCGGCGCGCATCGCCGCCGGGTATGCCGTCGACGGCCCGGCGCTGCACCTGGGCGCCGTGGTGGTCGACGGCCGGGCGGAGCCCACCGCGCAGGTGGGCCTGCCGCTGGCGGTGCTGAACCGGCACGGGCTGATCGCCGGGGCGACCGGCACCGGCAAGACCAAGACGCTGCAGCTGCTCGCCAAGCAGCTGTCGGCGGCCGGGGTCCCGGTGCTCGTGGCCGACCTCAAGGGCGACCTGGCCGGGCTGGCGCGGCCCGGGGCCGGCGGGGAGAGGGTCCGCGAGCGTGCCGCCGCGACGGGCGACGACTGGGCGCCCGCCGGCTGCCCGGTGGAGTACCTCGCGCTCGGCGGGCTGGGCACCGGGGTCCCCGTGCGGGCCACCGTGACCGACTTCGGCCCCGTGCTGCTGGCCCGGGTGCTCGACCTCAACGCCACCCAGGAGAGCTCGCTGGGGCTGGTCTTCCACCACGCCGACGACGCCGGGCTGCCCCTGCTGGACCTCGCCGACCTCCGCGCGGTGCTCACCTGGCTGACGAGCAGGGCCGGCAAGGCCGACCTGGAGGGGCTGGGCGGGCTGTCGAAGGCGACCGCCGGCGTGATCCTCCGCGAGCTGGTCGCGCTCGAGGACCTCGGCGGCGACGTGTTCTTCGGCGAGCCCGCGTTCGAGCCGGCCGACCTGCTGCGCACCACCCCCGACGGGCGCGGGGTGGTCAGCGCCGTCGAGCTGCCCGCGATCCAGGACCGGCCGGCGCTGTTCTCGACGTTCCTCATGTGGCTGCTCGCGGAGCTGTTCGAGGAGCTGCCCGAGGTCGGCGACCTCGAGCGGCCCCGGCTCGTCTTCTTCCTCGACGAGGCGCACCTGCTGTTCACCGGCGCCAGCAAGGCGTTCCTGGAGGCGGTCACCCAGACCGTGCGGCTGATCCGCTCCAAGGGCGTCGGGGTCTTCTTCGTGACGCAGAACCCGACCGACGTCCCGCGGCCGGTGCTGGCCCAGCTGGGCAACCGGGTGCAGCACGCGCTGCGCACCTTCACCCCGGAGGACGCCGACGCGCTGGCCAAGACGGTGAAGACGTTCCCCCGCAGCGCCGACTACGACGTGGCCACCCTGCTCACCTCGCTGGGCACCGGCGAGGCCGCGGTCACCGTGCTCTCCGAGCGGGGCGCGCCGACGCCGGTCGCGTGGACCATGCTGCGCGCGCCGCGCTCGCACATGGGCACCGTGGAGCCCGAGGCGATGGCCGCGGCCGTCGCCGCCTCCCCGCTGCAGGCGCGCTACGGCACGGCGGTCGACCGCGAGTCGGCCCGCGAGATGCTCGCCGCCCGGCTGGCGCCACCGCCGGCGCCCGCCCCGCAGCCGGCGCCCGCGCCCGACCCCGGGCCGTTGCCGAGCCCCTGGCCGGAGACGGAACAGCCACCGGAGCCCCGCCGCCGGAGCCCGGCGGACCGCGACGACGGCCTGTTCGGGAAGGCGCTGGGGTCCTTCGCCCGCTCGGTGGGGACGGCGCTGGGCCGGGAGATCACCCGCGGCCTGTTCGGCACCCGCCGACGGCGGCGCTGACTCCCCCGCCGTCCCCTCGTCGCCGGGCGGCGGCGCTCCGGCGGCGATAGCGTCCCGCTGCACGGGAGCCCGTCCCGCTGCCGTGCCCGGAGGTCCTGATGACCGACAAGCAGCCGCCCGAGATCGCGCAGGTCGCGGCCGAGGCCGGGGCGAAGAAGGTGCACCGGACCTGGGACCGGGTCCTGGTGAGCAGCTTCCTGGCCGGCGCCTACATCTCCTTCGGCGCCCTGGTGGCCATCACGGTCTCCTCGGGCCTGGACCCGGGGACGTGGGGCACGCTGCCGACGCTGTTCATGGGCGCGGCCTTCACGCTCGGCCTGGTGCTGGTCCTCGTCGCCGGCTCGGACCTGGCCACGGGCAACATGATGCTGGTCCCGCTGAGCGCGATGCAGGGGCGGATCACCGGCCGCGACGTCGTCAGGAACCTCACCCTGGTGCTGCTGGGCAACCTGATCGGCGCGCTCGTCGTCGCGTTCTTCCTCGCCGTCCAGACCGGCGTGATCGGGCACTCCGGTGCCAGCGGCAGCGCGGGACTGACCTTCGAGCGGCTCTCGGCGATCGCCGGGGCCAAGGCCACCGGCGAGTCGCACTGGCAGGTCTTCCTGCGCGGCATCGGGTGCAACTGGCTGGTCTGCGTCGCGGTGTGGATGTCGCTGGCGACGACGAGCGTCGCCGGCAAGATCCTGGCCGTCTTCTTCCCGATCATGGCGTTCGTGGCCATGGGCTTCGACCACGTCGTGGCCAACATGTTCTTCCTGCCCGCGGCGATGTTCGCCGGCGTCGACGGGATCACCTGGGGCGACACCCTGCTGAACTGGCTGTTCGCCGGGCTCGGCAACCTGGTCGGCGCGGTCGTCTTCGTGGCGACGTCGTACTGGTACCTGTTCCTCCGCGACCAGCCGGCCGTCGTCCCGGCCGGCGGCGGCGAGGCGGCCGAGCGCGCATGAGCGGCGCCCGGCCGGGGCAGTGCCCGGGCCGGGCGGCACCGACGCGGGTGCCCGGCGGACCGGGAGGGCACCACGGATGAGGTACCGCGAGGGCGGGCGGCTGGACACCTCCGGCGTGCAGGACCGCCGGGGCATGGGCGGCGGCCGGGGCCTCGCCGTCGGCGGTGGCGGGCTGGGGCTGGTCGGCGTCCTGGTCCTCGTGCTGTTCCAGGTGCTCGGCGGCGGGGACGGTGGCGGCGGCGCCGGGGCCGCCCTCGGGCAGCTGGGGTCCCTGGGCCAGGGGCAGACCGCCGACAACGGTCAGCTCGCCGAGCAGTGCCGGACCGGGGCGGACGCGAACGACTCCGTCGACTGCGCCGTCGTCGCCGACATCGACTCCATCCAGGACTACTGGTCCGGCGTGCTCGGCGACCGCTACGAGCCGACGCAGACCGTGTTCTTCTCCGGCCAGGTGCAGACGAGCTGCGGCGGGGCGACCGCGGGCTCGGGCCCCTTCTACTGCCCGGCCGACCGGCTGGTCTACATCGACCTGTCGTTCTTCGAGACCCTGCAGCAGCAGTTCGGCGCCGAGGGCGGACCGTTCGTCAACGCCTACGTCATCGCGCACGAGTACGGCCACCACGTGCAGAACCTGCTCGGCACCAACCAGCAGGTGACGCCCGGGGAGACCGGCCTGGCGAGCGGCACGGTGCGGCTGGAGCTGCAGGCCGACTGCTACGCCGGCAGCTGGGCCAACCACGCCGAGACGGTGCCCGACGAGTCCGGGGAGCCGCTGATCGCCGAGATCACCCAGGACGACGTGGACCGCGCGCTGGACGCCGCGAGCCGGATCGGCGACGACTTCATCCAGCGCGAGCTCGGCGGTGGCACCGTCGACCAGGACACGTTTACCCACGGCTCGTCGGAGCAGCGCCAGCGCTGGTTCAGCACCGGCTACGAGACCGGCGACCCGGCGCGCTGCGACACGTTCGGCACCGACGACCTGGGCTGACGGAGGACCCCTCGCCCCCACACCTCGCAGGCTCGGCGCGGGCCCCTGCGAGGGGGCCGACAGGATGGGGGCATGGCGGCGCACCCGACTCCCGAGCACCTGACCCTCACCCGCGACGGCCTCGGCCCCGGGATCGCCGTCCTCACCATCGACCGGCCGGCCAAGCGCAACGCCCTCACCGCCGGCATGTGGCGGGACCTGCCCGCGGTGCTCGCCGGCCCGGCGGCCGACCCGGACGTGCGGGTGCTGGTGGTGACCGGCGCGGGCAGCAGCTTCTGCGCCGGCGCCGACATCACCGACCTGCTCGGCGGCCCGGACGCCGAGGACCCGATGGCGGCCCTGCGGCGGGACAACCTCGCGGCGCAGGCGGCGCTTCGCGAGTTCCCGAAGCCGACGATCGCGATGGTCCGCGGGCACTGCATCGGCGGCGGCGTGGAGCTGGCGACCTGCTGCGACCTGCGCTTCACCGACGACACCGGCGTCTTCGGCGTGACCCCGGCCAAGGTCGGCATCGTCTACACGCCCGAGTCGACCAAGGCGCTGCTCGACCTCGTCGGCCCGGGGCTGACCCGGTACCTGCTGTTCAGCGGCGAGCTCGTGGACGCCCCGACCGCGCTGCGCGCCGGCCTGGTCGACCGGCTGCTGCCCGCCGCCGAGCTGGAGGCGGAGGTGCGCCGCTTCGCCGCGGTGCTGGCCGCCCGGTCCGCGCTGACCCAGCGGGCGACCAAGGAGGTCGTCGCCGCGCTGCTCACCGGCGGGGACGGCCGGTCCGAGGCCGCCCGCTGGTACCGCGAGACGATCGCGGCCGGGGAGCTCGCCGAGGGCGTGGCCGCCTTCGCCGAGCGCCGCTCCCCCGCGTTCCCCTGGCCGGCCGCCTAGACCGCCACGGACTCCTCGTCGGCCTCGACGGCGGCGTTCCACTCCGGCTTCTCGGCCTGCCAGCGGTCCTCGGTGCGCCCGATCCGCCAGTAGCCCGACACCGACAGGCGCTCGCGCGGGACGGCGAGGTCGGTGCGCAGCCACCGGCGCAGCGCGCGGACGGCGCCGGCCTCCCCGTGCACGAACGCCTGCACGTCCCCCTCCGGCAGCGGCGCGGCCAGGACGGCGTCCACCAGCGCGGCGCCCGGGACGGCGTCGCCCCGGTGCACCCAGGTCAGCTCCGCCCCGGCGGGCAGGTCCAGCGCCTGCTCCTCGCTCGCGTCGGCCACCTCGACGAAGGCGAGCGCGCGGGCTCCGGCGGGGAGCCGCTCGAGGGTGGCGGCGATCGCCGGCAGCGTCGTCTCGTCCCCGACCAGCAGGTGCCAGCCGGCCTCCGGCGCCGGCGTGTAGGCGCCGCCGGGGCCGAACAGGACGACGGCGTCCCCGGGGCGGGCGGCCTGCGCCCAGGGGCCGGCCAGCCCCTCGTCGCCGTGCGTGACGACGTCGAGGGTCAGCTCGCCGGCCGCGGCGTCCCACCGGCGGACCGTGTAGGTGCGGGTGGCGGGCCACAGCTCCCGCGGGTGCTCGGCCTGCACGGCGTCCGGGTCGAAGGGCGCCCCGTACGGCGCTCCGCGCGGCGGCAGGACGAGCTTGACGTAGGAGTCGGTGTGCTCGGGCGCGAAGCCGGCCAGCCCCTCCCCGCCGAGCACGACGCGGACCAGGTGCGGGGTGACCCGCTCGGTGCGGACGACCGTGGCCTGGCGGGCGGCGCGGCGGCGACGGGGTGTGGACTCGGCCATGCGGGCCTCCAGTCGGCATAGGAGAGCCTCACCTTACTCCGCACGCCGACCCGAGCCTCCCGCCCGCTCGTTTCGGTCGATCACGGGCGGGTACCGGCTGATCCGCAGGCCGGTGGCCCACTCAGACACGGTGGGGGCGCCGGGCCGGCGCCCACCGCGGGGTCGCCGGCCGGCCTCCCTCCACCGCTCCCAGGTCGCGTCGACGCGACCGGCTGGAGCCTGAGCGCGGCCCGCACGGACGCGGCCGGCTGCGCGCTCCGCACCACAGGAGCGCCGAGCGGTCGAGCAGCGCGCAGACCCCGATCCCCATCGCCCGAGGAGGACCGATGACCCACTCGATCGACACCCCGTTCCCGCCGCCGCCCCCGACCACCGGGACCGGCACGACCACCCCCGCCAGCGGCGCGACCAGCCCCACCGGCGGGTCGCCGTCCACGACCGACGTCGCCCGGGACGAGGCGCGCAACGTGGGCCAGACCGCCGCGCAGGGCGCCGGTCAGGTGGCCTCCACCGCCGCCGACCAGGCCAAGGAGGTCGTGCAGGAGACCAAGGCGCAGGCCCAGGACGTGCTCGCCCAGGGCCGCGACCAGCTGCGCCAGCAGGTCGTGTCCCAGCAGCAGAAGGCCGGGCAGGGCCTGGCCGGCCTCGCCGATGCCCTCCGCGGCATGGCCGAGGGCAACGCCCCGGCCCCCGGACCGGCCGCCGACCTGGTGCGCCAGGGCGCCGGCAAGATGGAGGAGCTCGCCCACCTCCTGCAGAACCGCGAACCGGGCGACCTCCTGGAGGAGGTCCGCTCCTTCGCCCGGCGCAAGCCCGGCACGTTCCTGCTCGGTGCCGCGCTCGCCGGCATCGTGGCCGGCCGGCTGACCAGCGGCGTCAAGGCCGCGCACACCGACTCCGGACCGACCAGCTCCGCCGGCAGCGCCACCTACCGGACCCCGGCGAACTACGTCGACCCGGCGCCGGCCTACTCCGGCTACGCCGACTCGACCAGCACCTACACCGAGGCCACGACCGGCTACGGCACCCCGACGCCCGGCACGTACGGCGCCCCCGTGCCGCCGCCGCCGTACGGCACGGTGCCCCCGGCGGACAGCACGCTGCCGCCGACGGCCCCCGCGGGCTGGGACGACCCGGCCCGTCGCCCGGGCGGGGTGGTCTGAGCCATGACGTCCCCCTACTCGGGCGCCACCCCGGTCGGCACCCCGCCCAACTACGGCGAGGCACAGCCCAACTACGCCGTCGGCCCCGACCAGTACGGCGCCCACGCCGGCGCCCCGGTCTCGGGTGACCTCGGCACGCCCATGACCCCCGAGGGCCGCCCCGCCGTCGAGGGCACCTCGGTCGGCCAGCTGATGGGCGAGGTCGCCAAGGACCTCTCCACCCTGATGCGCCAGGAGCTCGAGCTGGCCAAGGCCGAGGTCAAGGCCGAGGCCACCAAGGCCGGCAAGGGCGCGGGGCTCATGGGTGCCGCCGGCTTCGCCGGCTACATGGTGCTGCTGTTCCTCTCCATCGCCCTGTGGTGGGCGCTGGAGAACGTCATGGACGCCGGGCTGGCCGCGCTCATCGTCGCGGTCCTCTGGGGCGTCATCGGCGGGATCGCCTTCGTGATGGGCCGCAACCAGCTCAAGAAGGTCAACCCGAAGCCCGAGCGCACCGTGGACACGCTGTCCCAGGTGCCCGGCGCCCTGAAGCCCTCCTGACCCGCGGCCCCCGGCCCCCCACATCCCTGGAGAGACCACAGATGACCACGAGCAACGACCCGGACGTCATCCGGCGGCAGATCGAGGAGACCCGGCGCGAGCTCAGCTACGACGTCGACGCCCTCAACGAGAAGGTCAACCCCGCCCGTGTCATGGACCGGCGGGTCACCGCGGCCAAGAGCCGCGTCACCCGAGTCAAGGAGAAGGTGATGGGCACCGCGCACGACACCACCTCGACGGCCCAGTACCACGCGCACAACGCCGCGGGATCGGTGCAGGGCGCCGCCTCCAGCGCGGCCGACTCGGTGCAGGGCGCCGCGCAGCAGGCCGCGCACGCCGTCCAGCAGGCCCCGGACACGATCGTGCGGCAGACCCAGGGCAACCCCCTGGCGGCCGGGCTGATCGCCTTCGGCGCCGGCTGGCTGGTCTCCAGCCTGCTGCCCGCCACGCAGAAGGAGCAGCAGCTGGCCCAGCAGGCCGAGACGGCCCTGCGGGAGAACAAGGACGCGCTGCTCGCGCCGGCCAAGCAGGCCGCGCAGGAGATCGGCGAGGAGCTCAAGCCGGTCGCGCAGCACGCGGTCGAGGAGGTCCGGTCCACCGCGACCGACGCCGCGCAGACCGTCAAGCAGGAGGGCCAGTCGGCCGCGGCCGACGTGCAGGGCCAGGCCCAGCAGTCCAAGCAGACGGTGCAGAGCCAGGCCGGCAGCAGCTGAGCCGGCGGCCCCGTCCAGGGGTCGAGCACGCAGCGCGCCCCGCCGGGTCCTCCCCGGCGGGGCGCGCTGCCGTGTGCGGCCGGGTCACCTGGTCGGGTGAGCCCGCCGCCCGCGCGCTGCAGCCGCGCCCCGGGGACGCCGACGTCGAGGAGGGAGACCGCCGACGGAGGGAGCGCACCGTGGAGCAGCCGGCACCCCGCGTGCTCGTCGCCGACGACGAGGAGGACATCCGCGGGCTGGTGCGGCTGGCCGTGCGCCGGGCCGGGTGCACCGTCGTCGCCGAGGCCGCCGACGGCCGGGCCGCCCTGGACGCCGCGCGCACCCACCTGCCCGACCTGGCGGTGCTCGACGTGACGATGCCCGGCGCCACCGGCCTGGAGGTGTGCACCGCGCTGCGGGCGGACGCCGCCACCGCCGCCGTCCCCGTCCTGTTGCTGTCGGCCGGGGCGTCGGCCGACGACGTCGCCCGCGGCCTGGCCGCCGGCGCCGACAGCTACCTGGCCAAGCCCTTCACCGTCGCCGGCCTGGTCGCGCGCGTGCGGGAGCTGACGGCGTGACCGCGGTCGCGGGGACGCCGGCCCCCGACGTCGAGCGGCTGACCGCCGAGGTCGCGCGGCTGACCGCCGAGCGCGACGCCCTGCGGGCGCGGATGCAGGCGCGCGACGACGAGCTCGAGGTCGCCACCCGCATGCTGGCCGCCCGCGCCCAGACGATGACCAGCGTGATCGACGCGGTCACCGAGCAGTCGATCATCGGCACCGACGTCGACGGCCTGGTCCGCGTGTGGAACCCCGGGGCCGAGCGGCTGCTGGGCCTCCCCCGCGCGGACGTCGTCCGCCGGCGGCACGTCACCGACTTCCACCTGCCCGAGGAGCTGGCCGCGTCCGGCGGCGGCCTGGGGGCGCTGGTCGGGGTGGCGCGGGCCGAGGGCCGCGACGTCCGGGACTGGACCTACGTCACCGCCTCCGGCGAGCACCGCACGGTGTCGGTCGCCGTGACCCCGCGCAGCGACGACTCCGGCGGGCACGCCGGCTGGAACTTCGTCGGCACCGACATGACCGAGGTGCGTGCCACCGAACGCCTCAAGGACCAGTTCGTCAGCCTCATCAGCCACGAGCTGCGCACCCCGCTGAGCTCGATCCTCGGGTACCTGGAACTCGTCCTCGACGACCCGGACCAGCCGCTGAGCGACGAGCAGCGCAGCCACCTGGCCACGGTGGAGCGCAACGCGCAGCGGCTGCTGCGGCTGGTCGGGGACCTGCTGTTCACCGCCCAGGTCGAGGCCGGCCGGTTCACGCTGCAGCCGGAGGACGTCGACCTGGGCGCCCTGCTGCACGCCGCCGAGGAGACCGCCCGGATCGCCGCGGCGGCCGCGGGGGTCGCGCTCGTGCTCGACCTGCCCGGCGGGCCGCTGGTGGTGTCCGGCGACCCGGTGCGGCTGGGCCAGGCCTGCGACAACCTGGTCTCCAACGCCGTGAAGTTCACCCCCGCCGGCGGCCGCGTGACCCTGGCGCTGCGCGCGGGCTGGCAGGCGCCGGACGGCGGGTTCGGGGAGGAGCCGGCGCCGGGCGCGGAGCCGGTGGCCCGGATCGCGGTCACCGACACCGGCTACGGCATCCCCGCCGCCGAGCTCGACCAGCTGTGCACCCGCTTCTTCCGCGCCTCGACCGCGCGGCGCCACGCCGTCACGGGCGTCGGCCTCGGCCTGTCGATCACCCGGGCCATCACCACCGCGCACGGCGGCACGCTCGACGTCACCAGCACCGAGGGCCGCGGCACCACCTTCACCCTCACGCTCCCCCGCTGACCGCCGCCGGGCCCCGCCTTGCGCGGATCTTGCGGAACGGGCGCGGCGGCCGTGCGGTGGCGCGGGCAGCGTCGTCCGCGTCGCCGGGGCACCAGGGCCCGGCGCGCGGCACAGGAGGACGACATCGCGACGACCCGCACCACCGGCACGACCCTCGCCGCGACCGGCCGCCGCCGGGCGGGGACGCCGTGAGCGACGACCGGCGGACCGCCGCCGTCTGGGCGGCGCTGGCCGGCCTGCTGGTCGCGCTGGGCGTGACCGGCTCGCTGCCGGTCTGGGCCGCGGCCGCCTCCGACCGGGCCCCGGCGTGCGCGGACGCGCCGGCCGCCTCCGGGGCCGGCCGGTGCTGACCGCCCTGGTCGTCGGCGCCGACCGCTCGGCCACGGCCGCGCTCGTGGCCGCGGCCGGGTGGCGGGTGCACGAGGTGCCCGGCGTCCGGGAGGCGCTGGCCGCGGCGCGCGCCGAGGCGCCCGACCTCGTGGTGGCCGACCTGGGGATGCCCGGCGGCGACGGGGTGGCGCTCCTGCGGCGGCTGCGCCTGGCCGGCTGCCGCGCGCACCTGCTCGGCACCGCCGACGCCGCCGTCCCCGGGGACGTGGTCGCGGCGGCGCGGGACGCCGGAGCGCTCGCCGTGCTACCCGCGCCGGTCGACGCCGGCGTCCTGGTCCGGTTCCTGCTCGGCCGGCTCACCACCGGTCGCGCGGCTCCCGACGGCCCCGTCGCCGCAGGCGCGGAGCTCGCCGGGCACCTGCAGGAGCTCTACGCGCGGGCCCTCCCGGGCCGGCTGTCCGCGATCGGGGACCGCGCCCGCGCCGGGGACGCCCCCGCGCTGGCGGCGGCGTCCACCACCCTGGCCGGCACCAGCGCCCAGCTGGGGCACCCCGAGGTCGCCGGGCTCTGCCGGGCGATCGCCGCCGACGCCCGCCGGGGCGTGCTCGCCCACGACCTGGTCGACCGGTTGCTCGGCCTCGCGACGGCCTGAGCGGCGGTCCCGCGGACGGCCGTCAGGCGACCAGGCGGTAGCCGACGCCGCGGACGGTCTTGATCTCGGCCGCGCGCAGGCCGGCCGCCTGCAGCTTGCGGCGCAGGTTGGACATGTGGGCCTCGACCAGGCGCACGCTGCCCGCCCAGTCGGTCTGCCAGACCTCGCGCAGCAGGGTCTCCCGCTGCAGCACCCGGCCGGGCCGGGAGGCCAGGGCCGCGAGCAGGTCGAACTCGGTGCGGGTCAGGTCGACGACGGCGCCGTCGACGCGGACCTCGCGGGTGTCCTCGTCGACCTCCAGGTCGGCCAGCCGGCGGACGGCGTCCGCGGCGGGCGGCTCGGCCGCGACGGGCACCCGGGGACGGCGGAGCATCACCTGCACGCGGGCGACGAGCTCGCGCGGGGAGAACGGCTTGGACATGTAGCCGTCGGCGCCGACCGCGAGGCCGATCAGCAGGTCGACCTCCTCGGCGCGCGCGGTGAGCATGAGGACGTAGCACTCGGACTCGGCGCGGATCTGCCGGCAGACCTCGGTGCCGTCGGCGTCGGGCAGGCCCAGGTCCAGGACGACCACGTCCGGCGCGCGGCGGCGGACCTCGGCCAGCGCCTCGGCGCCGGTGGCGACCGCCCGCACGTCCATCCCGGCGCGGGACAGCACGGTGACGACCAGCTCCCGGATCTCGTCGGTGTCCTCGACGACCAGCACGGACTGCTCGGTCACGACGTGCTCCTCCGTCCCCGATGGGTCAGCGGCGGCGCGGGTCGCGTCACCTGACCGGGGGATCGGTCCGGCCGGCGGCGCGCTTGACCCGGGGCCCGCCGTCCTCCCCCGCCGGGGTGAGGAGCGGGACGGGCGGCGCCTCACCCCCAGGAGCGGGACGGGCGGCGCCTCACCCCCAGGGGCGGGACGGGCGCGACCTCGACTCAAGGACCCCGGCCCGCCCGTCGATCCCTCTCCTGCCCACGGAAGGGCGCCGCCGGGGCCCGAAGCCCCGCCCAGGAGGAGGACCGCCATGATCGGTCTCACGCGTCTCACGGGTGAGCCGTGCCGCCTCGACCCCGTCGCGATCCAGCGCGTGGAGTGCACGCCGGACACGGTGGTCTTCCTGGTCGACGGCACGCACGTCTCGGTGCAGGAGACGGTGGACCAGGTGGCCCTGCGGATCCGCGACGCCCGCGCGGTCGACATCGTGACCTGCTACGAGCTCGACCGCGGCCACGGCGGCGGGGACCCGCGCGCGCTGCAGGACATGCTCTCCGAGATCGCCGAGAGCCGCGGCTGCCCGGTGAGCGGTCAGCGGTACTGACGCCGCCCGGGACGCAGCGCTGCGCTACTCGCGGACGACCCAGACCTCGGCCGGCCCCTCGGGGGTGTCGCGGACCTGCACGGGCTCGAAGCGCTCGTAGACCCCGTACCAGTGCGGGCCCGAGTACACGAGGACGGCGGAGCGGAGCTCCTCGGCCGCCACGTCGTCCACCTGTCCGTGGCGCGGGCCGCCCCAGTGGAAGACCAACGGCATGGGAAAACCGTAGCCATCCCGTCCAGAGCGGCGGACGGCGGCGTCGTACGGTGCCCGCCGTGGACTGGGCGCAGGGCGTGGCGGCGCGGCTGGTCGCGCTGGACGTGGACCGCCGGGGGCGCCTGTCCGGGCGGCTGCTGGTCGACGACGCCGTGCGCTGCGGCCTGCTCGTCGACCTGGCGCTCGCCGGGCGCCTGACCCTGACCGGCGAGGCGGTGGACGTCGACACCTCCCCGACCGGCGCCCCGCTGTTCGACGACCTGCTGGCCGCGATCGCCGTCGAGCCCGAGCGCCCCCTCGACGCCTGGTTCGGCGAGCGCCGGCTGACCGCGCGGCGGGTCGTCGACGCCCTGGTCGCCGGGCGGCGGTGGCAGGTGCGCCGGACCGTCCTCGGCCGGCGCCACCTCGTGCTCGACCGGGCGCGGGCGGCGGACGACGTGCGGCTGGACCCCTCCCGGAAGGACCTCAGCCCCGCCGACGCGGCGGTGGCGGCCCTGGGCGCGACCGCCCACCTGGTCGGGCCGTTCCGGGAGCTCGGCTACGGGGCGCCCGCGCCCGAGATCCCGCCGGACCTGCTCGACGGCGCCGGACCGCACGCGTGGGTCGTCGCCGCCGCGGTCGACCACCTGCGGGCCGCGCGGACCCGTCACCTGTACACCGGCGGCGTGCTCTCCGCGGGCGGCTCGCTCCCCTGACCCGGGGCGGGTCCCGGGAGCCGGCTCAGCCGACGCGGAAGACCGGCCAGCCGATCTCGGTGCGCCACGCGGCGGGATCGGGCGTGTCGCGGGGGCCCACGACGTAGACCTCCCGGACCGGCCCGGCCACCGACATGGCGTTCTGCACCACCCACGTACCGAGCTCGCCGTACGTGACCTCGACCCCCTCGTGCTCGCCGCCGTGGGTCGTGACGGCCAGCTCGGCGGCCGGCAGCGTCACCGGGTGCACGCGTCCGGTGCGCGGCGGGGCGGCCGTCGGCAGGTACACCAGCGCGCGACCACGGTCGTGCTGGAACAGGGCGTCGTCGTAGGTGCCGCCCGCCGGCCCGGTGGCGGCGTCGCCGACGGCCGCCTCCAGCTCGGCCATCGCGCCGGCGAACCAGGCCGCGACGTCCCCGCTCTCCACCACGGCCTCGACCGCCGCGACCGTCCGGGCGGGCTCGGCCCGCAGCCGGACGTCGATCGGCGCCGGGTCGGGCTCGAGCAGCCGCTGCAACGACACGACCGCGGTCCGGGTGCGCTCGAGCTGGTCCTCGAGGCGGCGCAGGTGCTCGGCGACCAGGGCCGCCCGGACACCGGGGTCGGGGGTCCGCAGGATCCGGGCCACGTCGCCCAGCGGCACGTCGAGCTCGCGCAGCCGGTGGATCACCTGCGCCACCGGGATCTGGTCGACGCGGTAGTAGCGGTAGCCGGTGGCCTCGTCGACCACGGCGGGTTCGAGCAGCGACGCCTCGTGGTAGCGGCGCAGGGTCCGCACGCTCAGGTGGGTCAGCCGGGAGAGCTCGCCGATCGTCAGCACCCCTGCAGCCTGGACCCTCCCCCGGGGGGAGGGTCCAGGTGCTTGACCCTCCCGCGGGGTCACGCCGCACGGTGCGGTCATGGCACACACCACCGAGACCCCCGCCCAGCAGCTCCCGGCCGCCGCCCGCGGCTTCTTCGCCGCGCACCTCGTCCGCGACGCCGACACCGCGTCGCGGTACCTGACCGAGGACGTGGTCGTCGTCGACCAGGACGAGACGTTCCGCGGCCGCGACGAGGTGCACGCGTTCCTGCGCCACGCCGGCTCCGAGTTCGAGTACACGACCGAGCAGATCGGCGCCCACCGCGTCGACGACACCCACTGGGTGCTGACCGTGCGGCTCGAGGGCACGTTCCCCGGCGGCACCGCCGACCTGGACTACCGGTTCGCGTTCGCCGACGACCTCGTCGCCGAGATCGTCATCGGCAACCACCAGCCGTGACCGGCACCGCACCGCACACATCGGAGGACAGCGGCATGACGACCGGGGACCGGGACCGCCTGGACGGGCGCCGGGCGCTGGTGACGGGCGGGTCGAGGGGCTCGGGCCGAGCCGTCGTCGACAGGCTCCGCCAGATGGGGGCCGACGTGTTCGTGACCGCCCGCACGATGCCCGACGGGTACGAGCGCCCCGACCGGTTCATCGCTGCGGACACCTCGACACCCGAGGGCGCACGGCTCGTGGCCGACCGCATCGCCGCCACCGGGGGCGCGCTCGACGTCCTGGTGCACGTCGTCGGCGGCGCCTCGACACCGGCGGGCGGGTTCGCGGTCATCACCGAGGAGCAGTGGCTCACCGAGCTGAACCTGAACCTCCTCGGGGCGGTGCGACTCGACCGCGCGCTGCTCCCGGCGATGATCGAGTCCGGATCGGGGGTGGTGCTGCACTTCACCTCGATCCAGCGGGAGCTGCCACAGTACGAGGCGTCGTTGGCGTACGCGGCGGCCAAGGCCGCGCTCCGCACGTACAACAAGGGGCTGGCGAACGAGCTCGCCCCGCGCGGTGTGCGGGTCAACGCGATCAGCCCCGGCGGGATCGAGACCGAGGCGTACGAGCGGTTCGTCGACCGGATCGCCGAGGGCCGGGGGATCAGCCGGGACGAGGCGAAGCAGACGGTCTTCGACTCCCTCGGCGGCGTGCCGCTGGGACGGTTCGCGACCCCCGAGGAGATCGCCGACCTGGTCGGCTTCCTGGTCTCCGACCGGGCCTCGGCGGTCGTGGGCGCCGAGTACGTGATCGACGGCGGGACCGTCCCGACCGTCTGAGGCGGCGAGCCGCTGCTGTCGATCCGGCGCCACGGGCCGGCCACGGACCTCGTGGCGCCGGATCGACCGGCGCCGGATCGACCACGGTGCCGCGCCCGGAGACGACTCAGGCCGCCCTCCGGAGGGAGGACGGCCTGAGTCGTATGGGTGGAGCTGAGGGGACTCGAACCCCTGACCCCCACACTGCCAGGCCGCCATGATCGCGTGTGCCGACGATCGCCCATGTCCGAAAGGGCCCGTTGAGCAGGAGGTTCACGGCTTCGCCGGACAACGCTGAACGAGCACGAACCAAGATCGATAAGAGAGAACTGCAACCAGAACTGCAACCAAGGATGCCGGTCGAGCGCGGCCCATGAGCAACCTGGGTGGTCGTTGAAAGCCTGGCGAAAGTCGGACGTCGCCGGTCGCATGGACCGGTCGTCGAGCGGAGGGGACGCCCGCCCCTCATCGAAAAGTGCAATACGTCGCGCACCCCGGTTCGGCGAACTTGATGTGGCAAGGTGGCTTGTCGGCTGCCAAGCCTAGTCGGAGGACTATAGCTTCGGTGGACTACGTCCGATGGTGAAGTGTCCAGCAGACTCACCAGAGCCCGGACGCTCCCGATTCAGGCGGAAGAGGATCTACAGGCATGCAACTCAAGGAGCTATCAGACTCTCTGAGAGAGTTCGCCGGCTGGCATGCCGAACGAGCTTTTGCAGGCATGAACTCAAGCGATCGACGCGTCCGACTCGACGCCGCCATGAGTGCCGGAGTCGCGATCGAATTGACCCTTAAGCACCTATTAGCTCTCGCCAACCCGGTACTGCTCGCCGAACTCAAGAGCGATACGGCGGAAGCAGGCATGACAACTAGGCTTGCACTCTCACGCGACGGGCACGACCTCCTGGACGTGCGCACCTGCAGCGCCACCGAGGCCTTCAATATGGCGAAGAGCCTCAACGCGACGATGATCAGGGTCAGCAAGGCGGAGTTCAGCCAGGCGTTGAACCTGCGGAATGCCGCAGCACATCTCGCCGTCGATGCCCCAGCGCCCGCGGTCCGAGAGGCCGTGTTCACGACTCTCTACTTGATGTTCTCAGTCGAGCACAAGGGAACACCGATCGTGCCATGGCCACGCGGCTCGGACGAGAGGAATAACGTCGAGGGCTTCATTGCCTGGCATCGCCAAAGTCGACTCGACCTCGTGCGCCGAGACATTGATCATTATAAGCAACAGTATTCAGAGCGTAGCCAATCCCCGGGATTCGCTGACTGGGCACAACGGCGGGCAAGCAACTTTTTGGACAACGAATCTGCGAGCTTGTTCGACGACCACGGTCGCCCGTTCCTGACCACACCCACACAGGGCACTCACAAGTGCATTGCATGCGGCCAACAAGGTGTCGTCCTCTACGAAGCCCAGGGGGAACCAGTCGAGGATCCCGGCGACCCCAAGAGTTTTCTTCTCGGCGAGTCTTGGAGCATCCTCGCGTTCGCCTGCCACAGTTGTGGGCTCACACTCAGCCTAACTGCACTTCTAACCCTCGAACGCGCCAACGACAAGTGGGCTAGTCACGTGACTCAGTCCGTTTACATCCCACCCGCAGAGCACGCGGCACGCCAGCAGCCGCGGGAGGTGTTCACGACTACACCAGCGTCTCGGCGACGCACTCCGAGGGCAACCCAGGGGTAAGTTGCACGCACCGGGGAGGCTGACGACAGAACACCGGCGAACAGTTACAAGTGTCGCAGTGCCGACCGGTCTGACACGTGAGGCGACCTCGGTCCCCCAGCCACTTGGACCCGAAGAGGCGCCAAATGCAGCGGCGTAGGGGAAACCATGAACGGCTCGCCGGTGGTCAGCATGGCGGCCAAAGAGGCGCTGCCCTGGCTCCGCTCGCGTCTCCGCCGCACACCGCCGCGGATCAACAACCGGCGCCGACATGACGCTCTCACGGCGTTCGGCTCCATCGGGTGAGCAACCGCTGATCGGACGCCCACCCTAGTAACTCGGCGGTGATGTCGTCGACGCGCCCGAAGCCGGGACGGAAGGATAATTGACGCAAGTGCGGGTTGCTCAGGTCGAGGTTGCCCAGTTCGTTCTCGCGGAGGCGGGCGACCAGAAAACCCGACTGGATTAGGTCGACAGTCTTGCGGGCGTCGATCTCCTGCTTGTCTCGGTGCCAGTAGACGCCGTCGTACTCGATGACGAGACGCACAGACGGGACTAGGACGTCGACCTTCCAGCGCCCAATCCGGGTCGAGACGGCATCCGGGTCATGGGACTGCGCGGCCGCGAGAAAGTCCTTCTCAATGCGAGAGGTCCCCGCCGTGGAGCAAAACGGGCAGAGTCGGCCAGCGGAGCGATCGATGACGGACGCCTCCCACTCGTGCTCGGGGTTCGCTCTGCACCGCCACTTCACGACGACACCACCGGAGTAGGGCTTGACGTGCCACGCGGTAAGTGAGTTCTCCTCGTGCCACTCGGCGGCGAGTTCCGGGTCCAGCCAGGCCAGGCTGCCCCAGACGGACTCACAGCGCGGGCAGTAGTAATGCCCGCGACCGGCTTGGGGTCGCCGTCCCAGCGTTCGTTCGGCGACCGTCTGTTGCCATTCGTGGCCGCAGCACTGCACGGACTTCCACCACAGTGGCATGCGGTAGTTCTCTGGCACGGCGTCTTCGGTCAGGTCGTCGTTCCTCGACGGGTGGAAGGTCGCGGCCAATTCTGGGTCGGCCTCGGATAGCGACGAGCGCGGACGAACCCGGGTCACGTTGCCCCGACACCAGGGGCAGCCGATGTCGACGAAGCGGCGCACAACCGTGTCGAGCTTGTGGCCGCTCGGGCAGCGCAACGAGAACGTCTCGCCGAAATTCTGGCCGGCGACTCCCCCGCACAGATCCACTACTCGAAGTCCGTCGTACGGCCGTCCGCCTCGCCACGCGGCCACCAGTTCGGGAACCTCGCCTACTTTGCGCTGCATGAGGCGCTGGTACTCAGCCCTCGATTCGGCTCGACATGTGGGGCAGCGGAAGCCGTACAGGTGCTCTCCCGGAACGTCCACGAAGCGCTCGTGCCCTGTCTTGCCACACCACCACCAGCACTCCAGCCGGGCCTTGATGCTGAAGTCGTCCGGAGTTCGGGTATCGGTCGGCTTCACGTCACCCATCCAGTGCATGACCAACTCGGGATGAGACTCGCTCAGCGGGCCAGCCTTCGACACCACCCGTCGATGCTAAAGACACCAATAGCCGTGGACCCTCGACGACACGGGCTGCGGCGTCGCGGCGGGCAGCGCGGCGCGGCGACTCGGGCCACGGGCGCCACTCTCACTGGAGAATGCACAAGATCATGTGCCACACACGTCTTGCACTTCGGACGGCGCGATTCGTTGTGACGGACAGCAGCAAAGTCTGCGTGCCCGTTGATCCGCAACGCTGTAGGGGCGAGAACAGCCGACGGACGGGGACGCGATGCGGACTGTGCCCAGCACGTCCACCAGCGATTAATCATCGAGCGCCGTCAGGCCGGGGATGGTTGTCGGCGGCAGCTGCCAACCGTTGGCTTGCGAAATCTCCTTCAGTTGGTCCTCGGCGTGCCTCCGGAGCTCCGCGGCAGCGGCGGCGTCGTAGCCGACGGCTCTGAACCGACGCAGGTTATGCCCCAACACCTGCGCCCAGCGCAGGTACGGGTCGAGAGCCAGCAGTCGCTCGTCCACCGAGTCTTGCGGCTTCGCCCGCTCCATGACCTGCCGTCCGAGCACCGCACCAAGTGCCCGTTCGGCCTCTAGCCAGGTGTCCAAACCGGCCCAGTCGGGCAGCCCATCCACCAACGCGATCATCGCGATCCGGAGGTTGGCGAGGCGCTCGCCGACGGGCTCCGTCGTTGGGTCAAAGCCGACCAATCGCTGGACCGCCTCCTGCACGCCGGACCAGAGGGCGCTGGCCGCCGCCTTGCGGGACTCGGCAAGTGCCTCGTTGGCACGCCTATTCGCCAGCGTGGTCCCCACGGCAGCGACTGCCAGCGAGAGCGCGGACACGATCAGCGCGATGACTTCCATTCCGACCCTAGAAGCGCTGGCTGGCGATTTTCGCAAAGGTCTCCGCGTAGCTGTCCAGCGCCGCCTTGGCCCGGTCGACCTCGCCACCGAAGAGCTCACCCCGCAAAGGTCCCCACGTCGCTCCCTCTGTGGCTAGCTCGTGCTGCAGGTCGTCCACCGGGTTGCCGTGGTAGTGGGCCGCTCGCCAGGTCGACCTACCGAACCAGTGAGAGCGCCCGCCCCAGCCCCCGTCAGGCGAAGCGGCAATGCGCACATTGACGGCGTCCTGGGCGAGCACGCCCAGCACAACCTCGGCCCGGTCGAACTCGGCGCCATAGGCGTCGTCGTCCGGCAGCTGATCCTTGAAGACAGGCCGCAGCATGGTGAAGAGCCACTCCGCAACCGGGGTATGGAACTTCCCCGCCCGCTTCTGGGTGAGTTCCTCCAGGGCCTCGCCGAGCGACTTGCCGGACTGCGCAGCACGCGCGAGCGTGTTGGTCGTCCAATCTCCGTGGTCGAACGGCTTGTACGGGTCTGTTGCCTCCAACAAGGCGAGAGGCTTGCCCTCGTATCGGTCGCGGATAGTGCTGTCAACCACCGCTGCCTTGAGGTTTCCCCAGCGCCGACTCGCCACACAGGCCAGCCCCGCGGTCATCACCGATACCATGCCTGGAAGGTGCCGAAGCGCGAGCAGGCCTTGGACGCCGGCTTGAGTCTTGCTGGCCGCCTGCACGAACGACGAATCCCGCTTGCCCAAGGCGCCAGCGCGTCTGGAGACCCCCAGCGCGCCGCGACCTGGAGCGAGGCGCAGAAGGGCTCGGTCAGTTGGAACAGCTCCTGCGCCTCGGTAGCGAGCCGCACCACCTGCTCGTCACTGGTCCCGCCGAAGGGCCCGGCCACCCTCTCGGGGTCGCTGATTACCTTCAAGATGCGCTGGATTTCCTGCGACACCAGGTCGTCCAGCTCGATACGACGCGCAGGGTCGACCAGCATCTCCTTGGTCAGACGCTTCAACAGGTTGGCGCGGTCAGCGGCTGTCGCCTGTTCAACGGCTTCCAAGGCTGCCGCTGGACCGAGTTGCTTATCGCCCATCACACCGTGGATCGTCGTTACCAGTGATGCTGCCTGGGCTGCGTAGGCGTCGCCGAACAAGTCGGCGTAGTTGAGGTCGTTCAGGGTTCGTCCTGCGCCGAGGTCCCATTCTGGAACGTTGCCCGAGTCGAAGCGGACTGGGATGAGCCATGTGCGCCCTGGCGGCATCTTGCGGTACTCCTCGACCGCAGTCGTCAGTTCTTCATTCATGTGCGATTTGTCCTTCGCACGCGAGTTGTCCGAGAAGCAGGCCAAGAAGACCAACGAGCCGCCCCGTATGGCCTCGCGGATCTTCGCCTTCCAGGCGTCGCCCGGACCGAGGGACGTGCGGTCCCTCCAGTACGGGATCCTCGCAGCCTCCAGAACCGCGCACAGCTTGTCGACCTCGCTGTTGTCCTCGCGCACATACGAAACGAAGACGTGCTTTCCCTCGTCCGGGCTCATGTCCTCAACATAGGTTGGGGCACCGACAAGCGAGCTCTTGGTTGGGCGCTGCGAGCAATGGTGTCGCGGCGAGCGAGCTTGTCCCGCAAGGCTCCCCGACCTGTAGGGCAACCCGACTCTCGCGGGCCGCTGAGCTCACCCGCAGCTGCGCGTTCAGATGCCGGGCTTCTCGTGACCAAGGCTGGACGCCGACTCTCTTCGCCCAGCCGGCCCCGACTTCGCGCCGGCGACTCTCAAACGGCCTGCTGGAGAAGACAAGATCACGGGCCTTCACACCTCATGCACCTGGGCCTCCGAGACTCGTGGTGACGGGTTTCTGGAGACTCGTCCGGAGCCTTCGCGGCATGAGAACCAGCGGCCGCCCCGAGTACCGAGCCCGGAGGCGGGAGCGGGAGCGACAACGGCGACAGCAAGCCGAGCGGGCGACCCCGAAGGCCCGTTCAAACCCGGCCCTAGCGGACGTGCACGGTCCTGAGCGACGGGCCGCCGCGACGACCTGTGGGTGCGCAGCATCCACCGGGTCCGCGGCGGTGGCCTGATCTACGAGGTGCCCAAGAGCAAGCGCAGCCAGCGCACGTTGGCCCTACCGATGCCCCTGGTCGCCGAGCTGCACCGCCACAAGGCCGCGCAGCTCGGCCAGCAGATGCTGGCCGGCTCCGAGTGGCACGACGAGGACCTGGTGTTCGCCCAGCCCAACGGCCGGCCGATCGACAAGAAGACCGACCACGACGACTGGACCCGCCTGCTCCAGGCCGCCGGCGTCCGCCACGTCCGGCTGCACGACGGCCGGCACACCGCCGCCACCCTGCTGCTCAGCGAGAACGTGCACCCGCGGGTGGTCATGGAGCTGCTCGGCCACAGTCAGATGCGCACCACTATGGACGGCTACAGCCACGTCAGGCCGGCCCTGGTCCGCGAGGCGGCCGACCGGATGAGAACCCTGCTGCTGCCGGGTGAGGGTGGGCAAGACTGCAACCACAACTGCAACCGGAGACGACTCAGGCCGCCCTCCGGAGGGAGGACGGCCTGGTCGAACGGGTGGAGCTGAGGGGACTCGAACCCCTGACCCCCACACTGCCAGTGTGGTGCGCTACCAGCTGCGCCACAGCCCCGTTCCGGCCCCGGTCGAGTACCCCCGAGCCGTGGAGAACTGTACATCCCCCGTCGGTGGACCCGGCGGAGGGGGGTGGGCGCGGCGGGGGGTCAGCCCTGCTTCAGCTGGGCGATACGGATGTGGTTGCCGAACGGGTCGCGCAGGCCGAAGTCGATGCCGTAGGGCTGGTCGACGGGCTCCTCGGTGATCTCCACGCCCTTCGCCTTCAGCTCGGCGTGCGTGCGGTAGGCGTCGTCGCAGGCGAGGAACAGGTGGCCGCCGGCCACGCCCTTGCTGATCGCCTGCCGCACCTCCGCCGCGGTCTCCTCGCTCATCGACGGCGGCCCCGGCCGCTCCAGCAGCACCTGCTGGGCGGGGCGGCCGTCCTGCGCCGGCAGGGCGACGGTGAGGAAGCGCATCGGGCCGAAGCTCTGGTCGGTGTGGACCTCGAAGCCGAGCTTGCCGACGTAGAAGTCGAGGGCGGCGTCCTGGTCGGGGACGTAGATCTGGGTGATGGTGATCCCGGTCAGCATGGGGACGACGGTAGGGAACCCCGCTCCCCCGGCGCTTCTCCGAAACTGCTCGGTCGCAGCCAGGCCATCCCGAAGCACGACGGCGCCGCCGGGAGCGGCCCGCGCCGGCGGTGGGCGCTGGGCGACTCCCCCACGACGTCGCGGAAGACCCGGCTGAACGTGCCGAGGCTGCTGAACCCCACCGCCATGCAGACGTCGGTCACGCTCCGGTCGGTCGTGCGGAGCAGGAACATCGCCCGCTCCACCCGCCGCCGCTGCAGGTAGCGGTGCGGCGTCTCGCCGAAGGTCGCCCGGAACGTGCGGATGAAGTGCGCCGGCGACACGTGCGCGATCGCGGCCAGCGTGGGGACGTCGAGCGGCTCGGCGTAGGCGCGGTCCATCGCGTCCCGGGCGCGCAGCATCCGCCGGTTCTGGTCCTCGACGGCGCTGCCCACCCGGCCATCCCAGCAGGCGCCGGGTCAGCCGACCTGCACGCCCCGCTCGGCCAGCCACCCGACCGGGTCGATCCGCTCGCCGTCCATGCCGCCCCGGTGCACCTCGAAGTGCAGGTGCGGGCCGGTGGACTGGCCGCGGTTGCCCAGCAGCGCGATGGTGTCGCCCGCGTCCACGTAGTCGCCGACCTCGACCAGGATCTCGTCCATGTGCCCGTAGACGGTGACGTCGCCGTTGTCGTGCAGGACGTAGACCGCGAGGCCGAACCCGCTGGCCGCGCCGGCCCGCAGCACGACACCGTCCGCGGCGGCGTACTCGGGTGTGCGCATCGGCGCGGCCAGGTCGATGCCGTAGTGGAAGGTGCCCCAGCGGGCGCAGAAGCAGCTGGTGTAGCGCGCCCCGGCCACCGGGAGCACGGCCTTGGGTCGGGCGGCCTCGCGCGCGGCCTCCTCGGCCCGCGCCGCCTCCTCGGCCCGCGCCGCGCGCGTGGCCGTGACCTCCTGCAGCCGGGCCTGGGCCTCGGCCTCGGTGATGGAGGCCATCGGCATGACCTCCGCCTCGGCGTCCACGATCCCCAGCTCCTGCTGCGCCCCCAGGACGCTCGTCGACGCGGCCGACGCCTCCGGCGGCGACTGCAGGCCCAGCAGCGCGGCGACCACCCCGCCGGCGACCAGCGCCCCGAGCAGGGCCGGGGGCCTGCGGTCGCGCAGCCCCCGCCGGCGGCCGGTCGCGGCGCGGTGCGAGCCGGTCTGCGGGCCGGACGCGTCGCTGGGGGGGACGACGTCCGCGGGGGAGGTGCTGCGCATGTACCTGCCTGCTCCGTGGGGGGAAGAGCCCGGGTCGGGCCGGATCGCTGGCCCGCGTATGCAAACACTGCGTGACCGATCCGTGACCCCCTCGACGGCGTGTACGTCCCGACACGCCGCGTGTGACGTCCCGCACGCCCCACCCGTATCGGTCCGGTCACGACCGCACCCCGAACGGAACCGTCCGGACCACCTGGGAGTTTGACGGTCACCGGGACGGGCATGGACGCCCTCCCGGCGTGGAACCGACGCGCCGGTCCGACGGTCGCGACGTCGGGCCGCCGTCCGGCCGGGCGCACGAGGAGCCCTCCCCGCCCCGGAGTGGACAGCGGCTCCGCCGTGAACCGATGATCAGCGTTCCCGCTGGTCAGTCGCGCCCCGGAGCACGACGCCCGTCGCGGGGCCGCCCACGGTGGACCCGACTGGAGGTCATCGCACCGACGAGAGTGAAGGAACGGATGCCGCATGACGACGCCGGAACGCTCCCTCGACCTCCCGGCCGGCGCCGGTCAGGTCGCCCGCACCGCCGCGCCGGCCGTCGCCCCCGTCCGCCCACTCTCGGACAAGACCCTGCTCCTGCACGGTGAGCACCTCACCGTGCCGACCTACGACCGGTCCGCGCTGACCCCGGCCGTCGTCCACTTCAGCGTCGGCGGCTTCCACCGCGCGCACCAGCTGCTCTACTTCGACGACCTCGCGCAGCTGCGGATCTCCGGCGGCTGGGGCGTCGTCGGCGTCGGGCTGCGGGGCCGCAGCATGCAGGAGGCGCTGGCCCCGCAGGACCACCTCTACACCGTCGTCGAGCGCAGCCCCGACGGGGAGCGCGCCCGCGTCGTCGGGGTGATGACCGACTACCTCTTCGCCCCCGACGCCCCCGCGGCCGTGCTCGACCGGCTCACCGACCCGCGCACGCGGATGGTCACCATGACCATCACCGGCGCGGGCTACCCGCTGGACCCGCACACCGGCGAGCTCGACCTCGCCTGCGCCGACCTGCAGCGCGACCTGGCCGACCCGGCCCGGCCGTGCACCGCCTTCGGCTACATCGTCGAGGCCCTGGACCGCCGCCGGCGTGCCGGCACCGCGCCGTTCACCGTCGTCTCCTGCGACAACATGCACCGCAACGGCGACGCCACCCGGGCCGCCGTCGTGGGGCTGGCCCGCCGGCGCGACGAGGTCCTCGCCCGCTGGATCACCGACCGGGTGGCCTTCCCCAGCAGCATGGTCGACCGGATCACCCCGCAGACCACCGACGACGAGCGCGCCGCGGTGGCCCGCCGCTACGGCGTCGACGACCGCTGGCCGGTCATCACCGAGCCGTTCTCCCAGTGGTTCATCGAGGACGACTTCTGCAACGGCCGGCCGCCCCTGGACGCCGTCGGCGTCCGGTTCGTCCCCGACGTCGCCCCCTACGAGCTGATGAAGACCCGGCTGCTCAACGCCGGCCACTCGGCCCTGGGGTACCTGGGCACGCTCGCCGGGCACGACCGGATCGACGCGCTGATGGGCGAGGAGCTCTTCGCCGCCTACGTCACCCGGCTGATGGACGCCGAGGTGACCCCGCTGCTGCCGCAGCCGGCCGGGGTCGACCTGACCGAGTACAAGGCCCTGCTGGTGCAGCGCTTCGCCAACCCCGCGATCGCCGACCGGCTGCACCGGCTGTGCCGGCGCGGCTCGACCAAGGTCGCCCACCACCTGCTGCCGTCCCTGGCGGAGACGCTGGAGCGGGGCGGGCGGGCGCCGCTGCTCACCCTCGCCGTGGCCGGCTGGATCCGGTACCTGCAGCAGCACGAGCCGGTCGAGGACCCGCTCGGCCCGCGGCTGCGCGACCTCGCCCGCGCCGGCGGCACCGACCCGCGCCCCGTCCTCGCGGTCCGCCCGGTCTTCGGGGACCTGGGCGGGCACCCGGGGTTCGCCCAGGACCTGGAGGCCCTGTTGACCGACCTGACCCGCGACGGCGTCCGCGCCACCGTCGCCGCCGCCCTCACCCGCGCGCCGGGGCCGACCCGGTGAACGCTCCCCCCTCGCCGGCCGGAGCCGGCCCGGACTCCGCCCTGCCCGACGACGTCGTCGCCGGGCTGCGGGCCCTGCTGTGCGACGCCGACGGCAACCTGTTCCCCAGCGAGGAGCCGGCGTTCGTGGCCTCCGCCGAGGTCACCAACCGCTTCCTCGCCGAGATCGGTTCCCCGCAGCGGTTCACCGCCGAGGAGCTGCGGCTGGCCACGACCGGGATGAACTTCCGGACGACGTCGCGGCGGCTGGCCGCCGAGGCCGGCCGGCCCGAGGCCGACGTCGAGCCGTGGGTGGCCGAGGAGAAGCGCGCCGTCACCGCGTACCTCGGCGAGGTGCTCCGGCCGCACGAGGAGACCACGGCGGCGGTCACCGAGCTGGCCGGTCACCTGCTGCCGGCGGTGGTGAGCTCCAGCGCGCTGACCCGGCTCGACGCCTGCTTCCGCGCCACCGGCCTGGACGGCGTGCTGCCGGCCGCCGTCCGCTACAGCGCGGAGGACTCGCTGCCGGTGCCGACCAGCAAGCCCGACCCCGCCGTCTACCTGCACGCCTGCGAGCAGCTGGGCATCGCGCCGGAGACCGGCCTGGCCGTGGAGGACTCGGTCGCCGGGACGCTGTCGGCCGTCCGCGCCGGCTGCCCCACGGTCGGCAACCTGCTCTTCGTCGCCCCCGCCGAGCGGGCCGAGCGCGCCGCCGCCCTCCGCGAGGCCGGCGCGCTGACCGTCGTCGGCTCCTGGCGGGAGCTGGCCGACCTGCTGCTGCCGGTGCTGCGGCGCCGCGGCGGATCCACCACGGGAGGAACCCGGTGACCACCACCGACATCGTCTACGTCGCCTTCCGCGGGCACTTCTCCGACAGCCCCCGCGCGCTGTACGAGGAACTGCTGCGCCGCGGGGTCGACGCCACCCACACGTGGCTGTCCGCGCCGCACACGCAGGCCGGCTTCCCCGCCGGCGTGCGCACCGTCGAGTTCGGCAGCCCGGAGTCCATCGCCGCGCTGGAGCGGGCCGACCTGGTCGTCTCCAACGACCACATCCCGCTGGACTGGGAGAAGCGGCCGGGAAGCACCTACCTGCAGACCTGGCACGGCACGCCGCTCAAGCGGATCCACAACGACGTCCTGTGGGCGCCGGAGGGGCGGCTGGCCTACCTGGAGCACGACATCGCCCGGTGGGACCTGCTGCTGTCGCCGAACCCCG
The DNA here is from genome assembly GCF_054050555.1 of Blastococcus sp. SYSU D00695. Taxonomy (NCBI): domain Bacteria; kingdom Bacillati; phylum Actinomycetota; class Actinomycetes; order Geodermatophilales; family Geodermatophilaceae; genus Blastococcus; species Blastococcus sp. SYSU D00695. Next base: position 186,285 of record NZ_JBJGZP010000001.1, on the reverse strand, counting down.
CGAGCACGCCCCGCTTCCGGCGCGCCTTCGGCTTCGACCGCCCGGTGCACGAGACCGGCTACCCGCGCAACGACCTGCTCAGCAGCCCCGAGCGCGACGCGGTGCGCGCCCGGGTGCGCGCCGAGCTCGGGCTGCGCGAGGACCAGACCGCCGTCCTCTACACGCCCACGTGGCGCGACGACCTGGTGTTCGAGCGGACCGGGCCGCGGGACTTCGAGTTCGCCGTCGACCTCGACGACTTCACCGCGCGCCTCGGCGAGGACCACGTGCTGCTGCTGCGGCTGCACAACATGGTCCGGGACCGGCTGGACGTCCCCCCGGGGTCGGCGGTCCGCGACGTGTGCGACCACCCCGACATCCGCGACCTGTACCTGGCCGCGGACGTGATGGTGACCGACTACTCGTCGACGATGTTCGACTTCGCGATCACCGGGAAGCCGCTGCTGTTCCTGACCTACGACCTGGAGTACTTCTCCGACGAGCTGCGGGGCTTCTACTTCGACCTCGCCGAGGTCGCACCCACGCCGCTGCTGCGCACCAGCGCCGAGCTCGTCGAGGCGCTCGCCGACCTCGACGGCGTCATGGCCCGCAGCGCGGAGCGCTACGCGCGGTTCCGCGAGACCTTCTGCTCCCTCGAGGACGGGCACGCCACCGACCGCGTCCTCGACCTGCTCTTCCCGGCGGACACGGTGTCCGCCGGCGCCACCGACACCCGAGGAGGGGACGACAGTGCGCATCGCTGACAGCGCTCTCGACGCCGCACCGGCCACCGGTCCGCGGGGCATCGCCCACTCCGCCACCCCCCGGGAGCCGGCGACCGACCCGGTCCAGGTGGTCGTCCTGGCCGCCGGGATGGGCACCCGGCTGGGACGCCCGCACCCGAAGCCCCTGACGCCGCTGCACGACGGCCGCAGCATCCTGCGGCGCCAGCTGGACACGCTGCGCGAGGTGTTCGGCCCGGCCGTCGACGTCACCGTCGTCGTGGGCTTCAAGGCCAAGCGGGTCATGCGGGCCGCCCCCGACGTGCGGTTCACCTACAACCCGGACTACGCGCGGACCAACACGTCCAAGAGCCTGCTGCGCGCGCTGCGGGCCACCCGGGACGGCGGCGTGCTCTGGCTCAACGGCGACGTCGTGTTCGACGCGGCGGTGCTGGAGGCCGCGCTGCCCCGGGTCCGTGCCGACGAGAGCTTCGTCTGCGTCGACACCTCCACCGTCGCCGACGAGGAGGTCAAGTACACCCTCGACGCCGACGGCTGCATCGCCGAGCTGTCCAAGACGGTCCGCGGCGGCCTGGGCGAGGCCGTGGGGATCAACTACGTGTCGGGGGCGGACAAGCCGGTGCTGGTGGAGCACCTGGAGGCCTGCGGCGCGCAGGACTACTTCGAGCGCGGCATCGAGACCGCGATCGACGCCGCCGGGCTGCGCGTGGTGCCGGTGGACATCAGCTCGTTCTCCGCCGTCGAGGTGGACTTCGAGGCCGACCTGCAGCGCGCCAACGAGCTGTTCTCCGGCCGGGGCCGGCTGCGTCCGGTCGAGGCCACCGCCTGACCTGCCGCGCGCCGCGGAGGTGGGCTCAGCCCACCGGGTCCGGGCGGGGGGCGGCGGTCTCGCGGAAGCGACGGACCGCCGCCACCCCGCCGACCACCAGGCCCGCGCCCAGCCCCAGCAGCAGCGCCACGACCGCCCGCGCCAGCGGTTCCGGGCCGGCGGCCAGCACGTGGGCGCTCCACATCACGTCGACGTCGGGCAGCCCCTGCACCAGCAGCAGCCAGCCCAGCACCACCGCCAGCAGCCCGGCCATGGCGCCCTTCCCGCGCCACGCCGCCCGCGCACCGAGAGCGGCGACGAGGGCCGCGGCGAGCGCGGGGAACAGGGCAGCGGCGATCGCCCCGCCGTGCGAGGCGATGCTGGCCGGCGGCGCGGGCGTGGTCAGCGCGTGCACCAGGGCCGCGATCCCGCCCAGGGCCATGGCGACGCCCAGGGGGCGGGCGTCCCGGGCAAGCAGTCCCGCGGCCACCGCGAGCCCGGCCACCGCCAGGTGCGCCGGCCAGACCACCCACGGCGACGGCGGCGGCGCCCAGGTGAGCTCCCCGGCGACCTCCACCGCCGTCCCCCCGTGGGTCATGGGCACCACCCAGCGCGACACCACCTGGGCGCGGTCGGGGTCGGCGGCGACCTGCGGCGGCAGCTGCCCCTCGCTCATCCAGTGCGTGCGGTGGTCGTGCCACACGTACTGCGGCTGCGTGGACACCTGCACCCACTCCGGCTCGGCCTCGGCGTCGGCGGTGTCGGGGACGTCGGCGCGGCCGTAGCGGTCCAGGTTGAGGTACGTCGCCGGGCTGCGGCTGTTGCGCCAGACGCCGTCCGGGCCGATCCGCAGGTAGGGCTCGTCGCTGTAGCCGGGGACCTCGACGTCGGTGCGGGTGGTGTTGACGACCTCGAGCTCGTCGCCGAACTGCAGCACCCGCACGGTCACCCCCGGGAGGTCGGGGGTGACCGAGGTGACCCGGCCGTCGAAGTCGCTGCCGGCGACGTCGCCGCCGACGTGCGCCGACGCCGGTCCGGCGACCGCCAGCACCGCCACGACCCCCGCCAGCAGCACCAGCAGGCGGGCCGCCGTCCTGCGCACGGGCTACTCCCCCACGACGGTGACGAGGTCCCCGGCGATGTCCGCGGCGGTGTTGCCCCCGTTGAACGCGACGTGCGCCAGGTCGTCGGTGCCGTACAGGTTCATCTGCGTGGAGTGCAGCCGTCCCTGCTCCTCGGCCAGCGGCACCCCCGCCGCCAGCTGCGCCCGGTCGATCGCGCCCTGGTCGCCGGTCAGGCCGACGAAGGAGACCGGCAGGTCGGCGTCGAAGCGGTCGAGGTACTGCCGCAGGACCTCGGCGGTGTCGGTCGCCGGGTCGGTGGTCACGAAGACCATCTGCACCTGCTCGGCCACGGCCGGGTCCAGCCGGCGGTAGGCCAGCGCGACGTCGGCCATGGTCGTGGGGCAGATGTCGGGGCAGTTGGTGTAGCCGAAGAACAGCAGCGTGGGCGTCCCGGCGGTGCGCTCGGCGAAGTCGTAGGCGGCGCCGGAGGTGTCGGTGAGGGTGAACGACGGCCGCTGGTACGGCTCGGGCAGGTCGATGCCCGCGTAGCGGTCGTCGGGGCCCTCGACGACCGCGCCGCCGGAGTGGTCGTGCCCGGACGACGAGGAGGCCGCGGCACCCCCGCCGTCGGGGTCGGAGTCCGCCTCGGCCGACGAGCACGCGCCCAGCAGGAGGCCGGCGGCCAGGAGCGCCGCGGGCAGGCGGCGGGTCGCAGCGGTCACGAGGACACGGTACGTCGGCCCGCCCGGAGGCCCAGGACGACGCCCGCGATGCCGGTGAGCAGCGCCAGGACGGCCAGGCCCAGGGCCAGGCCGCCGGCGGCGGCGTCGTCCCCCGACCCGTCGGGGTCCTGGGCGGCGGCGGGTGCACCGGCCCCGGCCCCGGCCCCGGTGAGCGTCAGCACCGGCGCGGGGCGCTCGGGCTCGTCCTGGCCCTCGACGGTCGGCTCGATCCAGGCCGCCTCGGTGCCGTCGCTGTAGGTCTGCACCGCGGGCAGGACCAGCTCGGCGGCGTCGGGCAGCGGGCCACCGGACAGCGAGAACTCCTGGAACTGGCCGGGCGCGATGCCGGCCCCGGCCTCGGCCCGCCACTCGATCCGCGACACGTACGTGGTCACCTGCTGCCCCTCGACCTCGACCGGCTCGGGCAGCTGGGCGCTCGTCGTCGTCACCGTCCACCCGGGCACCGGCTGGGTGCTCACGAACGCCAGGGGCGCGTCCGCCGGCAGCTGCACCGTCAGCGCCACGGTGCTCGCGGTGGCGCTCTCGGTCGGCACCCGGAAGGTGATCTTGCCGAACCCGCCCGGCGCGGCATCAGCGGAGGACACGGTGACGTGGGCCGACGCCGAGCCGGCGAGGGCGACCGTCGCCGCGAGGGCGGTCAGCGCCGCCAGCAGCACGACGCCCAGGCGGGCGAGCGGGCGCGGCAGGGCGCGGGTCGGGGCGTTCACGGGAGGTGCTCCTGTCGGGTCGGGCGGGGCGCTCAGCGCACCGGGAAGTCGGTGCTGGCGGTGGTGGCGGTGAACTCGTCCAGGCGCACGGAGACGGCGAGCGTCCACGTCCCGGCGGCGGGGATCGCGACGCCGTCGCCGACGTAGTGCCCCGGCCCGGCGGGCTGCAGCTCGACGGCCAGCGGGCCGATCTCCTGGCCGGGCTCGGTGAGGGTGACCCGGATGTCCTCGGGCTGGCTGAGCCGGCCCTCGGCGTCGAACAGGTACACGTGCAGGGTGTTCGCGCCGGGGCTGGCCGGGTCCAGCGAGATCTGCACCGAGCCGTCCTCGCCGCCCGCCGACTGCAGCGGCAGGGTCACGTCGACCGGTTCGGCCGCGGTGGCGCGGGCGGGCGGGCTGCCGACGAGCACGGCCGACAGCGCCAGCACGACGACGCCCAGGCCCAGCTCCACCAGCACCGACCGCCGCAGCGTCCCGCGCTCGGCGCCCGCCCCCTCGGCCAGCTCCTCCTCGCGGGCCGCGGCGGCGCTCACCACCTCCGGCGCCGGCTCCGGCTCCCCGGGCGCGGCGAACGCGTGGGCGGTGACCCGGCGGCGGGGCGGCCGGGGGCGGCGGACGCCCAGCCGCTGCTGCACCCACACCCGGGAGACGCCGGCGGCCGCCAGCAGGAGCAGCACGACGGCGAGCTTGGCCAGCAGCACCCGGCCGTAGCCGGTGGAGAACAGCGCCTCCGGCGACCCGACCTCGCGCACCGCCTGCACGACCCCGGAGACGACCAGCACGGTCACCGCCAGGGCCGCCAGCCGCGAGAAGCGGGACAGCGCGGCGGCCATCTCCCGGGCCGGGACGCCGTCGCGCAGCACGGCCGCCAGCAGCGCGGCCAGCCCGCCGAGCCACACCACCATGGCCGTGACGTGCGCGACGGCGGCGGCCACGGCGATCGCCGGGTAGGGGCCGGCCACCGGGTGCCCGACGGCGGCGGTGGTCACGACCAGCCCCGCGGCCAGGACCCCGCCGACGGCCAGGCTCCGCCGCGGCGGGCTGGCGCCCCGGCGCAGCCACGGGCGCAGCAGCAGGGCCAGGGCGGCGGTCATGGCCACCCGCAGCAGCAGCGCGATGCCGAGCTCGGAGCGGGCGGTGGCCGACAGCAGCGCGGGGTCGGCCACCGACCCGAGGCCGGCGGCCGCGGCGTAGGGCCCCTGCAGCAGGAAGGACAGCACCGCGCCGAGGGCGACGGCCCCCAGCCCGGCGGTGCCGGCCCGGCGCAGCACGACCGAGCCCCAGCCACCCGGCCAGCACAGCGCGAGGAAGGCGGGCACGCCGACGGCCAGCGCCAGGCCCGCGAAGCCGATCCAGCGGGCCACCGGCAGCGCCGCGGCGACCGCCGGGTCGGTGTCGTCCGCCGCGCCGGCCACCGAGGGGTCGACCAGGGGGCCGTCGCCGACGACGAACGACCAGGACCCCGCGATCGGGTGCGAGTCGGCGGAGATGACCCGGTAGGTCACCAGGTAGCCGCCGTCGGCCAGGCCGGCACGCAGGGCGACGCCGACGGTGCGGCCGTCGACCTCCACCGACCCGGCGTCCACGCGCTCGCCGCGGGCGTCCAGGACGCGCAGGTAGCCCGCGCCGACGGAGACGCCCTCGCTGAACTCCAGCGACACCCGGTCGGGGACCGCGGCCAGCCGCGCCCCCTCCCCCGGGTCGGTGCCGACCAGCTCGGCGTGCGCGGCCGCGGGCCCCGCGGTCACGACCCCGGCGACGAGCCAGCCGAGCAGCAGCAGGAGCAGCGCGGCTCCGGGACGGCGGCGCGCGATCGGAGCCGCGGGGGTCGGGGCGCTCACGCGGCCACGCGCTCCGCGGCGACGGCCGGCGCCGTGCGCCGCCGGCCCCGCCACGCCACGGCGGCCAGCAGCGCGACGCCGGCCACCAGCAGCAGGTGCGCGACCGCCCGGTCGGCGTGCACGTGCCCGGCGGCCAGGTCGCGGGCGGTGAACGCGGTGAGCAGCACGACGAAGGTGCCCAGGAACGGCAGCGCCCCCGGGGCCAGGCGCGGGGCGGCCGCGACGGCGACGAAGGCCGCGCCCGCCGCCAGGTTCCAGGCGCCGGTCTCGTGCGCCATGTGCACCGGCGCGCTCATCGACGCCGTCCCCGTGACGAGCGCCGGCCAGGCCAGCAGGGTCTGGGCCGCCCCGACCGCCAGCAGCGCCAGCCGCAGCGCGGCGTCGGCCAGCCGGGTGCGGGCGGCCGCCGCGGCGCCGGGCAGGGTGCGCGGCAGGGCCGTCAGCACGGCGACCGTGAGGTCGGGCACCGGCGGGGCGGGGGCCAGCCGCGCCCGGCGGGTGACCGCGGCGGCGTCGGCGGCCCAGCCGGCGCACGCGGCGCACGCCGCCAGGTGCGCGTCCAGCTCGGCCGCGGGCACGCCGGGCGACTCACCGTCGAGCCGCGCGGAGGCCGCCTCACGGAATGCGGGACACTGCATGGTGGTGTAGTCGTCCCCCGAGCCCCCGTGGTTCCCGGTCGGCTGTGTGACCTGGACGACGACGGCGGGAGCGGGGCAGTGGACGAGCTGGAGCGGTACGCGGCCGCGGCCGTCGAGGGGGACGCCCTCGCCACCGCCGCCCTCGTGCGCGCCACGCAGTCCGACGTCTGGCGGCTGTGCGCGGCCCTGGTCGACCGGTCCAGCGCCGACGACCTGACGCAGGAGACCTACCTGCGGGCGTTCGGCTCGCTGCACCGCTTCGCCGGCCGGTCGACGCTGCGCACCTGGCTGCTGGCCATCGCCCGCCGGGTCTGCGCCGACGCGCTGCGCGCCCGGCGGCGCCGCCGGCTGACCCTGGTCGGCGACGACGACGTGCTGGAGGCGCTGGACCCCGCCGCGGGCGGCGGCGCCGACGAGGTGGCCGAGGGCGCGGTCGTCGGCGACCTGCTGGCCCGGCTGAGCGCCGAGCGCCGGGAGGCCTTCGTGCTCACCCAGCTGCTCGGACTCCCCTACGCCGAGGCGGCCGACGTGGCCGGCTGCCCGGTCGGCACGATCCGCTCCCGCGTCGCCCGTGCGCGTGAGGACCTCGTCACAGCGCTCTCCGCGCGGGGGGACGACGCGGCGCGCGGGTGACGCCACGGTGAACAACGCGCAAACCGGGCACCTATGCTCCCCGACGGCCGTGCGACCGCTCCCCTCGCGAGCGGCCGTCCGGGAACCCACTGCCGACCGGAGCGACACGTGCCCTTCAGCCTCACGCCCAAGGACTCGAGCTTCTTCCCCCTGTTCACCGCCTCGGCGGAGAACCTGGTGGCCGCGACCGACGTCCTGAGCGACTTCATCCACGACCACGCGCGCCGCGACGAGCTCGCGGCGCGGCTGCGCGAGCTGGAGCACGTGGGCGACCAGTCCACCCACGCGATCTTCCGGCAGCTCAACTCGAGCTTCGTGACGCCGTTCGACCGCGAGGACATCTACAACCTGGCCAGCGACCTCGACGACGTCATGGACTTCGTCGAGGCGGCCGCGGACCTGGTCATCCTGACCGGCCTGGGCACGCTGCCGGCCGAGATGCACCAGCAGACCGCGCTCCTGCAGCGCGCGGCGCAGACCACCGCCGAGGCGATGCCGCGGCTGCGCACGATGAAGGACCTCTCCGACTACTGGATCGAGGTCAACCGCATCGAGAACGAGGCGGACAAGCTGTACCGCCGGCTGCTGTCGCGGCTCTACAGCGGCGAGTTCGACGCGCTGGAGATCCTCAAGCTCAAGGAGGTGGCCGACCAGCTCGAGGAGGCCGCCGACGCCTTCGAGCACGTGGCCAACGTCGTCGAGACGATCACGGTCAAGGAGTCGTAGGCCGGGATGGACCTCACCTGATGGACCTCACCTGATGGACGCCGCGTTCCTCGCGCTCATCGCGATCGTCCTCGTGGCCCTGGCCTTCGACTACACCAACGGCTTCCACGACGCGGCCAACGCGATCGCCGTCGCGGTCTCCACCAAGGCCCTCACCCCGCGCATCGCGCTGGCGCTGGCGGCGGTGATGAACCTCATCGGCGCCCTGCTGTCGACCGAGGTGGCCAAGACGGTCGGCGAGGGCATCATCGACGCCCCGGAGGGCGACGAGGGGCTGCAGATCGTCTTCGCGGCCCTGATCGGTGCGATCGTCTGGAACCTGATCACCTGGTACTTCGGGCTGCCGTCGTCGTCCTCGCACGCGCTCATCGGCGGTCTCGTCGGGGCGGCGCTCGCGGCCGCGCACAGCGTGCAGTGGATGGGGATCCTCGACAAGGTCGTCATCCCGATGGTGGCCTCGCCGCTGGTCGGCTTCGGGCTGGGCTACCTGTTCATGCTCGCGATCCTGTGGACCTTCCGCGGCGCCAACGTCTCGCGGGCCAACCGCGGGTTCCGCTACGCGCAGATCGTCAGCTCGGCGACCATGGCGCTGGGCCACGGCCTGCAGGACGCGCAGAAGACCATGGGCGTCATCACCCTGGCGCTGTACACCGCCGGGGAGATCGACGACTTCGAGGTGCCGCTGTGGGTGGTCTTCGCGGCGGCCCTCGCGCTGAGCGCGGGCACCTACGCCGGCGGGTTCCGGATCATGCGCACGCTGGGCCGGCGGATCATCCAGCTCACCCCCGCGGGCGGCTTCGCCGCCCAGACCGTCGCCTCCGGGGTGATGGTGACGACGGCGACGGTGTTCGCCGTGCCGGTGTCGACCACGCACATCACGACGACGTCGATCATGGGCGTCGGCGCGACCCGCCGGTTCTCCGCGGTCCGCTGGGGCGTGGCCCGCAGCATCGTCGTGGCCTGGGTCGTCACCCTGCCCGCGGCGGGCGCGGTGGCGGCGGTGGCCTACCTCCTGACCGGCCTGGTCGTCGGCTGAGCCCCGCCGTGCCGGAGCCCGTGGCGGCGGGCGGCCCCGGACCCGTGGCGCTGGGCACCGCCCGCGCCCGCTGGTTGCTGGCCGCCACCGTGCTGGCGTCGGGCATGGCGTTCCTCGACGCCTCCGCGGTCACCGTCGCCCTGCCGGCGATCGGCGCGGACCTCGACGCGTCGCTGGCGGGCCTGCAGTGGACCGTCACCGGCTACACGCTCGCCCTCGCCGCCCTGGTGCTGCTCGGCGGCGCGCTGGGCGACCGCTACGGCCGCCGCCGGGTGTTCCTGGTCGGCGTGGCCTGGTTCGCGGTGGCCTCGCTGCTGTGCGGCCTGGCGCAGGACACCGGCCAACTGGTGGCCGCGCGGGCGGTCCAGGGCGTCGGCGCCGCGCTGCTGACGCCGGGCAGCCTCGCGCTGGTGCAGGCGTCGGTGCGACCGGGCGACCGGGCGCGCGCGATCGGGCTGTGGTCGGCGCTGGGCGGGGTGGCCGGGCTGGTGGGGCCCTTCCTCGGTGGGGCGCTGGTGGACGCCGGGAGCTGGCGGCTGGTCTTCCTGCTCAACGTGCCGGTGGCGGTTGTGGTGCTGGTCGTCTCCGGCCGGCACGTGCCCGAGAGCCGGTCGGCGGGGCCGGCCGGCCGGTTCGACGTCCTGGGGGCGCTGCTGGGGGTGCTGGCCCTGGGTGGGGTGACCTACGCGCTGATCCGCGCCGGGGAGCGGCCACCGGTCGGGGAGGTCCTCGCGGTGGGCGCGGCGGGGCTGCTGGCCGCCGCGGCGTTCGTGGTCCACGAGCGGCGGACCACCGACCCGCTGCTGCCGCCGCGGCTGTTCGCCGACCGGCAGTTCACCGGCGCGAACCTGTCCACCCTCGCCGTCTACGGGGCGCTGGGCGGCGTCCTGCTGTTCCTCGTCCTGCAGCTGCAGACGGTGCTCGGCTACGGCGCGACCGCCGCCGGTGCGGCGATGCTCCCCTCCATCGCGCTGGTCAGCCTCCTGTCGCCGAGCGCCGGGTCCCTGGCTGCGCGGCACGGGCCGCGCCGGCCGATGACCGCGGGTCCGCTCATCGCCGCGGCCGGCACCGCCCTGCTGGCCGGCGTCGACGGCGGCGGGCCCTACGTGCTCGACGTCCTGCCCGGGTCGCTCCTGCTGGGACTGGGGATGGCCGCCACCGCCGCCCCGCTGACCGCCACGGTCCTGGCCGCCGCACCCGACGCGCTGACCGGGGCCGCGAGCGGGGTGAACAACGCCGTGGCGCGCGCCGCGCAGCTGCTCGCCGTCGCCGCGCTGCCGGTGGCCGTGGGCCTGGCCGGTGACGACTACGCCGACCCGGCGGCGTTCACCACCGCCTACCGGACGGCGATGCTGGCCTGCGCCGGCCTGTTCGCCCTCGGTGGCCTGCTGGCGTGGACGACGGTCCGCGACGACGTCCTGCGCGGGTGACGGTGTCCTCTCCCACACTGCGGGACCCGGGGTGGCGTATGTCGACCGGTCTGGTAGACATTGAGCCCGTGGCGGCGACGGCGGTGTTCCTCGTGGGGCGGATCCACGTCGACCTGCTCCGCGTCTGCACCGCGCGCTGTCCGGGCTGCTGAGCTCCCGCACCCCCTCCCGCCCCTCCTCGCGGCGCCGCGCGCCCCCGCGCGCCCGCGGGCCCCCTCCCGGAGCCCTGCCTGATGAAGACCCTGGTCCTGCTCGCCCTCGCCGGCCTCGGCGCCCAGCTCGTCGACGGCAGCCTCGGCATGGCCTACGGCGTCACGTCGACCACGCTCCTGCTGGCCATCGGCACCAACCCGGCCGCGGCGTCGGCGACCGTGCACCTGGCCGAGATCGGCACCACGCTGATGTCGGGGGTCGCGCACTGGCGATTCGGCAACGTCGACTGGCGGGTCGTCGCGAAGATCGGCATCCCCGGTGCGATCGGCGCCTTCGCGGGCGCGACCGTGCTGTCGAACCTCTCCACCGAGGTGGCCGCCCCGGTCATGTCGATGATCCTGCTGGGCCTGGGCGTCTACCTGCTGGTCCGGTTCACCCTCCGCGGCATCGACCGGCGCAACCTCGGCAAGCCGATGCGCAAGCGGTTCCTCGGCCCGCTGGGCCTGGTCGCCGGCTTCGTGGACGCGACCGGCGGCGGCGGCTGGGGCCCGGTCGGCACCCCGGCGATCCTCGCCAGCGGCCGCATGGAGCCGCGCAAGGTGATCGGCTCGATCGACACGTCCGAGTTCCTCGTGGCCCTGGCCGCCAGCCTCGGCTTCCTCTTCTCCCTCGGCTCGCAGGGCATCGACGTCGGCTGGGTGCTGGCCCTGCTGATCGGCGGCATGGTCGCCGCGCCGATCGCCGCCTGGCTGGTGCGCCACGTGCCGCCCCGGCTGCTGGGTTCCCTGGTCGGCGGGATCATCATCGTCACCAACACCCGCACCCTGCTGCGCAGCGACTGGATCGACGCCCCGGACGGCGTCCGGTACGCCGTCTACGCCGTCCTGTACGTCGTCTGGGCCGCCGCGGTCGCGTGGTCGTTCGTCCAGTACCGCAAGGACCGGGCGCAGGAGTCCGCCGACGCCCTGGCCGCCGAGGCCGCCCGGCTGGCCGCTCCGGAGGAGCGCGAGCCGAACCACGTGGTGCCGCCGGCCGACGCCGCCGACGTCGCCGACCTGCAGCGCTCGCTCACCGCGGGCCGCCCCGCCGCGCCGCAGGACTGACCCGACCCCTCCCCGACAGCGTGCGCGGGGGTGCAGGAACCGCCCGGTTCCCTGCACCGCTGCGCACGCTGTCGGCGTCCCGGCGCCCGGCGGCGCGCTCTCAGCGGCCCGCGAGCAGCGCCGCCTCCCGGTCGGGGGCCAGACCCGGGCGGGCGAGGCCGTGCGGCGGGAGCGGCAGCTCGCCCGCCGTCCGCAGCCACGCCCAGGTGTCGGCGACGGTCGCGCGCAGCGGCCGGGACGCCAGCCCCAGCTCGCGGGCGCGGCCGGTGCCGACGTCCCACGCCGTGGCGGCCATCTCCCGCGGCAGCCAGTACGGCAGGTCCTGCCACGGCTCCACCCCGGCGGCGAGCAGGTCCTCCTCCGGCACCGGCACGAGCCGGGCACCGCCGCCGGTGACCTCCCGGCAGGTCTCGAGCAGCCCGCCGTAGGTGGTCGTGCCGGCCGGTGCCGTGGCGTTCACCGGGCCGCCCACGCCCCGCTCGGCCATCGCCACCAGCCAGCCGGCCAGGTCGCGCGCGTCCACGAGGGCGATGGGCTGGTCGAGGGCGTCCGGGACGACGACCTCCCCGCCGCGGGCCATCCGCCGCAGCCACCAGCCCAGCCGGTCCACCGTGTCGTAGGGGCCCGCGACCAGGCCCGCCCGCGCGGTCAGGAAACGGTCCCCGAGCACCGCGGCGAGCTCCCGCTCGGCGAAGGCCTTGGTCGGGCCGTACCCGTCGTCGTCGCCGTCGTCCCAGACCGGCTCGTCCTCCCCGCGCACCGGCCCCGGCGGCCAGTGGCGGTAGGCGTTCAGGCTGCTGACGAAGGCGTAGCCCCGCAGGTCCCCGAGCGCGCCGTCGCGGCACGCCGCGGCGGCGTTGCGGGCCGCGGCGCGGGTCTGGCACGAGGTGTCGACGACGAGCTCGGGCGTCCAGTCCCGCAGGACGGCGGGGAGCGTCGCGGGGTCGTCGCGGTCGCCGTGCAGCGCGCGCACGCCCGCGGGAGGCCGGCCGGTCACGCCGCGGGTGAGGGTGGCCACCTCGTGGCCGCGCCGGAGCGCCGCGGCGACGACGTGCCGGCCGAGGAACAGGGTGCCGCCGAGGACGAGCAGTCGCATGCCCCTCAGGACAGCGGCCGCCCTCCCCCGCCGTCCACCCGGTTCACCGAGGGCGCAACGCGGTCCGCGGGCGCCGGGCTCAGACGGCGCGCAGCACCGGCACCTGGGGCAGCGGGGTGGCCCGGGCGGCGGCCAGCACCATCTGGGGCGAGCGGGGCAGGCCGCGGCGGGTGCACAGCCGCAGCGCCCGGGCGCCGGTGACGACGTCGGTCTCCGGGGGCACGACGAGCAGGTCGGCCCGCTTGTTGCCGCCGGCCCAGGTCAGGCACACCGCGCCGGGCTCCATGCTGCGGAAGCCGCCGGTGCGCACCACGCGGCCACCCACGACGAGCTTGCGCGGGGCGGGCAGCCACGCGTCGATGGCGTAGGTGAAGCGCTCGACGTGCACGCCGCGCCGGTCGAGCGCGGCCACCAGTTCGGGGACCTCGACGGCGAGGTCACGGCTGCGGGGGAACCAGGCGCCGTCGAAGCCCGGGTCGCCGTCACCGGCGTCGCTGCGCATGCTCACCCGGACGTCGATCCCACCCCGGTGCCCCTCGGCCTCGGGCAGCAGTCCCGTTCGGGGAGTCCTCATCAGCGTCAGCCCGCCTTCCGTCCGTGCCAGTGGTGCGGCGCCCCGCCGGGACCGGAGCGGTCAGGGAGGCCCGAGACGAACGTAGGTCCGGCGCGGCGCGCCGACGGGCGCGTCCGCGGCGGGCGCGCCGCCGCCGCCCGGCCGGTCATCACGGCACGTCACGGGCCGATCACGATCACCCGGGAGGGGTCGCGGTCAGGCGGAGAGCACGGCCCCGGGCGCCGGGTCGGCCAGGTCGGCGGCGAGCCGGTCGAGGGGGACGTCGAGGGCCCGGGCCAGCGCCGCGACGGTGAAGAACGCCGGGGTGGGCACCCGGCCCGCCTCGATCTTGCGCAGCGCCTCGAGGCTCACCCCGGACGCCGCCGCGACCTCGGCGGGTGTGCGGTCACCGCGGGCGGCCCGCAGCAGCGCCCCCAGCCGGCGGCCGCGCTCGCGCTCCTCGGGGCTCAGCGGCGGTCGCACCATGGCCGTGATAGTAATACCGGGATACCAATACCGAAAGGTGGACGATGATCGAGCTGCGGACCCCCGGGGAGATCGACGCGATGCGCGCGGCCGGTGCCGTGGTCGCCGACATGCACGCGGCGATCCAGGCCCTGGCCGCACCCGGGGTGCGGCTGACCCAGCTGGACGCCGTCGCCCGCGACGTCCTGGCCGACGCCGGGGCCACCTCGCCGTTCCTGGGCTACGCGCCGGCGGCGACCACCCCGCCGTTCCCGGGCGTGGTGTGCCTGTCGGTCAACGACGTGGCGCTGCACGGGATCCCGACGCCGGTGGAACTGGAGGACGGCGACCTGCTCAGCGTCGACGCCGGGGCCACGCTCGACGGCTGGGTGGGCGACGCGGCGCGCACCTACCCGATCGGCACGCCCCGCCCCGAGGACCTGCAGCTCGTCGCCACCACCGAGCGGGCGCTGGCCGCGGGCATCGCCGCGGCCGTGGTCGGCAACCGGGTCGGCGACATCTCGGCCGCCATCGGGCGGGTCGGCCGGGCCGGTGGCTGCGGCATCAACACCGACCAGGGCGGCCACGGCGTGGGCCGCACCATGCACGAGGCGCCGCACGTGCCCAACGAGGGCCGCCCGGGCCGCGGGCTGCGGCTGCGCGCGGGCCTGGTCATCGCGATCGAGCCGTGGTTCCTGGCCGGCGGCAGCGACGACTACCGGGTGGACGCGGACGGCTGGACGCTGCGCAGCGCCGACGGCAGCCGCGCCGCGCACGTGGAGCACACGGTCGCGGTCACCGAGGACGGCCCCCGCATCCTCACCGCCCCCCGCTGAGCCGCGCGGACGGCGCCCCCTCCCCGAGACGAGCACGGGGTCGTTGCCGCGGACACGCCCGGACACACCGGGCGCGGCGGCAACGACCCCGTGATCACGGCCGGGAGGGGCCGGGGGCGTCGGGGACTAGGCGGGCTTGGGCTTGCGGTTCTTGGACTTGCCGCGCTCGTTCTGGTCGAGGATCACCTTCCGGACGCGGACGGCGGCCGGGGTGACCTCGACGCACTCGTCCTCGGCGCAGAACTCCAGCGCCTGCTCCAGGTTCAGGATGCGCGGCGGGATCAGCCGCTCCAGCTCCTCCGCGGTCGATGACCGCATGTTGGTGAGCTTCTTCTCCTTGGTGATGTTGACGTCCATGTCGTCGGGGCGGGAGTTCTCCCCGACGATCATGCCCTCGTAGACCTCGGTGCCGGGGGCGACCATCAGCGAGCCGCGCTCCTGCAGCGAGAACATCGCGTAGGAGGTGGCCACGCCCTGCCGGTCGGCGACCAGGGAGCCTGTCGGGCGGGCGCGCATGTCGCCCAGCCACGGCTCGTAGCCCTCGAGGTTGTGGTTGAGGACGCCGGTGCCGCGGGTCTCGGTGAGGAACTCGGTGCGGAACCCGATGAGCCCGCGGGAGGGGACGACGTACTCCATCCGCGCCCAGCCGGTGTCGTGGTGCACCAGGTTCTCCATGCGCCCGCGACGGGTGGCCAGCGCCTGGGTGAGCGTGCCGACGTAGTCGCCGGGGACGTCGATGGTGACCCGCTCGACCGGCTCGTGCAGCTTCCCGTCGATCTCCTTGGTGACGACGGTCGGCCGGCCGACGGTGAGCTCGAACTCCTCCCGGCGCAGCTGCTCGACGAGGATCGCCAGGGCGAGCTCGCCGCGGCCCTGCATCTCCCAGGTGTCGGGGCGCTCGGTGGGCAGCATGCGCACCGAGACGTTGCCGACCAGCTCCTGGTCGAGGCGGTTCTTGATGAGGCGGGCGGTGAGCTTCTTGCCCGACTTGCCCGAGATCGGCGAGGTGTTGATGCCGATCGTGATCGAGATCGAGGGCTCGTCCACCGTCAGCGGCGGCAGCGGGCGCGGGTCGTTCGGGTCGGCGAGGGTGTCGCCGATCATGATGTCCTCGATGCCGGCGATGGCGACGAGGTCGCCGGGGCCGGCGCTCTCGGCCGGGGTGCGGGTGAGGCCCTCGGTGACGAGCAGCTCGGTGATCTTGACGTTCTTGATGGTGCCGTCGGTGCGGCACCAGGCGACCTGCTGGCCGCGCTTCATCTCACCGGAGTGGATGCGCAGCAGCGCCAGTCGGCCGAGGAACGGCGAGGCGTCGAGGTTGGTCACCTGCGCCCGCAGGGGCTCCTCGGCGTCGTAGGACGGCGGCGGGATCGTGTCCAGCAGCGTCTTCACCAGCGGCGCGAGGTCCGGGCTGTCGGGGACGGTGCCGTTCTCCGGCCGGTTGAGCGACGCCTGACCGGTGCGGCCGTTGCAGTAGACGATCGGGAACTCGAGCGCGTCGGAGTCCAGGCCGGAGTCCTCGAGCAGCTCCATGAACAGCTCGTAGCTCTCGTCGACGACCTCCTCGATGCGGGCGTCGGCGCGGTCGGTCTTGTTGACCGCGAGGATGACCGGCATCCCCTTGCCCAGCGCCTTGCGCAGCACGAAGCGGGTCTGCGGCAGCGGCCCCTCGGAGGCGTCGACCAGCAGCACGACGCCGTCGACCATGGACAGGCCGCGCTCGACCTCACCGCCGAAGTCGGCGTGCCCGGGGGTGTCGACGATGTTGACCACGACGGGGTTGCCCTCGTCGTCGGCCAGGCGGATCGCGGTGTTCTTCGCGAGGATGGTGATCCCGCGCTCGCGCTCGAGGTCCATCGAGTCCATCACGCGGTCCTGCGTGGTGTCGGCGTCCGTGCCCTCGCCCTTGGCGCGGCCCAGGGCGCCGGCCTGGCGGAGGAGGGCGTCGACCAGGGTGGTCTTGCCGTGGTCGACGTGCGCGACGATCGCCACGTTGCGCAGGTCGTTGCGAGTGGGCATGCGGAGAGGCACCTCAGGGGGTTCGGGAGTCGGCACCCCCGGGCTCACGGCCTCGGGGCACCACAGACACCGGGTTCAACGGCCGCCGGCGCGGCGACCTTCCCATGCTAGTGGACCGGCAGGCGCGCCCCGTCCCCCGCGAGCCCCGCGAGAGGGGTCGGCGGGGGTGATCGTGATCAGTCTCACCGCGGGCGGGACCGTCACCGGCCGGCGCTCCCGTCGCGCGGCGCGGCGACGACGGCACCGCGGGGTGCGGGCCTGCGGACCGCCGGGCAGCTTGGGTCAGGGCCGGTCGGCCACCGCGGCGGTGACGCCGGCGGCGGCCAGCGTGACGAGCCCGACGGCGAGCCAGGCCGGCATGCCCACGCCCAGGGCCAGGACGTGGGCCAGCACGAACGCGCCGACGTAGAGCCCGCCCAGGCCGAGCGCGACGGCCCAGCCGCGGCGCTGCACCCACAGCCAGGCCGCGGCCGCTCCCCCGGCCAGGAACACCGCCCCGCCCAGCGCGCGGACGCCGGTGCCCTGCGCGATGCCGAACCCCGCCGCGAGCCCGGCCGCGACCAGGGCGGCGGACGGGAAGCGGGTGCGGGCGCGGGCGAGCGGCGACGTGGTCATGACCCCCAGTCTCCCCCGCCGCCCGGCTCAGGCCGCCGCGGCCTGGACCGCGGCGGTCACGCCGTCGGCGGTCAGCTGGCCGGGGTCGAGCCGGTCGCCGTCGACCAGCACCGTGGGTGTGCCGGTGATCCCGGCGCGGCTGGCGGCGTCGGTGACCCGCGCGGTCCAGTCGCCGTAGCGCCGGTCGCGGATGGCGTCGGCGACGTCCGGGCCCGTCGCGCCGGCCTGCGCGGCCAGGTCGACCAGCCGGTCGTCGGACAGACCCGCGCCGCCCTCGGCGGGCTGCTCGGCGAACAGCCGGTCGTGGAAGGTGCCGAAGGCGTCGGGGCCGGCGGCGTCCAGCACGGCGCCGGCGGCGTTGAGCGCACGGGTCGAGTAGTCGGTGGTGGAGGCCTCGTCGAGGAAGGCCATCGGCCGGTAGCGCAGCAGGACCGTCCCGGCGTCGGCGAGCTGCCGCAAGGTGGGGCCGACCTGCTCCTCCAGCGTCGCGCAGTGCGGACACTGGAAGTCCTCGTAGACGTCGACGACCACCGGGGCACCCGCCGTCCCGACGGCGACGGCGGTCCCCTGCTCGCTCGTGCCGGCGGGCACGGGCGCGTCCGCCGAGGTCGCGGTGCGCCCGGACTGCACGGCGATGACGACGACGACGGCCACGACGAGGACGACGGCGGCCACGACCGCACCGAGCAGCGTGCGGCGGCGGCGGAGGGCCGCGGCGCGGGCGGCCTCGGCGGCCCGCTTCTCCTCGATCCGCCGGCGGGCGACCTCGCGGCGGTCGCGGTCAGCGGGCACGGGCGGGGACCTCCTCGGGAACGGTGAGCGGCGCGCCGCCCAGGGCCAGCCGCGAGCGCGGCCGGCGGGCCAGCGCGAGGGCCACCAGCAGCAGCGCGCCGTCGCGGGCGAGCTCGGCGGGGTAGGCGGTGTCGGCCGCGGCCACCTGGCCGCCGTCGCCGAAGCAGCCGCAGTCGATCTGCAGGCCGCGGGCCCACGCGGAGGCCACGGCCGCCACGAAGACCACGAGCAGGACCGCCGAGGCGACGGCGGCCGCCCGCACGGCGACGCCGGCCAGCAGGGCAAGCCCGACGGCGATCTCGACGACCGGCAGGCCGAACGCGACGGGGTCGACCAGCCCCTCGGGCAGCAGCCGGTAGGCGCGCACCGCCCGCTCGGCCGCCGCCGGGTCGGGGAGCTTGAGGACACCGGCGACGACGAACACCCCGCCCAGCAGCAGCCGTGCCGCCGTCGCCACCCACGGCCAGGCGGCCGCCCGCTTCTCTCGCACGTCCCCCTGGTCGGCGCCGGAGGGCCCCGGGTTCCCGACCGTGACGCAGGACACGCGACGACGGAGGCCCCGGGCGACCCGGGACCTCCGTCGTGGGCTCCGCCGGGTCACCGGCGGCAAGGGGCTCAGGCGGTGCGGAGCACGGCCTCGATCTCGAGCTCGACGCTGATCTTGTCGCCGACGACGACGCCGCCGCCGTCCATGGGCATGTCGATGTCGACGCCGAAGGCCTTGCGGGAGATCTCGGTCCTGGCGCTGAAGCCGGCGCGGGTGCCGCCGTAGGCGTCGGGGCCGAAGCCGTTGAGCTCGAGCTCCAGGGTCACCTGCTTGGTGATGCCCTTGATGGTGAGGTCGCCGACGACGCTCCAGTCGGCGCCGTCGGTGCGGACCTCGGTGGAGCGGAAGGTCATCTCGGTGTGGTTGCCGACGTCGAAGAAGTCCGCGGAGCGGATGTGCGCGTCGCGCTGCTCCTGGCGGGTGTCGATGGAGTCCATGTCGATGCGGGCGGTCACGGTCGACTGCGCCGGGTCGGCGGCGGTGGTGATCTCACCCGAGAACTCGCGGAAGTAGCCGCGGACCTTGCTGACCATCATGTGGCGGACCGAGAAGCCCACGGTGGAGTGGGTCGCGTCGATGTCCCAGGTGCCGGCGACGTAGCCGGGGATCTGGACGGCGGTGGAGCTGGTCATGGTGTTCTCCAGTGGTTGAGCGTTTGACCTTCTGCCGACAGAGCGTAGTTGAAGGCTTGACTATTCCGCCAGTAGGCTGGCGACATGACCTCGTCGGGATCGCCGGACCCCACCCCGGGCGGCACGCGCTGGCTGGACGCGGAGGAGCAGAAGGCCTGGCGCGCGTACCTCTACAGCACCCAGCTGCTGACCGACCGGCTCGACCGCGACCTCACCTCGGCGACCGGCATCTCGCACGCGTACTACGAGATCCTCGTGGCGCTCTCGGAGACCCCGGGCCGCGCGCTGCGGATGAGCGAGCTCGCCGACCGCTGCCTGTCCTCGCGCAGCCGGCTCTCGCACGCGGTCTCCCGGCTCGAGGAGCGCGGCTGGGTGCAGCGCCGGGTGTGCGCCGAGGACGGTCGCGGCCAGCTCGCCGTCCTCACCGACGAGGGCTTCGCCGCGCTCGAGGCCGCCGCGCACGTGCACGTGGAGAGCGTCCGCACGCACCTGTTCGACCAGCTGAGCCCCGCCCAGGTCGCCGCGATGCGCGACGTCGGCGAGACGCTGCTGCGCCACCTCGGCAGCCGCTGAGCGCCCCACCCGCGCCGCGACGGCCCCGGAACCGCCGCCCGCGCGGCACACTGCGCCGATGCCCGCCGCCCTCCGACGGACCGGATCCGCCCTCGCGCTCGCCGCGTCGCTGGTCGCCTGCACGACCGACGTCCGCGGCGCGGCGTCGCCCGCCGGTGCACTCGCCGGCACGGTCGAGCTCGTCCGCGGCGACGCCTGCCGGGACGTGTTCTTCTGGGCCGCGACCGCGTCCGGCGAGCTCGCGGTGACGGTCACCGTGGACGTCGCCGACCGGCCCGCCGACGGGCCGACGGAGGTCTCCGCCCGGCTCCCCGACCCCGGCGTCACGGTCGAGGTCCTCCGCGGCCCGGGGGACCTGACCGTGGACCTCTGCACGGACGCGCTCGTCGGCGTCGAGCCCACCGGCCGGCAGTCCGCCGTCGCGGGCGACCTGGCGATGACCGTCGACCCGCCGGGGGAGGACTGCGGCGAGAGCGACGGCCGGCTGCGGATCGAGGGCCTGGTCGCCGAGGACGGCACGGCCTTCGCGCCGATCGACGTCGTCTCCGTCCTCGTCGGCTGCAACGTCGGCGGCTGACCGCGTCGTCCTCCGGCGGGACGCCCGGATCATCCCGCGGGAGGACGACGTCCGGCCGCGCACTGCCTAGATTCGACGGGCGATGGACCACCCCCTGGACGCCCTGGCCGCCGGGCTGCGACGGCACCCGTTCGCCGTGGACGCGGCCGCCGCCGGGGTCCTGTGGCTCGCCCTCGTCGCACTGCCCGCCCAGACGTGGTCGCCCTACGAGGCGCCGGCGTTCGTCCTCGGCACGCTCGTGGTCGCGCCGGTGGCCTGGCGGCGCCGCGCGCCGGTGGCCGCCGCCGCCGTCCTGACCGTGGTCGGGCTGCTCGAGCTGGGCGTGGTCCCCGACTTCCTGCCGGCCAACGTCGCGGCCCTGGTCATGGTGCACGCGCTGGCCGCCTACGGGCCGCGCTGGGCCGGCGGGGCCGGGCTGGTGCTCGGGCTGCTCGGGGCGGTCCTCGTCGCCACCTTCTACTACGCCGCGCAGGGCGACCCGGAGAGCCTGCTGCTGGTCACCGCGTTCATCGGGATCGCCGTCGTCGCCGCCTGGGCCCTGGGCCACCTGCGCCGGGTGCGGCTGCAGCGCGAGGCGGGCCTCGAGGAGCGGGCCCGGCTGCTGGAGATCGAGCGCGAGCAGGAGATGCGGCTGGCCGCGACGGCCGAGCGCGCCCGGATCGCCCGCGAGATGCACGACGTCGTCGCCCACTCGCTGTCGGTCGTCATCGCGCAGGCCGACGGCGGCCGCTACGCCGGGCGCACCGACCCCGGGGCGGCCACCGGCGCGCTGGAGGCGATCGCCGCGACCGGCCGGCAGGCCCTCACCGACATGCGCGCGCTGCTGGGCGTGCTGCGCGAGGGCCCGGGCGGGGAGTACGCCCCGCAGCCCGACGTCGCCGCCGTCCCCGCGCTGGTCGAGGACGTGCGGGCCAGCGGCCTGGACGTCGACCTGCTCGTCGAGGGCACCCCGCGACCGATGGCCGCCGGGCCGCAGCTGGCCGCGTACCGCATCGTGCAGGAGTCCCTGACCAACGTGCTCAAGCACGCCGGCTCCGCCGGCCGGGCCTGGGTGCGGCTGTCCTGGCGGGACACCGGACTGGAGGTGGCTGTGCTGGACGACGGTCGCGGCGCGTCGGCGGCGCTGGTGGAGGGCGCCCCCGACGGCGCGGGGCAGGGCCTGCGCGGCATGGTCGAGCGGGCGCAGCTGCACGGCGGCCGGCTGACCGCGGGCCCGCGGTCGGGGGGCGGCTTCGAGGTGCACGCCCTGCTGCCCTACCGGCGGCCGCGGTGAGCGCCGCCGTGGACGGTCAGATCCGGGTCGCGCTCGTCGACGACCAGCAGATGGTCCGCGCCGGCTTCCGCATGGTGATCGACTCCCAGCCGGACCTGACGGTCGTCGGCGAGGCCGGCACCGGGGACGACGCCGTCCGCCTGCTGGCCCGCACCCCGGCCGACGTCGTCCTCATGGACGTCCGCATGCCCGGCACCGACGGGATCGAGGCGACGCGGCGGGTGACCGCGCTGGCGGACCCGCCGCGGGTCGTCGTGCTCACCACCTTCGACCTGGACGAGTACGTCGTCGCGGCGATCGGTGCCGGGGCCAGCGGCTTCCTGCTCAAGGACGCCCCGCCCGAGGAGATGCTCGCCGCGGTGCGCACCGTGCACGCGGGGGACTCGGTCATCGCGGCGTCGTCCACCCGGCGGCTGCTGCAGCACGTGGCGCCGCTGCTGCGCGGCACCGGTGGCCGCGCGCCCTCCGGTCCGCCGCCGGAGCTGGCCGAGCTCACCCCGCGGGAGCGGGAGGTGCTCGTGCAGATGGCCTACGGCGCCACGAACGCCGAGCTCGCCGCGCACTTCGTGGTCAGCGAGGCGACCGTGAAGACGCACGTGGGGCGGGTGCTGGCCAAGACCGGGTCGCGGGACCGCGTGCAGGCGGTCGTGCTCGCCTACCGGACCGGCCTGGTGCAGCCGGCCGACCTCCTGCGCGACGCCTGACGAAGGACCCCCTCGCCACCCACGAGGGGGCCGTCAGACCCCGGTATGAGGTCGGGTGCGTCCCCGGAGGGAGGGGCGGCGGCGCGGAGATGGGCCGCCGCTCCGACGCGGCGAGGGGGCCGCCCCCGGCAGCGTGGACGACGTCCCGCCCCGCCGTCGGAAGGCCCCGTCCCGTGTCCGCTGCCGTCCCCCTCATGACCGTTCCCGGCGAGCCGCCGCCGGCGGCCGACGCCGTCCGCGCCGGCGGCCTGACCCGCACCTACGGCAGCGGCGCCACCGCCGTGCACGCGCTGGCCGGCGTCGACGTCGCCTTCGCCCGTGGCGCCTTCACCGCGATCATGGGCCCCTCCGGCTCGGGCAAGTCCACGCTCATGCACTGCCTGGCCGGGCTGGACTCCCCCACCGGCGGCCGGGTGTTCCTCGGCGACACCGAGCTGACCAGCCTCCGCGACGACCAGCTGACCCGGCTGCGCCGCGAGCGGATCGGCTTCGTGTTCCAGTCGTTCAACCTGCTCCCGGTGCTCGACGCCCGCGAGAACATCGTGCTGCCGATGCAGCTGGCCGGCCGCCGCCCCGACCCCGCCTGGTTCGACGCCGTCGTCGCCCGCCTCGGCCTGCGCGACCGGCTGCGGCACCGCCCGTCGGAGCTGTCCGGCGGGCAGCAGCAGCGCGTCGCCGTCGCCCGGGCGCTGCTCCCCCGTCCCGACGTGGTCTTCGCCGACGAGCCCACCGGCAACCTGGACTCCCGCGCCGGCGCCGAGGTGCTCGACCTGCTGCGCAGCAGCGCCCGCGAGACCGGCCAGACCGTCGTGATGGTCACCCACGACCCCGCGGCCGCCGCCTACGCCGACCGCGTCGTGCTGCTCGCCGACGGCCGGGTCGCCGGCGACGTCGACCGGCCGACCGTCGACTCGGTCGTCGCGGCCCTGCACGGGCTGGGGGCCTGACCCCGTGCGCACCCATGGCATGAACCGCGTCGTCACGGCGGGCCTGCGCGCCCACGCCGCGCGGCTGGTCGCCTCCACCGTGGCGATCGTCATCGCGGTCGCCTTCGTCGTCGCCACGCTGACCCTCAGCGAGACGACGCGCAGCACCATGCTCGAGGCGGTCGGCGCCCGCTACGTCAGCACCGACGTCGTCGTGACCGGCCGCGCCGGCGAGCCGACGGCCGACCTGGCCGACGAGGTCGCCGCCCTCCCCGGCGTGCGGGCCGTCGACGTCGCCACCTCCACCTCGGTGCAGGCCCTGGTCCCCGGCCGCACCGGCGCCCAGTACCTGCTGGTCGACTCCGTCGCCGAGGACCCGGTCCTGCGCTGGCAGCACCTCGCCGACGGGGCGCTGCCCGACCGGCCCGGCGAGGTCGCGGTCAGCCAGCGGGTCGGCGCCGACGTCGGCGACGTGCTCACCGTGACGACCTACGACGAGGAGGGTGTCGAGCGCACGTCGCAGGCCACCGTGGTCGGCGTCGTCGACCTCCGCGGCGACCCCAGCGCCGGGATCAACGGCCGGGCGTTCGCCACCGGCGCCCAGGTCGAGCAGTGGGAGGGGCTCGGTCCCGACGAGCTGCGCGTCGCCGGCAGCGCCGGCACCGACCCCGACACGCTGGCCGCCGCGGTGCGCGGCGCCCTGGACGACGACGTCGACGTCCGCACCGGCGAGGAGCAGGCCGCGGAGGTGGTCCGGAGCCTGACCGGCGACGCGACGGTCCTGACCCTGATGCTGCTGGTGTTCGGCACCGTCGCCCTGCTGGTCGCCGGCCTGGTCATCGCCAACACCTTCGCCGTGCTGCTCGCCCAGCGGACCCGCGAGCTGGCGCTGCTGCGCTGCGTCGGCGCCACCGCCCGGCAGGTGCGCCGCAGCGTCCTCGCCGAGGCTTCCGCGACCGGCCTGGCTGCCTCCGTCCTCGGCGTGGGGGCGGGCATCGGGCTGGCCGCGCTGGTCTCCGCGCTCGTCGGCACCGACTCCCCGGTGCCGCTGGCCGGGGTCTCGGTCCCGCTGTCGGCCGTGCTCGGCGGCCTCGCGATCGGGACGCTCACGACCCTGGTCGCCGCGCTGGCCCCGGCGCGGGCGGCCACACGGGTCCCGCCGCTGGCCGCGCTGCGCCCGCTGGACCCGGCACCGCTGCGCTCGCGCGGCGGGGTGCGGCGCCTGGTGGCGGGCCTGCTGCTCACCGTGCCCGGCGTGCTGCTGATGGGCGCCGGCGTGGCGCTCGGCCAGCTGGTGGTCTCCGTCGGCGGCGGGGCGCTGAGCTTCCTCGGCATCGTGCTGCTCGCCCAGCGCGCGGTGCCCCCGGTGGTCGCCGCGGCCGGGCTGCTCGTCCGCCGGCGCGGGGTGACCGCCCGGCTGGCCGGCGGCAACGCCACCCGCAACCCGCGCCGGACGGCGGCGACGGCGACGGCGCTGCTGATCGGCGTCACGCTCACCACGGCGATGGTGGTGGGCGCCGCCTCCACCCGGGCCACGGCGCAGGCCGGTTTGGAGGCCCAGTACCCGACCGACGTGGTGGTCACGGGCAACACCGACGGCGGCATGCCCGCGTCGCTGGCCGGCCGGCTGCAGGCGGTCGACGGGGTCCGGGCCGTGGCGCCGCTGACCACCGCGCCGCTGACCGGACCGGACGGCTACGAGTCCCCGGCACTGGGTGTCGACCCGGCCGCGGCGGCGCCGGTCCTGCGCTCGACCGACGACCTGCCGCTGCCGGCCCCGGGGACGGTGGTCCTCCCGTGGTGGACCGTCGAGGGCTGGGGCGTCTCCGACGGCGACGAGGTGACCCTCACCGGCGCGGGGGGCGAGCGGACGTTCACCGCCCGCCTGGGCGACACCGACTCCCCGCTGCTGGTCGACACCGACCTGGCCTCGCTCGCCGCGCAGCCGGTCGTGGACACCCTGTGGGTGCGGCTGGCCGACGGCGTCGACCCCGGCAGCGCGGTCGACGAGATCACCGACGTCGCGGGGTCGGCGGTGCCGACGGCGTCGGTGACCGGCCTGGCCAGCGAGCGGGCGGCACTGGACCAGGTGGTGGACCTGCTGCTGCTCATCGTCACCGGGCTGCTCGGGGTGGCGGTGCTCATCGCCCTGATCGGGGTGGGCAACACGCTCGCGCTGTCGGTGGTGGAGCGGCGGCAGGAGAACGGCCTGCTGCGGGCGCTGGGGCTCACCCGTGGCCAGGTGCGCGGCCTGCTGGCGTGGGAGGCGGCGCTCGTGGCGGGGGTCGCGGCGGTGCTCGGGGTGCTGCTGGGCACCGGCTACGGGCTGGTCGGGCTGGCCTCGGTCCTCGGCGAGCGCGGCGACCTGGTGCTGACCATGCCGTGGCTGCAGGTGGGCGCGATCGTCGTCGTCGCCACCGCGGCGGGCCTGCTCGCCTCGGTGCTGCCGGCCCGGCGGGCCGCCCGCACGCCCCCGGTGGCCGCGCTGGCCGGCTGAGCACGTCCCGGTGGCCCGGGTGCGCCGACGCACCCGGGCCACCGGTCGGCCGGGCCTACCGGCCGGCCGCGCCCGACCGGGCGAGGGCCCGGCACAGCAGCGCGAGCCCGAGCGTGAACGGGGCCCAGCCGAACCGCTCCCACGGGCTGGACGAGGCGGCGTTCATCAGCGTGCCGACCGTGCACACGGCGGCCAGCGCCCAGCTGATCCGCCGGTGTGCCGTCCAGGCCGGCGCCGCCAGCCACCCCCCGCGGGAGAGCGCGTGCCCCGCGGCGGCCAGCCACACCACGGCGGCGGCCGCACTGGCCGCGCGCAGGTCGGCCGGGAGCTGCCCCGGGTGCCCGCCACCGAAGGCGGCCGCCCCGAACGGGGCACCGGCGGCCAGGGCGACCTGGAACGAGGAGACGACGAGGAAGCCGGCGGCCAGCACGCCCGCGCGGCGCCGGGGGCGGGGGCGGCCGGCGCGGCGCGGCGGGACGGCGGTGGGGGTCGGGGTGGTCACGGGCGCTCCTCGGGGTCGGTGGGCAGGTCGGCGAGGGCCGCGAGCGCCTCGTCGGCCCAGTCCAGCTGGGCCCGGGCGGCGTGCTCGCCGGCCGCGACGGTGATCAGCCAGTAGGGACGGTCCGCGGCCGGGTCGGTGTCGAGCTCCGCGCGGATCGCCGTCATCCGGTCCAGCTGGGCCTGCGCGCGGGCGCGGGCGTCGTGCACCAGCTCCCGGCAGGCCACCGGCCCCAGCTGGCGGCCGAAGAACAGCCGCAGCAGGAGCGGGTTGCGCGGCGGCGCGGGCTGCACCGGCTCGGCGAGCAGCTCGCGCAGCCGCGCCGTCCCGGCGTCGGTGATCGCGAAGGTGGAGGACCCCGTGCGCTCGCCGCCGCGGCGCTCGACCAGGCCCTCGCGCGCCAGCTCGGCGAGGGCGGGGTAGATCTGCCCGAAGCTCTCGCTCCAGAAGTGACCGAGGGTCTCGCGGATCTCCGTGCGCAGGGCATAGCCGGTCATCGGCATCACGCTGAGCGCGCCGAGCACCGCCGCCTGGGTCTGACCGGTCCGGGCCATGCCACCTCCCTCAGTATCTGTCAGATACATCTACCAGATACACAGTTCCGGCGACAACCGCCGAGACCGCCCCCGTGCGCACGGCGGTGGTCACCTCCGGCCCGGAGACCGCCGCCGTGCGCATCCGGGCGGCGACCGCCCCCTGCGGAGGGGGTCAGCCCAGCCAGGCCTCCCGCACCTGAGCGGCCACCGCGGCGGCCTGCGCCCGGCCCGCCTCGGCGGAGGGACGGCGGGCGGCCGGGTCCAGGACGTTGGCGCCGATCGCGCGCCGGCTGGCCTCGTCGGGCGAGACGACGGCGACCCGCGCCACCATGCCCGTCACCTGGGCGTCGACACCGGCCATCAGCCCGGAGCCCCGGACGATCGGGGCCAGCACCACCACCCGGTCGTACCCCTCGGCGAGGTCGGCGTTGGCCGCGGACCGCATGCCGCCGTCGATGTAGCGGCGGCCGTCGATCGTCGTGGGCGGGTACACGCCGGGCACCGCGCAGCTGGCCGCGACCGCGTGGAGCAGCGGGACGCCGGAGTCCCGGTCGAAGGTCCGGAACTCCCCGGTCTCCGCGTCGACCGCGGTCACCACCAGCGGCGCGTCCGGCCACTCGGTGCCCACCAGCCGCGAGGCGACGACGGCCAGCCGCTGCTGCTCGGTCGGCGTCCGCCCGGCGTCCGCCGCGGCCATCGCCAGCGCGCCCACCCGGCGGCGGAACGCTGCGTCGTCCCGGCGGCTGCGCAGCATCTCCCACGTGTACCGGGCGACGGTCATGCGCGTCATCCGCGCCGCCCGCTCCGCCGACGGCGGCTCCAGCTGGCGCGCGTACAGCTGCGCGAGATCGGTCCCGCTGGTGACCTGCGCGCCGACCACCGAGCCGGCCGAGGTGCCCACCACCAGGTCCGCCCCGTCCAGGTCGACGCCGGCCTCGGCGAGCCCGGCGAGCACGCCGATCTCCCAGGCGATCCCCGTGATCCCTCCGCCGCCCAGCACGAGGGCGCGTTCCTTCCCACTCATCCGGCCATCCTGACCGGCGCGTGCAGATCTCGACACCCGCTGTGAGCTGCGCCACGCTGGGGGTCCACCGACGAGAGGACCCCCGCGTTGAGCGTGCCTGCCGCCACCACCGTCCCCGGCGCCGACCCGGACGCCGGCCCCGGCGCCGTCTCCTGGCCGCCCGGCATGCCCCGGTCGCTGGACTACCCGACGGTGCCGGTCGGCTCCGTCCTCCGGGCGGCCGTGCGCCGGTGGGGCGACGCGACGGCGTTCGTCCAGGACGACGTGCCGCTGACGTTCACCGAGCTGGGCCGGCGCGCGCACGCGGTCGCCAACTGGCTGGCCGACCACGGCATCGGCCGCGGCGACGTCGTCGCGGTGCACGCACCCAACTGCCGGCAGTACCCGGCCGTCTACTACGGGGTGCTGCTCGCCGGCGCCACCTTCTCCCCCACCAACCCGCTGCTGCCCGCGCCCGACCTCGCCGCGCAGCTCACCGACGCCGGCGCCCGGGTGCTGGTCACCTGGGACCAGGTGCTGCCCCTGGTGCGCAGCGCGCTGGCCGAGACCCCCGTGCAGACCGTCGTCGTCACGGGCCCCGCGCACTCCGCCGACCTCGCCGCCCGGCTGGAGGGGCTGCAGGCCGGCGACGTCGACCTGGCCGACCTGCTGGCCGGCGACCCCACCGACCGCCACCTCGACGCGGCGGTCGACCCGGTCGCCGACCTGGCCCACCTCGCCTACACCGGCGGCACGACCGGGGTCAGCAAGGGCGTGGAGCTGACCCACCGCAACGTGGTGACCAACGTGCTGCAGTCGGGCTGCTGGTCCAGCGGCTCCCTGCCCGAGCTCGACGAGGCCGGCGACGTCACGGTGCGCCAGGTGCTCGGCCCCGACGAGCACCCCACCCGGCTCGGCGAGGCCCGGCTGATCAACCTGACGCCCTGGTTCCACGCCATGGGCGTGATCGGCTACCTCAGCGGGATGGTCATGTCCGGGACGACGGTCGTGATCCACCAGCGCTTCGACCCGGTCCGCTACGTCGAGGACGCCGTCCGCCACCGGGTCACCGGCATCGGCGGCGCGCCGCCGGTGTTCGTCGCCCTGCTGCAGGTGCCCGGCATCGAGGAGGCGGACCTGTCGCACGTGGTCGGCCTGTCCAGCGGCGCCGCCCCGCTGCCGGTCCCGCTGATCGAGCGGCTCACCGCGCTGTTCCCCAACGCCAAGATCGGCGAGGGCTACGGGCTCACCGAGGTGACGATGATGGCGACGGGCAACCCGTCGTTCCGCTCGGGCACCCGCAAGCCGGGCACCGTCGGTGTCCCGATCTACGACACCGAGATCAGCATCCGCTCGCTGGGCGGGGGCGACCCGCTGCCGGCCGGAGAGCGCGGCGAGGTCTGCATCCGCGGGCCGCAGGTCATGCGCGGCTACTGGCACCGGCCGCAGGCGACCGCCGAGTCGATCGACGCCGACGGCTGGTTCCACACCGGCGACGTCGGGATCGTCGACGAGGACGGCTACCTGGCGATCGTCGACCGCACCAAGGACATGCTGCTCTACAAGGGCTACAACGTCTTCCCGCGCGAGCTGGAGGAGCACCTGTTCGCGCTCCCCGGCGTCGCCGGCGCCGCGGTGGTCGGCCGCCCCGACGAGGAGGCCGGCGAGCTGCCGGTGGCCTACGTGGTCCGGCGCGCCGACGACGACGGCGACGCGCTGACCCGCGAGTCGGTGATGCACGCGGTCAACGCGCACGTCACGCCCTACAAGCGGCTGCGCGACGTCGTGTTCATCGACGCGATCCCCGTCTCCGCCGCGGGGAAGGTCCTCAAGCGGGAGCTCGCCGCCCGCGAGCGGGCCGGCACCGGAGGCTGAGCCCGGCGCACCCGTCCGGGGCACGGGAGCAGGTCCTCCTCCCCCGGACGGGTGCGGCGCCACGCCCGCGTGACCGGCGCCCGCTACCGTCGGTCCACGTGATGGGCCACCGCGGGGACGCCGACGATCCGCACACCGGGGTCGTGCTGGCCCACGTCGAGGAGTCGCCGGTCCGCCAGGTGTGGCGGCGGGTGCTGGCCGCGGCCCTGGTGCTGCTGGTCGTCGTCCTCATCGTCTACCTGGACCGCGACGGCTACCGGGACGGCGACGAGCGCGGCATCTCGCTGCTGGACTCCTTCTACTACGCGACCGTGACGCTCTCCACGACCGGCTACGGCGACATCACGCCGGTCACCGAGGGCGCCCGCCTGGTCAACATCATCCTGATCACGCCGCTGCGGATCATGTTCCTGATCGTCCTCATCGGGACCACGCTCGAGGCGCTGACGGCGCGCTCGCGCGAGGAGTTCCGGATCCGTCGGTGGAGGTCCACGGTGCGCCAGCACGTCATCGTCTGCGGCTACGGGACGAAGGGCCGCAGCGCCATCCGCGCCCTGCGGGCCAACGGGACGCCGCCCGAGCAGATCGTCGTCGTCGACACCGACGCCCGGCTGGTCGACGAGGCGACGACGACCGGGCTGACCGGCGTCGTCGGGGACGCCGGCCGGCGCGAGGTGCTCAAGCGGGCCGCCGTCGAGCGCGCCCGGGCGGTGATCGTCGCCGCCAACCGGGACGACGCCGCTGTCCTCGTCACGCTGACCGTGCGGCAGCTCAACCCGACCGTGCCGATCACCACCAGCGTGCGCGAGGAGGAGAACGCCAACCTGCTCCGCCAGTCGGGGGCCACGACCGTCATCACCACCTCGGCGACCTCCGGCCGGCTGCTCGGCCTGTCGACCGACCACCCGCGGGTGGTCAACGTCGTGGAGGACCTGGTCACCGGCGGGCAGGGGCTGGACCTGCACCAGCGCCCCGTCAAGGCCGGCGAGGTGGGCCTGGGCCCGCGGCAGCTGACCGACATCGTGCTGTCGGTGACCCGGGGCGGGCGGACGTTCCGCTTCGACGACCCGCTGATCGGGACCCTGGAGGCCGCGGACGACCTGGTGGTCGTGCGCGCGCACAACTGAGGCGGGGCGCCGCGGGGTCTGGAGGCGCGGGGGTCAGGAGGCGCGCGCCCAGGTGACCGTGCGCTCGCCGCGGCCGCGCAGTACCACCTCCGCGTCGGGGGCCCAGTGGTCGCGCTCGTCGCCACCGGCCGCGTCGACCACCGCCTGGCTGGCCAGGGCCCGGCCCGGGTGGTCCTTGGCGAGGTCGGTGAGCCGGGCCGCCTCGTTCACCGGGTCGCCGATCACCGTGTACTCCAGCCGGCTGGCCGCGCCCACCTGACCGGCCCACACCGGACCGCAGGCGACGCCGATCCCGACGTCGACCTCCCCCGCGCGCGCCACCACGGCGCAGATCCGGCGGGCCGCCCGCAGCGCCGACCCGGCCGGGTCGGGGTGCTCGGTGGGCGCCCCGAAGACGCACAGCGCCCCGTCGCCCTCGAACTTGTTGACCAGCCCGCCCTCGGCCTCGATGGTGTCGACGACGACGGCGAAGAACCGGTTGAGCAGCCCCACCACCTCCTCCGGGCCGGTGCGGCGCACCAGCGCGGTGGAGCCGGCGATGTCGACGAACAGCGCCGCGACCGTGCGCACCTCGCCGCCGAGGGAGACGCCGTCGGCCAGGGCGCGCTGGGCGACCGTGGCCCCGACGTGCCGGCCGAACAGGTCGCGCATCCGTTCCCGCTCGGCGAGGCCGGTGGCCATCGAGTTGACGCCCTCCTGGAGCAGGCCGATCTCCCCGGCGTCGTCGACGGTGACCCGGACGGTGTGGTCGCCGGCGCCGACCCGCTGCACCGCCTCGCGCAGCTCCCGCAACGGCGCCCCGACCGACCGCGCCTGGATGAGGGTGGCCAGCAGGCCGACCGCGAGGGCGAGGGTCACCAGGGAGGCGACGGTCGTCGCCCCGGGCCCCTCGGGCCTGGTCGGGTCGAGGAACAGCAGCAGGACGGCCAGCATCGGCACGCCGCTGGTCAGGCTCCAGTTGTAGAGCAGCCGCCGCCGGACGCTCATGACCAGCGGCGCCGTCGGCGGGCGGGCCACCAGGGCCCGGGCGGTCACCGTCCGGGCCGCGCGGGCGACGAGCATGTAGGTGAAGGCGAAGGCCACCAGGCCGCCGAGCAGGACGGCGACGGCGACGCGGATGCCGACCCGGGCGTCGGGGTGGCTGACGGCGGCGACCGTGCCCAGGAGCGCCGCGCCGAGGACCCAGACACCGGCGGTGACCTCGGCGGCGCGGTCGGGCAGCTGCAGCGCCTGGGCCGCCTCGTCCGCGGTGGGGTCCCGGCCGGCGAACACCCACGACGTCGTCCCCCGCTGGTGGCGCAGCCCGGCCCACGTCCCGATCGGGAAGGCGACGACGACGTAGACCAGCGCCGCGACCAGCACGCGGGTGCGGCCGGGCGTCGCGGCCTCGCCGAGCGCCAGCAGCAGGGCGACGGTGGCGACGCCGACCAGGTTCGCGAGGTTGACCAGGACGACGATGACCGGGACGGCGAAACGGCCGCGCGGCGCCCACGACAGGACCTCGTCGGCGCGCCGGGCGGCCCCCGCGGCCGCACGGGCCGCCCTGGCCCGCTGCGCGCCGAGGCGGGAGGCGGGCGGTGGGGTCACCGGCCCATGATCCCCGGACCGGGACGCCCCGCGCGCCCCCGGTGCCGTGTCCGGGTCAGCGGGCGAGCTCGGCCTCGAGGTCGGCCACGAGTCCCTCGGCCAGCGCCGAGTCCGTCGCGGTGGTCAGCCAGCCCGCGACGAGCAGCATCGGCCACTCCTGCTCGGAGTCCAGCGACGCCGTCGCCGCGGCGGTGCCCGCCCGTGCCACTGCCCTGCATGCCGTGTCCATGACCGGCTCCCCTCGTCGGATACCGAGGAGATCGGCAGGGCGGCGGCCACTATCCAGCCGCGTGGCCCGATCCACCCCCTCGGGGTGACGCGTGGGGCGCGATGACTCCCGCCGTTCACAGCGGTCGTACCTGCATGGACGACGCGGTGAGGCGGGCGCTGGAGGACTGGGCCGAGGCGGTGCGCGCAGCCGACGCCGACCGGGCGGTGGCGGCGCACAGCGGGGACGTCGTCCTCTACGACGTCGTCCCGCCGGCCGAGGTGCGGGGGCCGGCGGCCTACCGGGCCAGCTGGGAGCTGTTCTGGCAGGCGCAGGGGCGGGGGCAGTTCGACGTCTCCCGGCTCACCGTCGTGGCCGGCGCCGACGTGGCGTTCGCCTTCGGCGAGATCACCGTCGGCGCGGCCGGCAGCGAGGGCTTCCCGATCCGCCTGACGGTCGGGCTGCGGCGCGACGGCGACCGGTGGCTCGTGGTGCACGAGCACCACTCACCGCCGCCGGGCTGAACGGGGCCCGAGCGTGTGCGCGCACGCCGCGGGATCGGCCGAATCCCACGGCCTGGACGCACACGCTCAGCGGAGGTGCTCGGCGAAGAACGCCTGGATCCGGGCCCACGCGTCCTCCGCCTCCGGGCGCGAGTAGGCCAGGCCCGCCGTGCGCTCGACGAAGCGCAGCGGCGCCGGCGTCCGCCAGTCGTTCATGAACGAGTGACCGACGCCCGGGTACTCGCGCACGTCGTGCGCCACCCCGCCGTCGGTCAGCCGCCGCTCGAGCTCGGCGGCGGCGCCGGGCAGCATCCAGTCGCGGGCGCCGTAGCTGGCGACGGTCGGGCAGGCGCGGGAGAGCTCCTCGCGGTTGCCCGGCCAGATGCCGTAGCTAGGCGCCGCCGCGTCGAAGGCGCCGCTGGGCGCGGTGAGGAGGGCGAACCCGCCGCCCATGCAGAAGCCGACCGAGCCGACCCTGCCCGCGCACCGGGGGTCGGCGCGCAGGGTGGCCGCGGCGGCCAGGACGTCGTCCACCGCCGGGCCGCGCCCGTCGTGCAGCGACCGCAGCGTGGTGACCACGCAGCGCAGCCGGTTGCCGCGGCGGAACAGCGCCGGTGCGAGCGCGAGGTACCCCTCGGCCGCGAACCGGTCGGTGATCCGGCGCAGGTCGGCGCTCAGCCCGAACGCGTCGTGGACGACGACGACCCCCGGCCACGGCCCCTCCCCGGCCGGCTCGGCGAGGTACCCGGGCAGCGGACCGGCGGGGGCGTCGAACGTCGTCATCGGCACACCGGGATGCCTACCGGGCCCCACCGGCGGGCGGCGCCCCGGGGTTCAGGCCAGGACCTCCCCGCGGCGGGTGGCGTGCCCGTCGTCGGCGCGCGCCGCCGGCTCCAGCGCGGCGTGCAGCTCGGCGCAGAGCTCGCCGAGCGCCTGGGGCGCGCTGCGGCACAGCCGGGGGAAGGACAGGTAGCCGTGCGGCATCCCGACGTAGGTCGTCGTCCGCACGGGGACACCGGCGGCCTCCAGCGCGGCGGCGTAGCGCAGGCCGTCGTCCCGGATCGGGTCGTGCTCGGCCACCTGCACCAGCGCCGGCGGCAGCCCGGTGTGGTCGCCGGCGTGCAGCGGCGAGGCGTAGGGGTTCCGCGGGTCCTGGCCGCCGAGGTAGTGGTCGCGGAACGCCAGGCACTCGGGCTCGGTGAGCACCGGGGCCTCGGCGTTCTCCACGACCGACGGGCTGGACAGCGTCAGGTCGGTCGCGGGGTACAGCAGCGCCTGCAGCGCGATCGGCGGGCCGGAGCGGTCGCGGGCCATGAGCGCGACGACGGCGGCCAGGTTGCCGCCGGCGCTGTCGCCCATCACGGCCAGGCGCGTGCCGTCGGCCCCGAGCCCGGCGGCCCGCGCGACGAGGTCGACGGTGGCCCGGTAGCAGTCCTCCGGCGCGGCCGGCCACCGGTGGGCGGGCGCGAGCCGGTAGTCCACGGAGACGACGACGGCGCCGACGCTGCGGGCGACGTTGCTGCACAGCCAGTCGCCGGACTCCAGCGAGCCGAGCACCCAGCCGCCGCCGTGCAGGTTCACCACCAGCGGCAGCGGGCCCGCCGCGCCCTCGGGCCGGTACACCCGCACGGGCAGCGGCCCGGTCTCCCCCGCCGCCGTCCCCTCCTCCAGCCGCACGCCGGGGGCGATGCCGCCGAACAGCAGGTCGGTGACGGCGTTGTGGCCCAGGCGCGCGGCCTGCGCGCGGCGGATCTGCTCGTCGTCCATCGTGGCGATCGAGGTCGCCCGCAGCAGCCGGCCCAGCAACCGCACCCGCAGGTCCATGCGCGCCATGTCCGCTCCCTCGCTCCGCCGCCGGCCCCCTGCCGGGCACCGTAGCGAGCGCGGGCGCGGTCCGCGCCGGTCAGCGGCCGTCGACGGCGTCCAGGTGCGCGGTGATCGCCGCCAGCAGCGCGGGCAGCACCGCCGGCGCGATCGCGTGCCCCATCCCGGGGACGGTCACCAGCCGCGCGCCGCCGATCACGGCGGCGAGGTGGGCGGCGTGCGGCGGCGGGTTGACCGGGTCCTCGGGTGCCTCCACCACCAGCGTCGGCACCGTGACCCCGGCCAGCTCGGCGGCGCGGTCCAGCCCCGCCTGGTCGGCCAGCGCGTGGGCGGTCGACCCGGCCGCGGTGCCGCTGTGGGCCACGACCCGCTCCTCCAGGGCCCGGAACGCGGCGGCGTCGAACGGGACGACGTCGCCGTTGAGCAGGCGCCAGTGCGCCACCCGCCAGTCCAGCTCCCCGGCCTCGTCGCGCTCGGCCCCCAGCGACTCCCACAGCTCCAGCAGCCGCGGGTCCGGGCCCGGCAGGTCCGCCGCGCCCTCGACGTCGGCGAGGCCGGCCCCCAGCGCGGAGGTGGCGAACACCGTGGCGCTGAGCAGCCGGTCGGGGTGGTCGAGCAGCAGCAGCTGCACGAGCGTGCCGCCCATCGACATCCCGACGACGTGCGCCCGCGCGATGCCCAGCCCGTCGAGCAGCCGGACGGCGTCGGTGGCGAGGTCGCGGATCGCGTAGGGCCGGGCGGCGAAGGCCCGCGTGGACCGCCCGGTGTCGCGGTGGTCGTACCGGATCACGCGGTGCCGCCGCGCCAGCGCGTCCACCAGCTCGTCGGGCCAGGTGAGGCCGCTGGCGTTGGCGCCCATCACCAGCAGCAGCGGCGTCCCCGCCGGGTCACCGCGCTCCTCGGCCCACACCTGCACGTCCTCGGCGACCTCGACCATGTGCTGCACCGCCGCAGCCTGGCACCGCCCCCGGCCCGCGGTCGACCGGATTGCGGGAGGCGTCAGCTGTCCTGCTGCGCCTCGAACGCCCAGGTGAACAGGTCGCGGAAGCCGGCCTCGTCGGCCGGCGCCCCGTCCTGCGCGACCTGCTGCAGGAACAGCATCCGGTGCTCGTCGACGGCGACCGCGAGCAGGGAGGTCACCGTGACCGCGGAGCCGTCGGGGGCGGCGGCGCTCAGCGTGAGGGCCACGCCCCCGCTGACGTCACCGACCTCCGGCACGTCGAACGCCCGCAGGACGGTCCAGGAGCTGGTCGGGGTCCGCCCTGGAGCCCGCCTCCGACGACGGGCTCCCGGAGGACCCGGCCGCATGCCGGCCAGGCGTGGGCGTGGTCGTCGGCACGGTCCGGGGCCGGCCCGTCATGCTGGTCCCCGACCCGAGCCCCCGGTCGCGGACCGCCCGTCCGCCGGCCGTACCGAAGGGACGCTGACCTGCGCACGGACCCCGAGACGACGCACCCGCCATCCAGGGTCCCGCTGTGGGGGTGGGTCCTGGCCGTCGCCGTGGTCCTCTCCTACAACACGTGGCTGCTGGCCGCCCTCAACCCCCACCCCCGGCCCCTGAGCGGCTTCATCTCCGAGCTCGCGGCCGGCGGCCAGCCGTTCTCCTGGCTCTTCCGCGCCGGTGACGGCCTGACCGGGCTCCTCCTGCTCCTCCTCGCCTGGCGGGGACGCACGGGCTGGCGGAGCCGGTACGGCGCGGCCGCCGGGTGGGTCGCGCTGTCACTGGCGCTGGCCGGGGCGGCGACGATCCTCGACGTGCTGGCGCCCATGGCCTGCGCGCCGACCTTCAGCCCCGCCTGCCGGGAGATCTACGACGCCGCCCAGTTCGGGTCGGGGTTCGCGCTGCACACCGTCGCCTCGGTGCTCGTGCCGCTCGGCGTCGCGGGGAGCCTCGTCGCCGCCGGGCTGGGCCGTCGCGGCCTGTCGGGGAGCGGCGGGGTCGGGCACTTCGCGCTCGCCGCCCTCACCCTCGTCCTCGGCCTGGGCAGCTGGGTCGTCGAGCTGACCCGGCAGTCCGGGCAGGGCTACGTGCAGGCCGTCCAGGTGGTCCTCTTCTCCCTCTGGTTCGGCGCGCTCGCGCTGTCCGCCGCGGCCGGCCACCGGGCGGCCGGCGCCGGACGGACCGTGGGGCTGCAGCCGTCCCCCGGGCCGGGCGCCGGCAGCAGGGCATGACGGTGCGCGCAGAGGACCCGCTCGGACGCTGGGCCGTCGAGGTGGTCGACGGCTCCACCCACTACCTCCGTCCCCGGGGACCGTCCCCGGACGCGGGCGCCCCCGGCGGCGCCCCGCTGCTGCTGCTCAACGGCTGCGCCCTGCCCGCTGCGTGCTGGCTGCCCGTCCTCAACGCGCTGCCCGACCGGGACGTGCTCGCCATGGACCGCCCGGGTTTCGCCGGCACCCCGTGGGACGGCCGGCTGCCGGACCTCCCCAGCGAGGTCGCGGCGGTGCGGCGGGTCATCAGCGGTGCGGGGCGGGGCCGGCCCGTGGTCGTCGTCGCCCATTCCATGGCCGCCTTCCGCGCCGAGGCGCTCGCCCGGCTGCACCCGGAGCTCGTCGCCGGCCTCGTGCTCGTCGACCCGTCGATCGAGAGCCTCCGCGAGCGAGGGCGTGCCGACCTGCTCGTCCGGGAGACCGTCCTGCGGGGACTGGCGGCGGTGTCCGGGTGGGGGCCGGTCCGCTCGCTCGCCGCGCGGGCCGCGGATCGGGGGTTCCGGCAGCAGACCGCCTCGAGCGGTCTCGACGGCCGGGTCCTCAGCGAGCCCTACCGGAGCCCGGACACGCTGCGGTCGATCGCCGCGGAGTTCCTGAGCTACCGGCGGCAGGCGGCCCAGCTGAGTGCGCTGCGGCGGCGGACGGGGCCCCTGGCGCCCCCCACCTCGGTGCTCCTCGCCCCGCCGCTGCCGGATGGACGACACCGCGCCGTCCTCCGGGCGAGCGTCGCCCCGCAGCGGTGCGTGGAGCTGCCCGACTCCGGGCACCTCGTGATGCTCGACCGCCCCGACGCCGTGGTCGCCGCGATCGGAGCCCTCCCCCGCTGAGGGCTGCGACCCGTTGGCCCACCTCCGTGATCATCGTCAGCCGGCTGCCCCCACCCGGCGCGTCGGCCACCACCTGCCGATGATCACGGCGGGGTCGCCCGGCGGACGCACGTAGGGCCCGGTCGTCCGACCGGGCCCTACGTGGTGGAACGGGGGTTCACCTGGGGGTCCCCTCCGAGGGCCGGATCCGGCTCCTCGAGGAGAACTCCTGGGTGGAGGTGGCGGGAATCGAACCCGCGTCCTACGACGCATCACCAGGGCTTCTCCGAGCGCAGTCCGCTGCGTCTCTGCTCGACCCCACCGATCCCACGAACAGGTCGGTGTGACGGGCCCAGTCACTGTGAGATGTCCCCGCCGCTCCCGTGACCGGAGCGGAAGGTCAGTCACCTAGCTGATGCCAGGATCCGGGCCGGTGACGAACCCGGGCTGACAGAGTCGCCTCGCTACTTAGGCAGCGAGGGCGAACTCGCGCTGACTGGAGTCGGCGCTTGTGTTGTTTGCAACGCGTGGTTTACGAGCTCATCGTTGCCTTCCTCGGCTCGCTTCCCCTGGTCATCCGACCGCAGTCGAGACCAATCACCCCCTGTGTAGTTGTGCGCCCAGGGTAACGGCACCGTCCAGGCGGTTGTTCCCCGCCACGCGCCACTCCCGGCCGGGCCCCCGCCGCTGCTCTTGCGGTGTTCCTCGTGCTCTCGCGGTCCTGCAGCACCGCACGAGGTCGCACGACACCGCAAGAGCACCCCGCCGGAGGCGCCCGTCAGATCCAGTTGCGGCGCTTGAAGACGGCGTAGAGCGTCACGCTGACCCCGACCATCAGCACCAGCGCGAACGGGTACCCGAGGTGCCAGTGCAGCTCCGGGATCTCGTCGAAGTTCATCCCGTAGACGGTGCCGACCAGCGTCGGCGCGAAGAGGATGGCCGCCCAGGCGGAGATCTTCTTGACCTCCTCGCCCTGCGCGATCGAGGCCTCGGTGAGCTCCCGGATCTCCTCGTTCTGCCGCTGCGCCACCAGGGTGGCGTTGACGGTGAGGATGTCGCGCAACTGCAGCCGGAAGCCCTCGACGCGCTCGATCACCTGCGTCACGTGGTCGGCGACGTCGCGCAGGTAGCTGCGCAGCTCCTCGTCGACGCCGTACTTGTCGAACCCCGCGGTGATCGCCCCGAGGATGCCCATCAGCGGCGCCGCGGCGCGCTGGAACTCCAGCACCTCTTGCGACAGCTCGTAGATGCGCCGGGAGACGCCGGGGTCCCCGCGGAACACCTCGGTCTCGATCTCGTCGATGTCGTTGGACAGCCCGGCGACCACCGGCGCGTACCCGTCGACGACGGCGTCCAGGATCGCGTACAGCACCGCCTCGGGCCCCTTGGCGAGCAGCGCCGGCTCGCTCTCCAGCCGGCGGCGCACCCGCGACAGGTCCGGCGACTCGCTGTGCCGGACGGTGATCGCGAAGTTGCGCCCCAGGAACAGGTGCAGCTCGCCGAACTCGACCTCCTCGGCGGCGTCCAGGTAGCGGGCGGCCTTGAGGACGACGAACAGGGTGTCGCCGTAGCGCTCGAACTTGGGCCGCTGGTGGGCCTGGATGGCGTCCTCGACCGCGAGCTCGGGCAGCGCGTACTGCTCGGCCAGCTCCCCCAGCTCGGCGGGCGCCGGCCGGTACAGGCCGAGCCAGACCATCCGGTCGTCGAAGCCCTCGGTCAGCCACTCGTGGCTGTCGGCGGCGGTCTCGGGCGTGGCGACCCGCCGTCCCCCGGCGTAGACGGCGTTGTCGACGATCAGCGACGGCTTGCCCGCGGCCGGCGGCGGGACCTCGGCGGGCGCGGGACGGCGGACGACCTCCGTGCGCGGGCGGCGCAGGGTGGTGAGGGCGGTGAGGGGCGCGCGGCGGCGCTCGACCATGACGGACTCCCGGGAGACGCTGGGCGGAGGAGGCAGCGGTGGTCCCCTCCGCGGCGCACCGCGGCGCGGCGTCAGGCGGGGAGGACCTCGGGACTGGGACTGGGCGGCTCGCCGAGCATCGCGTCCACCTCCCCGGGTCGGTCGGCCGGCGTCGCGCGGGCCGCCGTCCATCGTGACACGACGTGAGCGCCGCGGACCGCCCGCAGGACGGAGATCACCCACCCGTCACCCGCCGGACACCCGGCGGGTCAGCGCAGGACGATCGAGATGAGCGCGGGCAGGAGCGCCACGATGAGCAGCGCTCCGAGGACGTCGAAGCTGATGCCCGACCGGATCATCTTCGTGATCGGCACGACGCCGGAGCCGTACACGATCGCGTTCTGCGGCGTCGACACCGGGAGCATGAAGCCGAACGAGGCCGCGAACGTCGCCGCGAGGGCCGGCACGAACGGGTCGATCCCCGCCGCGGCCGCGACCGGGATGACGATCGGCACGACGACCGCCGCCGAGGCGGTGTTGCTCGTCGTCTCGGAGATGATGATCGCCAGGACCACCGCGAAGACCGTGATCGCGAAGGTGCTGGTCAGGCCCAGCCAGTCGGCGGAGCTGGTGCCGATGGTCTCGGCCAGCCCGGTGTCGGCCAGCAGCGAGCCGAAGATGATGCCGGTGCCGAACAGCAGGATCGTGCCCCAGTCGATCTTGGCGGCGTCGGACCAGTTGAGCGTGAACTCCCGCTGCTTCCAGTCGGTGGGCAGCAGGAACAGCAGCGAGGCACCGAGCACGGCGACCACGCCCTCGTCGAGCCGGTCGCTGACCGTCGTGTAGACGTCGGACTCGGTGCCCGCGACCAGCGCGATGACGCCGGGGAGGATCCACAGCGCCACGGTGATGACGAAGGCGGTCAGCGTGTTGCGCTCGGCCCGGGTGACCGGCCCGATCTCCGCCCGCTCGGCGGCGATGTACTCGGCGACGCCCTCGATGCGCTTGATCTCCGGGCGGTTGAGCAGCAGCAGCACGAGCGCCAGCGCCACGAACATGAGCGCGCAGATCGGCAGCGCCATGAGCATCCAGTCGAGGAAGCCGATCCGCTCGCCGGTGGCCTCCTCGATCAGCCCGCGGCCGATCAGGTTCGGCGGCGTGCCCACGGGGGTGAGCAGGCCGCCGACGCTGGCGCCGTAGGCGAGCATCAGCATGAGCGCGGTGCCCACGCGCAGCCGCAGCGGGTCGAAGTCCGGCTTCACCAGCTCCTTGTCCTGCAGGAGCTTGGCGATGACGGCGAGGATGCCCAGCGCCGTCGGCAGCAGCATGGCCACGGTCGCGGTGTTGGAGACGAACGCCGACAGCAGCGCCGTGATCAGGCCGAAGGCGATGACCACCCGCGCGGTCGAGGTGCCGACCCACCGCAGCGACAGGATGAACATCGCGAACCGGCGGGCGACGCCGTGCTTGAGCATCGCCGCGGCCAGGATGAACGCGCCGATGAAGGTGAACACCGTCGTCGAGCCGAACGGGGACAGCGCGTCGTCGGCCGGCACGACGCCGAGGACGACGATGGCGGCGACCCCGATGAGGCCACCGACCGGGATCGGCACCGGCTCGGTGACCCACAGGACGATGACCCCGAGCAGGACGGCGCCCAGGAGCTGCTGGTCGCCGGGCAGGTCCAGCGGCAGCAGCGCGAAGACGACGGACACCACGGGCGCGAGGAAGAGGCCGACGGTGCGGCGTCCCCGCTCGAAGCGTTCCTCGGCCGGGCTCAGCTGCTGCTCGCCGAGGCTGCGGTACGTCGCGCTCCCCCGGAAGGCCGCGTCCACGTCGGTCCGCTGCACGCTGCCGGGCCTGTTCTCGGTCGCCGTCACGGTGCCCCACCTCCGAGTCGAGTGTGACCCAGGGCACTCGACCCGGCCCGGTCAGCCGGGCAGCTCACCGCGGGCGGCTCACCTGCCGAAGACGCCGTCCGGGTACGCGCCGGCGGCGGCGAGCCGGGCCGACAGGGGCTTGGCGAGCTCCACGACCCGGGCGGTCCGCTCGGCGCCCAGGTGCGACCACGGCTCGAGCGCCAGCTGGTCGGTCTCGGTCTCGATCTCGGCGCGCAGCCGCTCCCCCGCCTCGGTGAGGTCGCCGTCGACGACGAGACCGCGGTCGGCCAGGCGCGCGGCCGCGGCGGCCCACTCCTCGTCGGTCCAGCCGCGCAGGGCCTGCGCCGACGACGGGGTGAACCCGCGCCCGGTCGCGCTGTGCGTCTGCAGGGCCTCGATGCCCGACAGGCCGTGCCGCACCAGGACGGCAATGTGCCCGTCGCCGCGGTGCTCGCGCAGCAGCGTCGCGCCGTGCCACACCTGCAGCAGCGGGTCCTCCGGCCACGGCAGGTCGGCGTGGCCGGCGTACAGCGGCCGTCCCTCGGGGGTGAGCGCGCCGCACGCCTCGCGCAGCAGGCCGGCCAGCTCCTCGACCTCGGGGCCGGTCGCGGCGTCCCCCAGTAGGCGGGTCAGGGAGGCGCGGGCGGCGGCGAACCGGGCGGTGACCACCTGCTCGGGGCCGGCCAGCGTCCAGGCCCGGGGGATGTGGCGGCCGATCAGCGCGGGCGAGAAGTTGTGGAAGGTCGCCGTCACCACGCCCGGCCCGACGGCCCCCATCGGCGCGGATCGGCCGGCGAAGTAGGCCATCCGCCCGGGACGGATGCCGACGGCGGTGAGGTGCTCGTCCTGCTCGGGCGCGAAGTACAGGTGGTTGTGCAGCGGCTCGGTCGCGCGGTGGGCCCGGCCGGCCAGGGCGGGCTCGACGGCGGGCTGCTCGAGGCTGACCATGTCGCCGACCCTACTGAGCTGGCGGCGCGGCGGCAGGCGGACCGGAGAGCGGCGGGGTCAGCGGGCCGGCAGCGTCACGAAGAGGCAGAACGGGTGGCCTGCCGGGTCGGCGAACACCGCGACGTCCTCGTCGTCGGCGGTGTACCCGCCCAGGCGCCGCGCGCCGAGGGACTCGGCGTGCGCGCAGGCCGCGGCGAGGTCGTCGACCTCGAAGTCCAGGTGCTGCTGCATCTGCTGGGTGCCCGGCGCCGGCGGCCAGACGGGCGGCACGTGGTCGCGCTCCAGCTGGAACGACAGTCCCGGACCGCCCGGGCGCAGCGTCGCCCACTCGTCGGTGTCGTCGCGCAGCGGCCAGCCCAGCAGCTGCCCGTAGAAGCGGGCCAGGCCGCGCGGGTCGGGGGTGCCGAGGACGGCGGCGGTGAGGCGGAGCTGCGGCGTCATCGGTCGATCCTGAACAGCCGGGCACCGTTGTGCCAGAGCACCGCCCGCAGCCACTCCTCCCCCAGCCCGAGCCGGTGCAGCGCGGCGAGCTGGTGGGCGTAGGGGTACGGGATGGCCGGGAAGTCGCTGCCCAGCAGCACCTTGTCCCGCAGCGCGGACAGCCGCGGCAGGTCGGCCGGGTCGAAGGGCATGAGCCGCTCGGTGAAGTCCGTGGCGAACATCGTCGTGTCCAGGTGCACCCGCTCGAAGCGCTCGGCGAGGTCGAGGAACTCGCGGTACTCCGGCATGCCCAGGTGCGCGATCACCAGCTGCAGCCGCGGGTGCCGGTCGAGCACGCCGGCCATCGGCCGCGGACCGGTGTGCTCGCCGGCCAGCGGCCCCGAGCCGCAGTGGATGACCACCGGCGTCCCCGTCTCGGCCAGCCGGCCCCACACCGGGTCGAGCAGCGGGTCGCGCGGGTCGATCCCGCCCACCTGCACGTGCACCTTGAACACCCGCGCCCCGCGGTCCAGCGCCTCGGCCACGTAGGCCGGCGCCTCGGGCTCCGGGTGGAAGGTGGCCGAGTGCAGCACCTGCGGGTGCGCGGCGGCGAACTCGGCCGACCAGTCGTTGAGCCACGCGGCCATGCCCGGCTTGTGCGCGTACGGCAGGGTCGGGAACGCCCGGACGCCGAGGCGCGCCAGCACCGCCAGACGGTCCTCGACCGGCTGCGCGTACGTGATCGGCCACGCCGTGCCGTAGTGCTCCTCGGCG
Organism: Blastococcus sp. SYSU D00695; assembly: GCF_054050555.1. NCBI lineage: Bacteria > Bacillati > Actinomycetota > Actinomycetes > Geodermatophilales > Geodermatophilaceae > Blastococcus > Blastococcus sp. SYSU D00695. The sequence goes on along the minus strand of NZ_JBJGZP010000001.1, from coordinate 142,478 downwards.
TGCGCGAAGTACGACCAGACCTTCGCCTGCACCCGCTCGGGCAGGAAGTGCACGTGCCCGTCGACGAGCCCGGGCAGCCCCAGCTCGCGCCAGTACCGGGGGACGTCGGCGTCGTCGGCCGGCGGCAGCACCCCGGTCATCGGACGGTGACGACGACCTTGCCGCGCACGTGCCCCTCGGCGACCAGCCGCTGCGCGTCGGCGACCTGCTCGAGGCCGAACGCCTTCGCGATCGGCACGCGCAACTGGCCGGCGTCGGCCATCCGGCCCAGCTCCTCCAGGTCGTGCCGCTCGGGCCGGACGAACACGTACCGCCCGCCCAGCTCCCGCACGCCCGGGTCGACCACGCTGGCCAGCCGGCCGTTCTCGCGCAGCTGCCGGGGCGCGTCGGCGAGGGTGTCGCCGCCGACCAGGTCGAGGACGGCGTCGACCGGCTCGGACAGCTGCTCGCTGACCGGGCCGGCGTCGTGGTCCAGGCACTCGGCGACGCCGGCCTCGCGCAGGAAGCCGTGGTTGCGCGGGCTCGCGGTGCCGATGACGTGCGCGCCCAGGGCGACGGCGATCTGGACGGCGTTGAACCCGACCCCACCCGCGGCCCGGTGCACCAGCACGCGGTCGCCCTCGCCGACGTCCAGCGCCTCGGTCAGGGCCTGGTAGGCGGTCAGCCCGGCCAGCGGCAGCGCGCCGGCCTCGGCGAACGACAGCGACGCCGGCTTGTGCGCCAGGCAGCGCTGCGGCGCCGGCACGAACTCCGCCTGGGTGCCCCACTGGACGTCGTCCCGGCGGACGTAGCCGAACACCTCGTCACCGGGCGCGAAGTCGACGACCGCCGGCCCCGCCGTCTCGACGACGCCGGCGACGTCCCACCCCGGGACGATCGGGAACCGGTGCGGGAAGGACGACCGCAGGGCCCCGGCCCGGATGCCGGCGTCGACCGGGTTGACGCCGGCGGCGTGCACGCGCACCAGGACCGTGTCGGGGCCGACCGGCGGCTCGGGCAGGTCGTCCCGCAGGGTGAGGACGTCGACGTCCCCGAACCGGTCGTAGGCCACTCCGCGCATGCCGGCCACCGTATGGCGGCCGGCCGGCACCGGCTCGTGCAGCCCCGCCGCCGTCCCGCCGCACCCGCTCGTGGTGCCCGCCGACCCGGCCCCACCGTCCCCGTCCGCAGGCCGCGCCGCCCCTGCCGACCCCGCCGCCCCTGCCGCACCGCGGCAGTGCCGCGCCGTGGTGGCCACCGCCGCGCTGCAGCGCGGCACCCGCCCTCGCACTGCGGCACTGCCGCGGGACGGCGGGGTCGCGGGCGAGGGCATCGACGACCGTGCTGCGCGAGGGGCAGCGGCAGGTCGCCCGCGGTGGGTCAGCGCCGGTGGGTCAGCGCCGGTGGGTCAGCGCCCGCGGGTCAGCGCCCGCGGTGGGTCAGCGGCGGCCCTTCACGTACCGGCCGAACGCCTTCTGGATCTCGCGACGGGAGTCCCGCTCGGCCAGGTCGTGGCGCTTGTCGTAGCTCTTCTTGCCCCGCGCGAGGGCGAGCGTGGCCTTGACCCGGCCGTCCTTGAAGTACATGTCCAAGGGCACGAGCGTCAGCCCGCCCTCCTTGGTCTTGCCGATCAACTTGTCGATCTCGGCGCGGTGCATGAGCACCTTGCGCTTGCGGCGCGGGGCGTGGTTGGTCCACGTGCCCTCGGTGTACTCGGGGATGTGGACGTGCTGCAGCCACACCTCGCCGTCGTCGATGCTGGCGAAGCCGTCGACCAGCGAGGCGCGGCCGGCACGGAGGCTCTTCACCTCGGTGCCGGTGAGCACCAGGCCCACCTCGAACGTGTCGAGGATCGAGTAGTCGTGCCGCGCCTTCTTGTTCTGGGCGATGAACTTGCGCCCCTGCTCCCGCGGCATCCCCCCAGGTTACCGGCGTCCCGCCGGCCACCCTCCCCCTCACGCCGAGATCGGCGATCTCGGCGGCATCAGACGCTGATGCTGCCGAGATCGCCGATCTCGGCACCCGGTGCGGGTGCAGGGAGGGCGGGTGCAGGGAGGGCGGGGAAGCCGGGGGCGCCGGAGCGGACGCGCGCGGGGGATGCGCGCGGGCGCCGGGTGGTGGGTGCGGGGCTACAGGCGGACGTAGAGGCGCAGCGTGACGTACGCGGCGATCGCGGCCAGGCCGACACCCGCGGCGGCGATGATCGGCGAGATCGTCGCGATCGCGCTCCAGTCGACCGGCGGGATGATGCCCGCCTTGATCGGCCCGGCCAGTGCCTTGTCCACGAACAGCAGCTTGGTCAGCACCAGGCCACCGATCGCCAGCAGCGCACCGATCAGGCCGGCCAGCGCCGCCTCGAGGATGAACGGCAGCTGGGTGTACCAGCGGGAGGCGCCGACCAGCCGCATGATGTTGGTCTCGTTGCGCCGGTTGAACGCCGCCAGCTGGATGGTGTTGGAGATCAGCAGCAACGCCGCCAGCGCCTGCACCACCGCGACGGCGATGGTCGCGTTGCGGGCGCCGTTGAGCAGGCTGAACAGGCGGTCGAGGAAGTCGCCCTCGTCGCGCACCTGGTCGACGCCGTCCGCGCCGTCGGGGAACGCCGCGGCGATGACGTCGTAGCGCTCGGGGTTGACCAGCTCGACGCGGAAGCTCTCCGGCAGGGCGTCGGCCGGCGTGTTCTGCACGAGTTCCGGCTGCTGGCTGAACTGCTGCTGGAAGCGCGCGTACGCGTCCTCCTTGGACTCGTAGAGGTAGTCCTTCACCTCGCCGTCGTCCTCGAGCTGCTGCAGCTGGGTCTCGACGGCGGTCCGCTGCTCGGGCGTGACGTCGTCGGCCAGGAAGATGGAGACCTGCACCTTGTCGTAGTAGATCTCCTTCATGTCGGAGATCATCCCGGCGATGAGCAGGCCGGTGCCCATGAGGCCGAGCGAGATGGCCGTCGTCAGGATCATCGCGACCGTCATGGTCAGGTTGCGACGGAGCCCGGTGGCCACCTCGGACAGGACGAAGTTGACGCGCATGGATTCCCTGTTCTGAGTTCAGTCGGGGGCAGCCGGCCGCGTCAGCGGCCGACCCCGTACACACCGCGCGACTGGTCGCGGGTGATGACGCCCCCGTTGAGCTCGATCACGCGCCGGCGCATCGAGTCGACGATGTGGTAGTCGTGCGTCGCCATGATCACCGTGGTGCCGGTGCGGTTGATCCGCTCCAGCAGCAGCATGATCCCCTCGCTCGTCTCCGGGTCGAGGTTGCCGGTGGGCTCGTCGGCGAGCAGCACCAGCGGGCGGTTGACGAAGGCGCGGGCGATGGCGACGCGCTGCTGCTCACCACCGGAGAGCTCACCCGGCAGGCGGTTGGCCTTGCCCTCGAGGCCGACCATCTCCAGGACCTCGGGGACGACGCGCTTGATCGTGCGCTGCGGCTTGTTGATCACCTCGAGCGCGAAGGCGACGTTCTGCTCCACGGTGCGGTTGCGCAGCAGGCGGAAGTCCTGGAAGACGCAGCCCATGGTGCGGCGCAGCTTCGGGACGTTCCACTTGCTCATCGTGTTCAGCGTCTTGCCGTTGACGATGACGTTGCCCTTGGTCGGGTCGTCCTCCTTCAGCAGCAGCCGCAGGAAGGTCGACTTGCCCGAACCGGACGAGCCGATGAGGAAGACGAACTCGCCCTTGTCGATCTCCGTGGACACGTCATCGAGGGCCGGCCGCGAGCTGGCCGGGTACATCTTGGTGACGTGTTGCAATTCGATCACGAGGCGCCACGGTACCCGGCCCGGACCCCGATCCCCCGCCTCCGCGCGGAGACGCACCGGAGCGATCTCGCGGACCGTGACGACCGGGCCGCGACTGCCCAGGACGGCGGTCACGCACCGTCGCCCGCAGGCCCCGGATGTGACGACCGCGACGGTGCCCGGATCAGTTCGCGGGGACGCTCTCCTGCTGCTTGCGCCACCGGATGCCCGCCTCGATGAACGAGTCGAGGTCGCCGTCGAGCACGCTGGAGGGGTTGCCGCTCTCCACTTCGGTCCGCAGGTCCTTGACCATCTGGTACGGGTGCAGCACGTAGGAGCGCATCTGGTTGCCCCAGCTGCTGCCCTCGCCCTTGAGCGCGTCCAGCTCGGCCCGCTGCTCGGCCTGGCGGACGACGAGCAGCCGCGCCTGGAGCACGCGCAGCGCCGCCGCCCGGTTCTGGATCTGGCTCTTCTCGTTCTGGCAGGACACCACGATGCCGGTGGGGATGTGGGTCATCCGGACGGCGGAGTCGGTGGTGTTGACGCTCTGCCCGCCGGGGCCTGACGAGCGGAAGACGTCGACCCGGATCTCGTTCTCGGGGATGTCGACGTGGTCGGTCTGCTCCACCACGGGCAGCACCTCGACCCCGGCGAAGGAGGTCTGCCGGCGGCCCTGGTTGTCGAACGGGGAGATCCGCACCAGCCGGTGGGTGCCCTGCTCGACCGAGAGGGTGCCGTAGGCGTAGGGGGCCTTGACCGCGAAGGTGGCCGACTTGATGCCGGCCTCCTCGGCGTAGCTGACGTCGTAGACCTCGGTGGGGTACTTGCGCCGCTCGGCCCAGCGCAGGTACATCCGCATGAGCATCTCGGCGAAGTCCGCCGCGTCGACCCCGCCGGCCTCGGAGCGGATGGTCACCAGCGCCTCGCGGGCGTCGTACTCCCCCGACAGCAGCGTGCGGACCTCGAGCTCGTCGATGGCCGCCCGGATGCTCTCCAGCTCCCGCTCGGCCTCGGCCGTCGTCGCGGCGTCGTCCTCCTCGGCGGCCATCTCGTGCAGCAGGCCGACGTCGTCCAGCCGGCTGCGCAGCTCCTCGACCCGGCGCAGGTCGCCCTGCAGGTAGGAGAGCTTGGAGGTGAGCGCCTGGGCGGCCTCGACGTCGTTCCACAGGTCCGGCGCGGCGGCCTGCTGCTCGAGGTCGGCGACCTCCTGGCGCAGCTTGTCGACGTCGAGCACGGCCTCGATCGACTTCAGGGTCGTGTCGAGCTCGTCCAGGACGGCGGAGAAGTCAGCAGCCACGCCTACCGAGGGTAGTGCGCCGCGGGCGGGTGCCTCGGGACGGCGCCCACCGCGACCGGGCCGGTGTCAGAGCGCGGTCGCGGCGCGCTCGGCGATCAGGGCGGCCCACGGCACCGGGCGGTCGCCGTTGTGCGCGCGGATCCAGTCCGGGATCTCGGCGGCGGGCATCGGCCGGGCGAGGTGGTAGCCCTGGGCGAGGGTGCACCCCAGGCGGGTGGCCAGGGCCAGCTGCTCCGCCGTCTCGACGCCCTCGGCGAGGACCCGCATGCCACAGGCGCGGCCCAGCGCCACCACGGCGGCGATGGCCGCGGCGGTGTGCTCCTGCCGGCCCTCCGGGAACGCGACCAGGCTGCGGTCGATCTTGAGGACGCCGGCGGGCAGGTTGACCAGCTGGCCCAGCGAGGAGAACCCGCTGCCGAAGTCGTCGATGCACACCTCGACCCCGCCGCGGCGCAGCTCGGCCAGCTGCGCGGCGGCGCAGGCCGGGTCCTCGGCCACGGAGGTCTCGGTCAGCTCGACGACGAACTGCTGCGGGTCGAGCCCGGCCGCGGCGACCGCGCTGCGGACGTCGCCCACCAGCGTGCCGGAGGACAGGTGCCGGGCGTGCACGTTGACGCCGGTGACCAGCACGACGCCCTGCCGCCCCCAGGCGACGGTCTGCTCGGCGGCCTCCCGCATCACCCAGCGGGTCAGCGGCCCGAGCAGGTCGTACTGCTCGGCGACGGGCAGGAACTCCCCCGGCGGCAGCAGTCCCCGCTCGGGGTGCTGCCAGCGCACGAGCGCCTCGGCGCTGGCGAAGAAGCGGCTGGCCACGTGCAGAATCGGCTGGTAGTGCAGCACCAGCTCGCCGTTGTCGATGGCCCGCGCCAGGTCGCTGCCCAGCGCGGCCCGGCGCTCGGCGGCGCTGCGCAGCTCGGGCACGAACGACCGCACCGAGCCGCGGCCGTGCGACCGCGCGTCGCGCAGGGCGAGGTCGGCGTCGCGGATCAGCTCGGCGGGGCGGACGGCGGCGCAGCGCGGTCCGGCGGTGGCGACGCCCGCGCTGACGTCCAGGCGCAGGGTGCGGCCGGCCACGTGCACCGGCTCCGCGAGCGCGGCCCGGCACCGCTCGGCCAGAGCCGCGGCCCCCTCGGCGGGGCACCCCGGGGAGACGAGGAGGAACTCGTCGTCGCCGAGCCGGCCGAGGACGTCGGAGTCGCGGGCCACCATGCCCAGCCGGCCGGCGACCTGCCGCAGCAGCTCGTCGCCGGCGTCGTGGCCGAGGGAGTCGTTGACGTCGGTGAAGCCGTCGACGTCGACGAGCACCACCGACACCGGCCCGCGGCGGGGACGGCGCAGCTCGGAGTCGAGCAGCTCGTGCAGGAAGGCCCGGTTGGGCAGCTCGGTCAGCGGGTCGTGCCGGGCGAGCCAGGCCGACTCGCGCCGGGCCCGCACGCGGGCGGTGATGTCGGCGTGGGCGACGAGGAACCGTCCGGTGTCGTCGACGCGGGCGGCGTGCAGCCGGTAGGAGCGCATCCCGCTGGCGCCGGGCAGCGAGTACTCCTGCCGGACCTCGGTCAGCTCGCCGCGGGCCAGTGCCTGCATGCGCTCGAGGAAGGTCCGGATGACCGGGGTGTCCCCGAGCCGCTCCACCATCGCGAAGTAGTCGGTCTCCCCCGCGGTGCAGCGCAGCTGGTCCAGACCGAGCGCCTCGGTGGTCGCCGTCCAGGCGCGGTTCGCGTGCCGCACCATGCCGTCGGGGTCGACGAGCAGGACCGACGAGGGGAGGGCGTCGAGGACCGCGGCGACCGCCTCGGCCGAGCCGGGCAGGCTGACGTCGAGGGGCAGCACGTGCACGTGCACCTCCAGCCGTCAGGGGCCGCTGTGTGGACCCGGTCCCTCCCCTTTCGGCACACCTCCGTCCGACCTACAGCCGGCCTCCCCCGCAGGGGTGGGGAGGCGCGTCTCGGCCCGGATCCACGCCAGGTACGCCGGGGAGCCGCCGACCAGGGGCAGGGCGATCACGCACGGCACGTCGTAGGGGTGCACCGCGGTGACGTGCTCGACGACCGCCGGGACCAGCGCCCGGCGGGTGTGCAGGGCGACCCGGGCCTCGGGCTCGTCGTGCACCTCCCCCTCCCAGCGGTAGACCGACCGGATGGCGGCGACCTGGTGCCCGCAGGCGGCCAGCCGCCGCCCGACCAGGTCGCGGGTGAGGCCGGCCAGCCACCCGGCGTCGGCGGCCGTCACGACCACCTCGCAGCACTCGTCGTCGTCCACCCGCCCATCGTCGTCCGGAGCCAGGGGTGCGGCGCGGGCGCGGCGGGGTAGGGGGCCTGCCATGACCGACGACATGACGATCGCGATCGACAGCGAGACCTACGTCCTGCGACCCGGGGACGGCGTGGTGAAGGTGGGCCGCCGCACCGGCGGGGAGGTCGCCTGGCTGGACGAGGTGGACCCCGCGACGCTGCCCGACGGGGCCCGCCGGGCCCTGGAGTCCGGCGACACCGGCGACCAGGCGCTGACCACAGCCCTGCGCGGCATCGTCGAGGCCGAGGTGAAGCGGGGCGGCTGACCGGCCGCCGGCCGCCCGGGAGCGCTCCCGCTCCCGGGCGGCCGATCCCCCCGCGGAGGGCGTCGGCCCACTACGCTGCGGCCGTCCGTGCGCCGGGTCCGCGCGCGGCGGGGCGACGACGGCGAGGGAACGGGTGGGCGACGATCGGCTGTTCGAGGCCGTCGGTGGTGCCGCCGCCCTCGACGTCGCGGTGACGATCCTCTACGACCGCGTGGTGGCCGACCCGTCGGTGGCCCCGTGGTTCGACGGCGTCGACGTGCCGGCGCTGCGCGAGCACCAGCGCGACTTCCTCACCGTCGTCCTGGGCGGGCCGGCCGCCCTGGGGACGGCGGCCCGCTACCAGGGCCGCGAGCTGGCCCGGGCGCACGCCGGGCTGGCCATCGACGACGCGGCGTTCGACCGGGTCCGCGACCACCTGCTGGCCACGCTGCGCGAGCTGGGCACCCCGCCGGCGCGGCTGGCCGAGATCGGGGCCCGCGTCGACGCGCTGCGCGGGGACGTGGTGTCGGCGTGAGCGACCGCTCCTGGCCGGTGCTGCCCCGGCCGGCCCTGGCCGGCGCGGTCGCGGCGGCGCTGCGGGCCCCCACGGGTGCCGGCGTCGTGGTCTCCGGCGAGCCGGGCATCGGCAAGACGACGCTGCTCGCCCAGGCGCTGGCCGGTGCCGCGCCGGCGTTGAGCGTGCGCGGGTCGGCGCTGGTCGCCGAGGTGCCCTACGGGGCGCTGCACGCCCACCTGACCGACCTCGACGGCGACGTGCCGGAGAGCCCGCTGGCGGTGAGCCGGGTGCTGGGTCGCGCGCTGCGCGGGTCCGCGGGCGGCGGCCGGCCGGTGGTGCTGGTGGACAACAGCGCGCTGGTGGACCCGCTGTCGGCGCACGTGCTGGCCGGGCTGGCGGAGTCCGGCGCGGCGGTGCTGGCGGTGACCGCGGTCGACCTGGTGGACATGCCGGCGGCGTTCGGGGAGCTGTGGCGCGACGACGTCCTCACCGCCGTCGCGGTGCCCGCGCTGACCGCCGAGGAGACCGGCGACCTGGTCCGCGGTCACCTCGACGGCCCGGTGGCCGCGGCGACCCTGCGGCACCTGGCCGAGCTGAGCGAGGGCAACCCGCTGCTGCTGCGCTACCTGGTCGAGGACGCCGTCGGCTCCGGCGGGCTGGTGCAGACCGAGGGGGTGTGGGCGCTGACCGGCGGGCACCGGCCGGCCGACGGCCGGCTCGCCCAGCTGATCGGCACCCGGCTGGGCCGGTGGTCGGCGGCCGAGCGGGAGGGCCTGGAGCTGGTGGCGCTCACCGACCGGCTGCCGCTGCGGGTGCTGCTGTCGCTGGTCGACCCGGCCGCGCTCGAGCGGCTGGAGCGGTCCGGCGTCGTGGTGGTCGACGGCGAGCCCGAGCCGTCGGCGCGGATCGCGAACCGGCTGGTGGCCGACGTCGTCCGGCGCGGGGTGCCCTTCACCCGCCGCCGGGCGCTGCGCGAGCAGGTGCTCGCCGCGGGCGCGGACCTCACCGGGGGCTCGCCGCGGCAGCTGCTCTCCTACGCGCTGTGGACGCTGGACAGCGGCGCCGTCCTCGACCCGGCGGTGGCCTTGCGCGCGGCGCGGGCGGCGGGCGCGCTGTTCGACCCGGAGCTGGCGCTGCGGCTGGCCGGGGCGGTGACCGGCGAGGAGCTGGCCGCGGAGGCGGCGGCGGTGCGCGCCCAGTCGCTGCGCCGGATGGGCCTGGCCGCGCAGGCCGGGCAGGTGGCCGCCGCCGCGCTGGAGGGCGCGCGCGACCCGGACACGCGGGCGCTGCTGGCCGCCGAGGCCGCCTCCTCGCTGGCGTGGGTGGCCGGCGGTCCCGAGCGCGGGCTGGCCCTGCTGGCCGAGGTGCGCGCGACGCTGCCGCCCGGCCACGCGGCCGCGCCGGCGGGCGCCGAGCTGGCGCTGCGCGCCGCCCGCGGGGAGGCGGCGTCGCTGGTGGAGCCGCTGACCGCGCTGCACGTCGCCGGCCCGCCCGGGCCCCGGCGGCCGGTGGGGGCCCCGACGCCGGACCTGCTGCGGGCCCGCGACGGCGGCGCCTGGCTGGTCGCCTCGGCGCTGCTGGCCGACGTCCTCGTCGCCGTCGGCCGGCAGCGCGACGCCGAGCCGGTGGTCGCGGCGACGGCGGCCGGGCTGGCCGAGCCGGGGATCGACGCCGAGCAGCGCACCGGCGCCGCGCTGGCGCTGGCCCGCGCGCTGGCGGGCCTGGGCCGGGTGGACGACGCCGTGGCGCTGCTGTCGGGCGGCCCCGGCGGCGCGGAGGCGCTGGTGCTGGGCGGCGCGGTGGAGGCGGTGCAGGGCCTGCTGCTGGCCCGCGCCGGGCGCATCGACGCCGCCCGGGGGCACCTGCTGTCGGCGCTGGGCCAGGCCCGGCGGCGCGACCCGCTGGTCAGCACCGGCGCCGCCCTGGCCGGGCTGGCACTGTGCGCCGCCCGCGCGGGGGACGCGGCGACCGCCCGCGCGCACCTGGCCGAGCACGGCGCCGAGCGGTACGCCCCGCACGCGGCCGCGGTGACCGCCCGCGCCTGCCTGCTGGAGGCCAGCGTGCTGGTCGGCGACGGCGGGCTGCGCGAGCTGGTCGAGCTCGGCGCGGCGGAGCTGGCGGCCGGCCGGCCCGGCGACGGCGTGCAGGTGCTGTGGAGCGCCGCCCGGCTGGGCTCCCCCGACGCCGTGGCGCTGCTGACCGCGACCCCGCTCCCGCAGCCGGGGCCGTTGGCCACCGCGGTCGCCGGGCACGCCACCGGGCTGGCCACCGGCGACCCCGCGGTGCTGCTGCGCGCCGCCGAGGCGCTGCTGGACCTCGGCTGCCCCGGTGGCGCCGCCGACGCCGCGACCGCGGTGACCGCGCTGCCCGGCGTCGGCCGGGACACGACACGGGCGGCGCAGCGGGTGCTCACCGCCGTCCGCCGGGCCGCCGGCGCCCCCCGGGGGCCCGGCCGGGCGGCGACCGGGGACGGGTTGACGCCGCGCGAGCAGGACGTCGCCTCGCGGGCGGCCGCGAGGCTCAGCAACGCCGAGATCGCCCGCGAGCTGCACCTGTCGGTGCGCACCGTGGAGAGCTACCTGCAGTCGGCGTTCGGCAAGCTCGGTGTCTCCAGCCGGCTGGAGTTGCGCGACGTGCTCGCCGCGGCGTCCTGACCCGGTACCCCCGCACCTCCGGCACGTCCCGGCCCCCGTACCGGGGCGCCCCGCCGGCCGCCGATCCCCGTACCACGGGGGTGCGTTCCCCGTAGTCGGCACGGTGCTCCGCGGCGCCCGCCGTCCCTAGCGTTCTCCCCGTCCGAGAAGCCCCTCGCCCCGACGGAGAGACGAGACCATGACCAGCACCCCCACCCCCGGCATCGTGAGCCAGGACGACCGCACCGCAGCCCCGTTCGGCGCCCCGGCCGGGGGGCCCGCCTGGTCCTCGTCGGTGCAGCTGCCGCCCTACGTGCCGCCGGCGGCCCCGCTCGGTGCCGCGCCCGCGCCGCGCAGCGGCCGCAGCGTGTCGGTGAAGGTGGGCAGCCTCAGCGTGGCGGGCGCGGTCCTGTTCGGCGTCGCCTACGTCGGCTGGAACGTGTACCGCAGCGTCGACGCCTCCGCCGACGTCGCCCAGGCGGTGGCGGAGACCGTCCGCGACGTGTCCGACGACGTGCAGGAGCAGATCGACTCCGCCACCCCCGACGTCGTTCCCCCCGACGCCCCGATCCCGGGCCCGGGCGGCGCGGCGCCGGGCGGCACCGACGTCCTCACCCTCGCCGAGGGCGACTGCCTCACCGGCGTCACCGCCGGCACCGTCAGCGACGTGACCGTGGTGCCGTGCACCCAGCCGCACACCCACGAGGTGTACGAGGTCACCGACCTGCCCGACACCCCCTGGCCGGGCGAGGCGGCGGTCAGCGCCGCCGGCGACGGGCTGTGCCTGGGCGCCTTCTACGGCTTCGCCGGCATCGACTACGGCTCCTCGGTGCTGCTCACCCAGACCCTCGTGCCGACCGAGGGCAGCTGGGAGGGCGCCGACGACCACGCCGTCGTCTGCCTCGCGACCGACCCGACCGTCCCCGCCACGACCGGCTCCCTCGCCGGCGCGCGGCGCTGACCGCCATGGCCACGACGGCTCCCTCGGTCCCGCCGGTCGCCGCCCGCCTGGCCGGCCGCGCCTCCTTCGTCCCGGGTGACCGGCAGGACTCCAAGCGCGGCCACCCCGCGGTCGACCTCACCCCCTACGCGGCCTCGCGCGGCCTGCAGTACGTCGGCAGCGCCAACCCCAGCGGCTTCTTCGCCGCCCTGCCGCTGGAGCCGGAGCTGCAGTTCAACGTGGTCCGCGGGCCGGTGGGCGACCGGGACTGCTGCCTGTGGCACGAGCGCTACGCCTGGCCGCTGGACGGCGACGACGAGCCGGCCGGCAACCACACCTTCTGGTTCGTCAAGATCGCGCCGCCGATGAGCCGGCTGTGGAACGCGCCGCGCCGGTTCGTCTCCTCCACCGAGGCCGACAACCTGTTCATCACCCTGCCGGCGACGGGCGCCGCGGCCCAGGTGCCCGAGGCCGCCCTGCTGCCCCGCTTCTGGATCACCAACAAGTCGCTGGGCTGGTGGCCGTCGAAGGCGGAGACCAAGCTCGAGGAGTTCGGGCTGCCCGGGCTCACGCTGATGAGCGAGGCGCCGCTGCCCGAGGGGTTCGTGCAGCGGCTGGTCACCGGGCCGCTGGCCGCCGTCCTGCGCGGCGGCGCCGGGCTGCCGCTGTTCGAGCTGGAGTACCGGTTCGGCACGCTGCGGCTCCGGCGCTCCAGCTACGTGTCGACGGTGCCCGAGCTCGACCGGATGCTGCTGTGGGCGCGCGACGCCGGTGACGCGCTGGCCGCCGCGTGCCGGCCGTTCGCCCGGCCGCAGGCGTTCGCCGAGCCGCTGCCGGCGCCGGCCGCCGACCCGGCCGCGCCGTGGGTGCCGCCCACGCTGCAGGCCGCCATCGGCTCCCTGGCCGCCACGTACGGGCTGGTCGCCGAGGACCCGCGCGCCTACGCCGCGGCGCTGCCGACCAACCCGGTGCCGGGGACGGCGTTCGCGGTGCTGCGGGGCGCGCTGCCCGGTCTGTCGCCGGCCGCGCGGCTGGCCCTGCACACGGAGGCGCCGGTGGCCGAGCGCAACAGCGGGCGGACCGCGCTGCTGCTGCCCGCCGGCGACGCCGCCCCCACCGCGCCCGGCGGGGTGGCGGTGGAGTCGCCGACCGACCCGATGCGCTACGCCGTCCGCGACGGGGTGTTCGCCGTGTGGGTGCTGCGCTGGCGGCCGCTGGACGTCGGCGACGTGACGACGCTGCTGCAGCGCGGCGCCGAGGTGGCGCGCGGGATCGGAGTGCTGCCCCGGTGACGGGTCGCTGTGGGACCCTCGGGCCCTGGCGGCGGAACCGGGGGGCGGGGTGCACGGAGAGACCTTCGGCCCCTACCGGCTGCTCGGGCCGCTGGGCCGGGGCGGGATGGGCGAGGTCTTCCGGGCCTGGGACACCGGGCACGAGCGGGTCGTCGCGCTGAAGCTGCTGGCCCCGCACCTGGCCGCCGACGACGGCTACCGCGCCCGGTTCCAGCGCGAGGCGCGGCTGAGCGCGCGCCTGCGCGGCCCGCACGTCGTGCCGATCCACCGCTACGGGGAGATCGACGGCCGGCTGTTCCTCGACATGCGGCTGGTCGAGGGCGAGGACCTGGCGTCGCGGCTGGCCCGGTGGGGCCCGCTGCCGGTGCCGACGGCGCTGTCGGTGGTCGCGCAGGTCGCCGAGGCGCTGGACGCCGCGCACGCCGACGGTCTGGTGCACCGCGACGTGAAGCCCTCCAACGTGCTGCTCACCGGCGCGCCGGCCGACCCCTTCGTCTACCTGGTCGACTTCGGCATCGCCCGGTCCTCCCGGGACGGCGGCGGCATCACCCAGACCGGGACGGCGATCGGCTCCTACGAGTACATGGCCCCGGAGCGGTTCGTGACCGGGCAGGACGTCGACCCGCGGGTCGACGTCTACGCGCTGGCGTGCGTCCTCTACGAGTGCCTGACCGGCACCCGCGCGTTCCCGAGCACCGGCCTGCCCGCGGCGTACCACGCGCACCTGCACACCGAGCCGCCGCCGCTGTGGGCGCGGCGGAGCGACGTGCCCCCGGCCCTGGACGGCGTGCTGCGGCGCGCGCTCGCCCGGGACCCGGCCCGGCGCACGCCGACCGCCGGCGGGTTCGCCGCCGAGGCCCGGCAGGCGGTGAGCGCGCCGGCCGCCGGGCCCGCGGCCGCGTCCGCGTCGCAGCCGGTCCCCCGGCCGGTGCCGCGGCCGACGACGTCCGGGCCGGTGCCGACCTCCTGGTCCGTCCCGGTGGCCACCCCGGCGGCGGGGGCACCCGTCTCCGAGCCCGAGACGCGGCAGGTCGCACCGCCGACCCCCACGCCGGTGCCGGCCCCGGCGTTCCGGTCGGCGACGCCGCTGCTGCAGCCGGCACCCCGGATGCCCGCCGCGCCGTCCCCCGCTCCCGCCTCGCCGTCCCCCGCTCCCGCCTCGGCCCCCGCCGCGCCGGCCCGCGCCCCGCTGTCGCCCGCGGCGCCGTCCCCGGCGCCCGTGGCCGGCCGGCCGGGTCCGTCGTCCGCCGGGCCGGCGCAGCCACCGTCCCGGCCGGCGCCGTGGGCCGCCCTCCTCGCCCGCCGCGCGCGGGGCGGGCGGGCCGACCCGGCACCCCAGCACGCCCCGGCCCCCCAGTACGCGGGCCCGCCCGGGTACGCGGCCGCACCGCGCTCCGCGACCGCGCCACCGCGGTACGCAGCCGCACCGCGCTCCGCGACCGCGCCACCGCGGTACGCGGCGCCGCCGCCGTACCGCCCACCCGGCCCCGCCGCCGGACCGCCGGCCGGTCCGGCGCCGGCGCGTGCGCCGTCCCGGGTGCGCCCGGTGCTGGCCGCGCTGCTGGCCGGGCTGTTCGTCGCGCTCGTGGCGGCCGTGGACCGGGCGGACGGGCAGTACCCGCTGGGCATCGCGGTCGGCTTCGGGCTGACCGCCCTGGCCGGGGAGGTGCTCCTCGGGCTGACGCTCGGCGTCCGGGACGCGCTGGACCGCGCCGGCGGCCTGCTGTGGGTGCTGGGCGCGGTCGCCGTCGGCACGCTGGTGCTGGCCGAGCAGGGCGCGGGCAGCAGCCTGGCCGGGCCGGCGGCGTTCGCGGTGGCGCAGGGCGCCGACCTCGTCGTCTGGCGGCTGGTGCGGCCCGGCCTGGGCTGGCGCGCCGCGCTGGCGGCCTCCAACCTCGTCGGCGCGGTGGCCTACACGACCGTGCAGGTGGCCGCGGGCGCGACCGGGGAGATGGGCGGCGTCTTCCTGGCGACCGCCGTCACCACCGCGCTCACGTGGGCCGCGGCCGAGGTGCTGCGCCCGGTCGTGCCGCGCCGGTGGCGCCGCCGCTGACCTCCCGGCGGAGGCGTCACCAGGTGCGCAGGCCGGCGCTGATCCGCCGGGCCGCGGCGTCGATCCACGGCTGCCGGTCGTCCAGCCCCTCGGCCGCCGCGACCGCGCGGAGGGTGGCCGAGGC
Source organism: Blastococcus sp. SYSU D00695 (assembly GCF_054050555.1). NCBI lineage: Bacteria > Bacillati > Actinomycetota > Actinomycetes > Geodermatophilales > Geodermatophilaceae > Blastococcus > Blastococcus sp. SYSU D00695. The sequence goes on along the minus strand of NZ_JBJGZP010000001.1, from coordinate 127,374 downwards.
GACCTCCACCGGCTGGCCGGCGGCGCGGTCGCAGGCCAGCTCGTAGGACAGCAGGGCGGTGAGGCGGGCCTCCAGCGGGAGACCGTCGAGGGTGGTCCGCCAGTCGTCGGGAACCGTCATGGACCCCCTGCTACCGGCCGGTGCCGCGCCGTATGCGCGCTCCCGGCGTGTCCGGGCCGGCGGCGGCCGGCGTGTCGGGTGGGCCGGCCACAGACCTGACGAGCGGACCTCGTCACATCCGTCACATCCACCCCTCAAGCCCCACGGGACCCGGGCCGATGCAAGGGGTGCGGGCACGAGGCCCGCCCGACTCCCGGAGCAGCCCGATGTCCAGCCGCCGCGCCCTGCGTCTCCCCGCGCTCCTCCTGGCCGGCGGCGCCGCGCTCGGCGGCTGCACCACCGGGGTGACCGGCACCGCCGAGGCGGCCCCGGCCGCCCCCGAGGTGTCGCCGGACTGGACGTCGCTGTCCCTCGCCGCGGCCGGCTGCCCCTCGCGCGCCGCCTGGGTCGCCGACGGTCTGCCCGGCGAGGACTGGGACGCGCTGACGGTCACCACCTCCCGCGCCGACGTCACCGGCGACGGGTCGGCGGAGGTCCTCGTCGTCGGCGCCTGCCCGAGCCCGGTGTCGCAGCCCGGTGAGCACGTCGTCGTCTTCGACGTCTCCCGGGGCGAGCCGGCGGCGCTCGGCGTCCTCGGCGAGGGGATCCGATTCTCCGGCGCCGCCGTCAGCACCGACGGCCCGACGCTCACCGTGTCCGGGACCGCCGTCGCGGGCGACGACCCGACCTGCTGCCCCGGTCACTGGGCCGGCGTCAGCTACCGCTGGACCGGGTCGGCGTTCGCCCTCGCCGACCGGGTCGCGGTCCGCACCGGCCGCCCCGTCGTCGCCGGGGACCTCCCCGACGGCGACCACGTCGGCGTCGTCCGCGCGGTCACCGCCGACACCGTCTACGTCGACCTCGTCGAGTGGTTCGAGGGCCCCGACGCCGCCGCGGCGTGCGCCGCCGACGGGGTGCCGGACAACGGCTGGGAGCAGTGCGGCGCCTACCACGTCCGGGACACCGACGACGAGGTGACCGCGCTGCCGGTCCGCGCCGGAGCGCCCGCCTCCTACCTCGACCCGTGGTCGGCCGAGGAGGTCCCCGTCGCGTCCGTCGGGGCGCTGGCCGGCACCCCCGCCGTCTCCGACGCCGGGCACCCCTACACCCGGCTGACCGTGGCCGGCGGCGAGGTGACCGGGGTCGAGGGCGTCTACGTCCCCTGACCCGCGCACCCCGGCCGCCGGCCGGCCGGCTCAGTGCGCGCCGTCGTGGTGGTGCGCCACCGCCTGGTCGAGCAGGTCGCAGACGTCGACGACGTCGGCGGGGACCCGCAGGACGTCAACCTGCACGACCGCGCCGCTGTCGGGATCGGTGACCGCGCGCGCCAGCGCCGCGTCCTCGGCCCAGTAGACCAGCGGCGGCAGGCCGACGGCCTCGAACGCCGCCTGGAACACCGGGTCGGGCGGGACGCCGATGAGGGACGGGCCGTCGATGGAGGTGACGGCCTCGGAACCGTCGGCGGAGAACAGGTCCCACCCGGCGCCGGAGACCTCGATCTCGTCGAGGGACGCGCCGTCGGAGTGCCGCAGCACGTCGACGGTCAGCGCGCCGCGGTACTCGACGAACGTGGCGCCGTCGGCGAGGACGGTCTCGCGCTGCTCGCCCTGCCGCACGTCCCCGGAGGAGACGGTGACCAGCTCCCCGGGCCCGCCGCAGGCCTCGATGTCGAAGGGCTCGTAGGCCTCCTCGGGGAACGGCGTCCACTCCCCCGCGCCCGCGGGGGCGGCCGGGCCCTCGTCGTCGTCACCGTGGGCGAGGGCCACCCCGCCCGAGCCCAGCACCAGCGTCGCGGTCGCCGCCGCCACCGTGAGTCCCACCCGTCGCACCATCGCTGCCTCCCGTGTCAGGTCCGGTTCCTGTCAGGTCCGGTTCCGTGCGCCGGGACGCTAGGACCGGGCTGCCGGAACGCCAGGGTCCGCGGACGGCGGCGTCCGCGGACGGCAGCGTTGCGTCTCGGCCGGTAGGGCCGCCGCTACCGCCCGCAGGCCGGTGCGGGACCTCCTGCCCGGGCCCTCCGGCCCGGACCGGGAGGAGCGGGAATGGGGACGGCGGCGGGCGCGCTGTAGGGAGCACCCCCGCGAGGCGCAGCGCCCGGGGGATCCCCCCAGCGACGCGAGGAGCCCGTAGGCCATGCCCACTCTGCTCGAGCACCGGGAGACCGAGACCACTGCCGCGCCCGCGTCGAGGCGCCGCCGCCGCAGCCGCCGGGGCCTGGTGCGGGCCGGGGTGGGGGTGGGCGTCGTCGGCCTGGGGGTGCTGGCCGCCGGGCAGATCGTGGGCTGGGGCAACCCGTTCGCGCCGGAGACCGTGGACCGCAGCACCACGCCGCTGCTGCTCTCCCTCGCCGACCTGGACGAGTACCACGCGGCGACCGGCAGCTTCCAGGTCGTCGTCGACGTCGAGTCCGACACCCCGTACGTGCCGTCGGTGATCAGCGGCGAGCGCGTGCAGTTCCTGGCGACGGGCACCGTGGACGCCTACGTCGACTTCACCCACCTCGGACCGGAGTCGGTGAAGCTGTCCGACGACGGGGAGTCGGCGACCATCTCGCTGCCCACGCCGGAGCTCGGCGAGGCCCGCATCGACCCGGACGAGAGCCGCGTGCTCGACCGCGACCGGGGGCTGCTGGACCGGGTCGGGGACGCCCTGGGCGACGGCCCGACCGACGAGAGCGAGCTGTACTCGCTGGCCGAGCAGCGGCTGGAGTCCGCGGCCGGCGACAGCGACCTGCTGGACCGCGCCGAGGACGGCACCCGCGACATGCTCACCTCGCTGGCGCACTCGCTCGGCGTGGACGAGGTGACCGTCGAGTTCGCCGACCCGGGCGCCGACGGCTGACCGCACGGCCGCGCGCGCGGACGCGCACCGGGCGCCCGCTCCCCCTACGCTCGGGGCCGGGCTCCTCCCGGGGAGTGGGGCCCGGACCGGGGGACGAGGGTCATGGACCTCCACCACACGCACGGCCGGCACCGCCGCCGGCACGCACACCGGCGAGCGACCGCGCTCGGGCTCGCCGCGCTGGTCCTGCTCGGCGCCGCCGTCGCGGTCCTGCTGTGGCGCGGCGGGACGGAGGCCGGCGGCGGCTTCGTCGACGACCTCGGTGACGCAGCGGCCGGCGGGGCCACGCCCGATCCGCACGCCGGGCACAGCGCGGGTGTGCGGACGAGCCCGGCCGCCTCGCCGGCGCCGTCGACCGCGGCCAGCGACCCCGTGCCGGTGGCCGGCGCCGTCGTCCCGGTCGGGCAGGCGCCGCACCACCTGGTGCTGGCACCGGACGGCACGTTCGGCTACGTCGCGGACCCGGCCGGCGGAGCGGTGATCCGGTTCGACGTGGCGCGCAGCGAGCCGACGGCGACGATCCCGGTGCCGCAGGGGCCGCCGCAGATGGTCACCTTCTCCCCCGACGGGACGCGCGCCTACGTGTCGGCGTTCGACGCGGAGTACACCGTGGACGCCGTCGTCACCATCGACACCGCGAGCGGGCAGGTCATCGCCTCGGTGCCGGTGGGCCGCGGCCCGTACGCGCTGTCGACGTCACCGGACGGGTCGCTGCTGTACGTGCCGTTCTTCGACGAGGACCACCTCGACGTGCTGGACGCGGCCACCGGCGCGCTGGTGCAGCGGGTCGAGCTGCCGCCGAGCCCGCACTGGATCGCGTTCTCCCCCGACGGGGCCTCGGCCTACGTCACCAACCACTTCTCCGACGTCGTCTCGGTGCTGTCGCTGCCGGGCAACGCGGTGGTGGCGACGATCCCGGTCGGCGACGGGCCGCACAGCCTGGAGTTCTCCCCCGACGGCACCCGCCTGGCGGTGGTCGACTACATCGGCGGGGACGTCGTGCTGATCGACCCGGCGACCAACACCGTGGCCGGGACCGTGCCCGGGGTGGGCGCGGGCCCGCAGGACGTCACCTGGGCACCCGACGGCCGGCACCTGTACACGGCGAACGTGGACGACGGGACGGTCGGCGTGGTCGACGTCGCCGCCGGCACCGTGACCGCGCGGGTGCCCGCGGGCGTCGACCCGACCAGCGTCACCGTCACCCCGGACGGGCGGCAGCTGCTGGTCACCGGCTACGGCGACGGCGCGGTGCACGTCCTCGACGCCGCTCCCGCCGGCTGACGATCCCCTGCGCGGCGCGACCGCATCTGCGCCCGCTGGCCGACCCTGCGCGACCGCGTCTGCGCCCGGATACGCATCGCGGTGGTCACCCGCCCCGTGATGACCACCGCGATGCGCATCCAGGTGCAGGCGACCGGCCGGGGTGTCACCGCCGACCGCGGGCTGGACCGGCAGCGCGTCAGCCGGACAGGTGGCCAGGGCCGGGCGGGTTCCCGCAGGTGTTCCGCAGACCGGCGAGTTCCTCCAGGAGGAACCTCTCCTGCGCCGCCACGCGGGCGGCCTGCCCGAGGTTGGTGGCCCCCACCCCGAGGAGCTCCGGCATGATCGCGATCTGCGAGACGCAGACCCCCACGCCGCGATTCGGGTGGTCCGCCTCATGAGGCTGCGGTTGCGCTGACGCCGTTCCGGGCGTCAGCACGACGGCGGCCACGACCGCCGGGACGACGAGTGTTCCGCGGATGCGCATGGCTCCCCCTGAGACCACGATTCGTTCGCCGCTGGCAGCGCCGACAGACGCGGACCCTAGGAACCCCGCCGACGGCGGCGACAGGGACGAAGGCCCCTCCTCTCGGCGATCCGCACCTCCCTCGGCCACCCGCCGCGCCAGGTGCCGGCGCGATCGGTGGTGCCACCGCCGGGGCAGCGCGGCCCGCCGGCCTGGGCCGTCATCACCCGGGACCGCGTCAGCCGTCGACGTACCGGTCGCGCTCGACGACGAACTGGCCGGTGGCCGTGTTCGCGTCGATGAACTCGGGCAGCAGCGGGATCCGCACGGTCACCGTCACGCACACCGAGAACTCCTCTCCCGGCGCCAGCGTCGGGTGGTAGCTGCCGGCGGCGTCGCACCCGGCACCGGACGGCGCGTAGGCCAGCCGCACGTCGCTGACCTCCACCGACTGGTCGGCGACCGCCAGCTCCACGGCCCGCTCGGCCCGCGCCTGGCCGGTCGCGATGTCCGGCGCCGTGCCCAGCGCCCGCCCGGCCTCCCGGGCGGCCGCCGTCGCCGCGAACACCCCGCGCTGCACCGAGGAGAACCCCGCCACCAGGTACACCAGCGGCACGAACACCACGAGCGCGATGAACACGAACTCGACCAGCGCCGAGCCGCGCTCACCGTGCCCGCCCGCGGCCAGCCGGGCCCGGGCCCACCGCAGCAGCGCCCTCACGGGCCCTCCCGCACCGCGCGCCCCGAGACCTCCAGCGGCAGCAGGTCCCCCAGCCCGGCCAGCAGCGTCGGCACGGCGCCGGCGCAGCGGACCACGACCAGCGTCAGCCCGGTGCCGTCGACCTCCTGGGTGGAGATGCACACCAGCCCCGACGCGGTCCGCTCCGAGGTGGCCGCGGTGACGATCTCCGTCGTCCGCCCGCCGCCGGCCGCGACCGGCACGTCGGCGTTGGCCGCGTACCGGGCGCCCTCCTGCGCGCTGGCGGTCACCACGTTGCGCACGTGCACGTAGACGGCGACCTGCAGCACCGCCAGCAGCAGCACCACGACCAGCACCGAGACCAGCACGAACTCGACGACGGCGCCCCCGCGCTCACCGTCGTCCTCCCGCGGCAGCGGCCGCTCAGCCACCACTCGTGACGGAGCTCAGCGCGGTGGACACCGCGTCGACGATCGCCTCGCGGAACGGCACGAGGATCGCCAGCACCAGCGCCGCCGTCATCACGGTGATCATCACCCAGCCGGGGACGTCACCCCGCTCGGGATCGTCCCCGCGCACCCGGGCGGCGAGGGCCGCCCACGCGGCCAGGAACAGGGCGATGAGGCGCATGCGCGCTCCTCCTCGGTCGGTCGCTGCGCTCACGACGCCAGCGAGACGATGCTGATCAGGCCCGGGAACAGGGCGAACAGGACGGTCACCGGCAGCACGAGGAAGACGACCGGGACCATCATCGCGATCTCCTTCCGGCCGCCGGCCTCGAGCAGCCGGCGCTTGCCGGCCTCGCGCACGTCGGCGGCCTGGGCGCGGAGCACCTCGGCCAGCGGGGTACCGCGCTCGATGGCGACCAGCAGCCCGTCGACGAACCGCGCCAGTGCGTCCAGCGAGGTGCGATCGGCCAGCTGCTGCAACGCCTCGGTCAGCGGGACCCCCGCCCGCGCGCGGCCCAGCACCCCGCCGAGCTCGCGGGCCAGCTGCCCGCCCGACAGGCGCGCGACCCGGTCCAGCGCGGCGGCGGGTCCCTCCCCGGCGGTGACCGCCAGGGCCAGCAGCTCGGCGACCACGGGGAACTCGGCCAGCAGCAGCTCCTCGCGCCGCTGCACCTGGCGGGTCAGCCACCAGTCCCGGCCGAGCAGGCCGCCGACCAGCCCGGCGACGCAGAGCAGGACCACCGACAGCACGTTCACCTCGCCGGCGGCCAGCGAGCCCAGCCCGGCCAGGGACACCGCCCCGAGCAGACCCAGGCCGCCCCACACGACCTGCTCGACGCGGAAGTCCTCGACGGTGGCGTCCGATCCCAGCGCGTCCAGCCGGCGGCGGACGGCGACCCGGCCGCCCAGGGTGCGGTCCAGCAGGCGGGCGCCGTCGGTGACGACCGGCCCGAACAGGCGGCGGGCGGCGCCGAGCAGCCCCGGCTCGGTCGCCGTCCCCAGCAGCCGCGACGGTGGCGGGGTGTCGTGCAGGTAGGGGGCGAGCCGGTCGACGAGCCGCACCGACCGGAACGGCGGCGCGTAGGTGACGGCCAGCAGCACGCCGGCCGCCGCGGCCAGGCCGAGCAGCATCCCGAGGATCACTGCAGCACCCGCACGTCCTGGGGCAGCCGCCCGATCCGCAGCATGAGCCGGTAGGCCAGCAGGCACACGACCCCGCCGCCGACGAGCAGCGCGGTGCCGGCCGCCGAGTCGTAGGCCGCCAGCGTCGTGGACTGCGTGGCCAGGAGCAGCAGCACCACCCACGGCGCCCCGACCGCCAGCCGCGCAGCCTGCACCACCCAGCCCTGCCGGGTCTCCAGCTCCGCGCGGGCCCGCGCGTCCTCGCGCAGGAAGGTGGCCAGCGTCCGGAGAACGCGACCGAGGTCGCTGCCGCCGACCTCGCGCGCGACCCGCAGGGTCTCCACGATGCGGTCGCCGACGGGGTCGGCGAGGTCGTCCTTGAGCCGGTCCAGGCACTCGCCGAACCGGCCGGTGCTGCGGTACTCGGCGGCGAACCGCGCGAACGGCGGCCGGATGACCTCCGGGCCGCGGACCGCCAGCGCGGCCAGCGCCTCGGGCAGCGACAGCCCGGCGCGGACGGCGGAGGCGAGGTTGTCGACCACCTCCGGCCAGACCTCGCGCAGGTCGGCGCGGCGGCGGGCCGCCAGCCGCCGCACCTGCACCACGGGGAGCGCCGCCCCGAAGAGCGCGAAGGCGACGCTCACCGTCACCGTGCCCGTCGTCAGCAGGACCACGACCAGCACGAGCAGGCCCAGCCCCACCTGCAGCGCGACCAGCTGGGCGGCGTTGATGCCGGTCAGGCCGGCCGCGGCGAGCTGCTGCTGCCGGCGCCCGGCACGCCGCGGCGTCGTCCGCCTCTGCGGTGCCCGGGGGCCGCTGCGCCAGATCAGCAGCAGGCCGACACCCAGGAGCAGGCCGAGGAGCGCGCCGGTCACCGCTCCCACCGGCCGCCGTCGTCGAGCAGCGCGGCGAGGTGGATCCCGGCCGCGGCGAACCGCTCGGCGTGCGGCGGGTGCCCACCGGCCCGCACCAGGCGGCCGTCGCGGGTGGTGAAGACGTCGGCGAGCTCGACCACGCCGTCCTCCACGCGGCCGGGCACGGCGACGATCTCGCGCACCCGGCGGCGGCCGTCGGCGTCGGTGCCCACGTGCACGACCAGGTCGACGCTGGACGCGACCGTGGGGACGACGAAGGCGTGGCCGATGTTCTCCCCCGCCAGCAGCGGCAGCGTGCACATCTTCACGACCGCCTCGCGGGCGCTGTTGGCGTGCAGCGTGCACATGCCGGGCAGGCCGGAGTTCAGGGCGATGAGCAGGTCCAGGCACTCCTCCTGCCGGACCTCGCCCACGACGATCCGGGAGGGCCGCATCCGCAGTGCCTCCTTCACCAGCCGGCGCAGCGGGATCTCCCCGGCGCCCTCGAGGTTGGGCTGGCGGGTCTGCATCGCGACGACGTCGGGCAGCGGCACGCGGAGCTCGAAGACCTCCTCGCAGGTGATCACCCGCTCCCGGGCCGGGATCGCCGCGCACAGGCAGTTCAGGAGCGTCGTCTTCCCCGCCTGGGTACCGCCGGAGACGAGGACGTTGAGCCCGGCGGCGACCGCGGCCTCCAGGAAGCGGGCCGCGTGCGCGGTCAGCGTGCCCAGTGCCACCAGCTCGTCCAGCGCGTGCGCCTGCAGCACGAACTTGCGGATGTTCACCGCCATGTGCCGGCGGGTGATGTCGGGGATGACCACGTGCAGGCGGGACCCGTCCGGCAGCATCGCGTCGACGAACGGGGTCGACATGTCGAGACGTCGACCCGAGGTGCGCAGCATCCGCTCGACCAGGTCGGCCAGCTCCCCGGCGCCCAGGATCGTCGTGGTCAGCTCGCTGCGGCCGCGGCGGGCGACGAACACCCGGCCGGGCTCGTTGACCCAGATCTCCTCGACCTCGGGGTCGTCCAGGTAGCGCTGCAGCGGCCCGAACCCGGCCACCCGGTCCAGCACGTCCCGCACCACCGACTCCGCGTCGCCGATCGGCGGCAGCGCCGAGGTCAGCGACCGCTCCGAGTAGTCGGCGACGACGTCACGAACCAGCACCCGCACCGGCGCCGGGTCGGCCAGCGGGTCCAGCCCCCGCCGGCGGATGAGCTCGCGGACCTCGCCGTCGACGACGTCCAGCGCGCTGACCGCAGTCGGCACACCCACCCCCGTCGAGACCCGCCGTTCCGGAACGCCGGGACTCTAGGAGGAACCCGCCCCTCCCCGGGGCAGCCGACCAACCGCCTGTGGACAGCTCACGCTCACGGGGCGTGGTCACCACCGGAACGGGTGACCCCCGCCGGAGCTGCGGCCGGGCCCCCGCGTGTTCCCGCGTTCACGTCGCCGTCCCCCGGCTCGACCGGCCACGGCCACCCCGCACCCGACAGACTGGCGCCATGGCGATGCAGAGCCCCACGGGCACCGCGGTCGGCGAGCACTACGGCGACGAGGAGCTGGAGCTGGACCTGCGGTGGTGGGCCGCGGCCAACTACCTCACCGTCGGCCAGATCTACCTCCGCGCCAACCCGCTGCTGCGCCGCCCGCTGGAGCACGCCGACGTCAAGCCCCGCCTGCTCGGCCACTGGGGCACCAGCCCCGGCCTGTCGGCGATCTACGCGCAGCTCAACCGGCTGATCCGGCGCACCGGCACCCCGTGCCTGTACGTCGCCGGCCCCGGCCACGGCGGCCCGGCGCTGGTGGCCAGCACCTACCTGGAGGGCACCTACAGCGAGGTGTACCCGCAGGTGGGCCCCGACGAGGCCGGCCTGCTGCGGCTGTTCCGCCAGTTCTCCACCCCCGGCGGCATCCCCAGCCACGTGAGCGTGCCGACACCGGGCAGCGTCCACGAGGGCGGCGAGCTCGGCTACGCGCTGGTGCACGCCGCCGGCGCCGCCTTCGACTCCCCCGACCTGCTCGTCGCCTGCGTCGTCGGCGACGGCGAGGCCGAGACCGGCCCCTTGTCGGGCTCCTGGAAGATCCCGGCCTTCCTCGACGCCCGCCGCGACGGCGCCGTCCTGCCGGTCCTGCACCTCAACGGCTACAAGATCGGCAGCCCGACGGTGTGGGGCCGCTCCTCCGACGAGGACGTCTGCGGCTACCTCGCCAGCCAGGGCTGGGCCCCGGTCGTCGTCGCCGGCGACGACCCGCGCGCCGTCTTCCGCGACCTGGAGGCCGCCCTCCGCACCGCGCACGACACCATCCGCGACATCCAGGCCCGCGCCCGCGGCGGCGAGGAGGTCGTCCGCCCCGCCTGGCCCGCGATCGTGCTGCGCACCCCCAAGGGCTGGACCGGCCCGCACGAGGTCGACGGCGTGCAGGTCGAGGGCACCGCCCGCTCCCACCAGGTGCCGCTGTCCGGGGTGCAGACCGACCCCGCCCACCTGGCCCTGTTGGAGGAGTGGCTGCGCTCCTACGCCCCCGAGACGCTGTTCACCGACGACGGCGCCCTGGTGCCCGAGCTCGCCGCGCTCGCCCCCGACGGCGACCTGCGCATGGGCGCCACCCCCCACGCCAACGGCGGACGGCGGCGCACCCCGCTGGACCTCCCGCCGCTGGAGAGCTACGCCGTCGACGTCCCCTCCCCCGGCACCACCCGCGCCGAGACCACCCACCCGCTGGGCGAGCTGCTGCGCGACGTCTACCGGCGCACGACCACGGCCGACGGCGGCGGCACCTTCCGGCTGTTCTGTCCCGACGAGACCGCCAGCAACCGGCTGCAGGCCGTCTTCGAGGTCACCGACCGCTGCCTGCAGGCCGAGGTGCTGCCCACCGACGACCACCTCTCCCCGCACGGCCGCGTCATGGAGGTGCTCAGCGAGCACCTGTGCCAGGGCTGGCTGGAGGGCTACCTGCTCACCGGCCGGCACGGGCTGTTCGCCACCTACGAGGCCTTCGCGATGGTGAGCGCCTCGATGGTCGTGCAGCACGTGAAGTGGCTGCAGCACGCCGCCGACCTGCCGTGGCGCGCGCCGGTCTCCTCGCTGACGATCCTGCTGACCAGCACCTGCTGGCGCAACGACCACAACGGCTTCAGCCACCAGGGCCCCGGCCTGCTCGACACCGTCATCCCGCTGTCGTCCAAGGTCGTGCGGGTGTGGCTGCCGCCGGACGCCAACACCTTGCTGTCGGTCGCCGACCACTGCCTGCGCAGCACCGACCACGTCAACCTGCTGGTCGCGGACAAGCAGAGCCACCTGCAGTACCTGACGCTCGAGGAGGCCCGCGCGCACGCCGCCGCCGGCGCGTCCGTCTGGGAGTGGGCCGGCACCGAGAACGGCGACGGCCCGCCCGACGTCGTCCTCGCCGCGGCCGGCGACGTCCCCACCCAGGAGACCCTCGCCGCCGCCGAGCTGCTGCGCGAGCACGTGCCGTGGCTGCGGGTCCGGGTGGTCAACGTCGTCGACCTCATGGCGCTGCTGCCGCACGAGGACCACCCGCACGGCTTCCCCGAGGACCGCTTCCTGCAGCTGTTCACCGCCGACACCGACGTCGTCCTCGCCTTCCACGGCTACGCCCGCGCGGTGCACCAGCTGCTGCACGGCCGCACCCGCGCCGACCGCTTCCACGTGCGCGGCTTCGAGGAGCAGGGCACGACGACCACGCCCTTCGACATGGTCGTGCTGAACCGGATGAGCCGGTACCACCTCGTGCTGGAGGCGCTGCGCCGCTCCCGGCGGGCACCGGAGCGGGGCCCCGAGCTCGCCGCGTTCTGCCACGCCCAGCTCGAGCGGCACCACGCCTACGTCCGCGAGCACCTGGAGGACATGCCCGAGGTGCGGGACTGGACCTGGCGCGGATGAGCGCCGGCGGCGCCGTCCTCGCGCTCAACCCCGGCTCCCGCTCGCTCAAGGCCGCGGTGCACGACGCCGCCGGCCGCCGCGTGCTGGACCTGCACGTCCCCCGCCCGCCCGACGACGTCGCCGCCGCGGTCGCCGACCTCGCGGCGCGGGTGGCAGACGCCGGCGTGGAGCTGACCGCCGTCGCGCACCGGGTCGTGCACGGCGGCCCCCGGCACACCGCCCCCGAGCGGGTCGACGACGCCCTGCTGGCCTCCCTGCGGGAGCTGGTGCCCTTCGCCCCGCTGCACCTGCCCGCCGCGATCGCGGCCGTCGAGGCGGCGCGGGACCGCTGGCCGGAACTGCCGCACGTCGCCTGCTTCGACACCGCCTTCCACGCCGCGCTGCCCGAGGCCGCGACCCGGCTGCCGCTGCCCGCCGACGCCGCCGCCCTCGGGGTCCGCCGCTACGGCTTCCACGGGCTGAATCTGCAGCACGTCGTCGACACCGTGCCCGACCTCGGCCGGGCCGTCGTCGCCCATCTCGGCGGCGGCTGCAGCGTCACCGCCCTCGACGGCGGCCGCCCCGTGGCGACGTCGATGAGCTTCTCCCCCACCGGCGGCGTCCCCTCCGCCACCCGGACCGGCGACCTCGACCCGGACGCCGTCCTGTTCCTCGGCGAGCACGGCTGGTCGGTCCCGCAGCTGCGCGACCTGGTCAACCACCGCTCCGGCATCGCCGGGCTCACCGGCGGCGTGACCGACATGCAGGACGTCGAGGCCCGCGCCGCGACCGGCGACGCCGGCTGCCGGCTCGCTCTGGACGTGTTCACCCGCGCGGTGGCCACCACCGCCGCCGGCTACACCGCGCTGCTCGGCGGGCTGGACGCGCTGGTGTTCACCGGCGGCATCGGCGAGCACTCCGCGGGCGTGCGGGCCGCCGTCACCGGCATGCTCGCCCACCTCGGCGCGGCCCTCGACCCGTCGGCGACGGCACCCGGCCGGGTCTCCCCCGACGGTGCCCGCGTGCGGGTGCTCGTCGTCCCCGCCGACGAGGAGGTCGTCCTCGACCGCGAGGCGCGCCGGCTGCTGGGCCGCTGACCGGTCAGGACGCCTGGTCGGCCGAGCGGGGCCGGCTGGCCAGCAGCAACAGCGACGCGTCGGCGGCCTCCAGCGGCCGGGCGAACAGGTAGCCCTGCGCCAGGTCGCAGTGGCCCTCGACCAGCAGCTGCCGCTGCACCTCGGTCTCCACGCCCTCGGCGACGATCTCCAGGCCCAGCGTGCGGCCGAGGTCGATCATCCCGCGGACGATCGGCGGCATCACGCCGTCCCCGCCGATGGTCGCGACGAACGAGCGGTCGATCTTCAACACGTCGACGGTGAACTGCCGCAGGTGCGCCAGCGACGAGTAGCCGGTGCCGAAGTCGTCCAGCGCAAGCCGCAGGCCCAACGCCCGCAGCGCCGCCAGGCACTCGCTGGCCCGCTCCGGGTCGTCGACCAGCGCCGTCTCGGTCACCTCGATGACCAGCGAGGACGCCGGCAGACCGCTGGCGGCCAGCGCCTCGGTGATGTGCTGCACCAGGTGCGGCGAGGCCAGCTGCACGGCCGACACGTTCACCGCCATGGTCAGCTCGCGCCCGTGCGCGGCCCGCCACTCCGCGGCCGCGGTGCAGGCCTCCCGCAGCACCCAGGCGCCGATCTCCTCGATCAGCCCCGACGCCTCGGCGACCGGCACGAAGCACGCCGGCGAGACGCTGCCCAGCCGCGGCGACTCCCAGCGCAGCAGCGCCTCGAAGCCGGTCACCGCGTCGTCGGCCAGGCCGATCACCGGCTGGTACACCAGCCGGAACTCGCCGGCTGCCAGCGCGCCCTGCAGCTCCTGCTCCAGCTCCCGCGCCGCCACCGCCGAGGCGCGCATGCCGGCGTCGAAGACCACCGACCGGCCGCGGCCGGACATCTTCGCGGCGTACATCGCGATGTCGGCGTCCCCGATGAGCGAGTCGCCGGTGGCCCCGGCATCGGCGACGGCGATGCCGACGCTGCCGGACACGGTGACGCTCTGCCCGTCGAGCACGACCGGCTCGGCCAGCGCCGCGAGGAGCCGCTCCGCGGTCGCGACGGCCTCGCCGGACCCGGTCGACGCCTGCTCGACCAGGACGGCGAACTCGTCGCCGCCCAGCCGCGCCACGGTGTCCTCGGCGCGCACCACCGCGCGCAGCCGGGCGGCGACCTCGCGCAGCAGCGCGTCGCCGGCCGGGTGGCCGAGGGTGTCGTTGACGCCCTTGAAGCCGTCCAGGTCGATGAAGACCACCGCGGCGTGCCCCTGCCCGCGGGCGCCGCGCAGCAGCGCCTGCTCGACCCGGTCGGCGAACAGCGCGCGGTTGGCCAGCCCGGTCAGCGCGTCGTGGAACGCCTGGTGGGCCAGCGCCTCTTCCGCGCGCTTGCGGTCGGAGATGTCGGTGACGTGGACGACGACACCGCCGACGTCCGGGTCGTCGGTGAGGTCGACCAGCCGGACGCCGATCCAGCCCGACCGGTCCTCGCGCCGGAAGGCCAGCTCCGCGTCCACGACCTCGCCACCGGCCTGCAGCGCCCGGCGGAACGCCCGGTGCGCCTCGACGGGGTCGGCCCCGATCAGCCGGAGCAGCTCACCGGCGTCGGCCCCCTCCGCCGCCGGCACCTGGACGACCCGCGGCAGGCCGGCCGGGTCGCTGAGCAGCCGGCCGTCCCGGCTGACCACCGCGACCGCGTCGGAGCTGTGCGCGGCCAGGGCCGCGCTGTAGCGCTGCTGCGAGAGGACGCGGGCCCGGGCGGCGGCCTCGCCGCGGACGAGCAACGAAGCGCGCACGAACACCAGCACGACGAGCACCCCGGTGGTGGCCAGCAGCAGCCCGGGCACGTCCTCGGCGCCGGCGGCGTCGTTGAGCGCCTCCACGCCGGCCGGCACGATCAGCGCGCTCAGGCAGACGGTGAGCCGGCCCAGACCGCTGCGCAGCAGGACGTCGCGGGCGTCGGCCGGGCCCGGGGCCGGGGAGCGCCGGGGCAGCGTGGACAGCGCCATCAGCAGCGACCCGAGCATCCAGCCGGTGTCGACCCAGGCGTTCATCATCCCGGCGTCGGCGCCCAGCAGGTAGGCGAGGTCACCGGCCAGCCACACGGCCGCACCGCCGGCCACCGCCAGCGCGGCCGGCTCGCCGCGCCCGCGCTGGACCAGCAGCCGCGCCACCAGGCCGATGAGCACGGCGTCCAGGGTGGGGTACAGCGACCAGATCAGCCGCGTGGCCGTCGTCAGGCCGGAGTCGGCGGCCATCGAGGTCAGCGACAGCTGCCAGACCAGGGCCAGCCCGGACACGAAGACGACCAGGACGTCGATGCCGCCGGCCAGGACCACCTCGCGGGTGCGCTCCCGGGCCGCCGCGAACCGCCACAGCCCCAGGCCGAGGAAGACGTAGCTGGCCAGGTAGAGGACCTCGCCGCCCCCGAGCACGGTGTCCGGGTCGACGTCGTGCTCCAGCGTCCAGGCGAGGTTGCCCGACGCGTAGCACGTCAGGCCCAGGGCGATCCAGCGCATCGCCGAGCGGGACCCGGCCGGCTGCCGGCTGCTGCCCCACCAGCTCAGTGCGGCGGCCGCGACCTGGACCCCGTAGTAGAGGTGGGTCGCGGTCCAGCTGCCGTAGGCCGCCAGGTGGACGGCGAGCAGCGCGACGGCCGCGACCGTTCCGGCCGCACCCCACACCCGCACGTTCCGCGTCACCCGCGTGCCTCCCGGTCCCCGACGATGTCGTCAGGGGAGGCATCGGGCCGCAGGTGACGGAACTGGACCTGCCGAAACCTCGGGTCCCCCGTCGGGGTGATCCCGGACCGGTCGCGCGGTTCAGCGCAGGACGGCGTCCACCAGGTGAGGTCCCGGCTCGGCGAGCGCGGCCCGCAGCTGCTCGGCCAGCTCCTCGGCCGTCGTCGCCCGCGTCGCCGGCACCCCCATGCCCTGGGCGAGCGCCACGAAGTCCAGCCCCGGGCCGCCGAGGTCCAGCAGCTTGCCCGCGCGGTCCCCGCCACCGGAGGCGCCGACCCGGCTCAGCTCGTTCTCGAGGATCGCGTACGAGCCGTTGTCGCACAGCAGCACGGTCACGTCGAGCTGCTCGCGGGCCATCGTCCACAGCGCCGGCAGGGTGTACATCGCGCTGCCGTCGGCCTGGATCGCCAGCACCGGGCGGTCCGGCGCGGCCACGGCCGCGCCCACCGCCATCGGCAGCCCGTCGCCGATCGCGCCGCCGGTGAGCGCCAGCCAGTCGTGCCGCGGCGCGCCCGAGGTCAGCTCCGCCAGCCCGACGCCGGAGGTCACGGCCTCGTCGACGACGATCGCCCGCTCGGGCAGCAGCGCGCCGATCACCGCCGACATCGCCCGCGGGGTCAGCCGCCCGGTGGGCAGCTCGGGGCGGGAGGCCTCCAGCAGTTCCGGCTGGGCCTCCTTCGCCACCAGGTCGGCGAGCTCGCGCAGCGCCGCGACGCCGTCCTCCCCCGGCTCGGACAGCACGTGCACCGTGCAGTCCTCGGGGACGGGCGTGCCGGGGACGCCGGGGTAGGCGAAGAAGTTCACCGGCGGGCGGGCGCCGGCCACCACCAGGTGGGCGGTGCCGGCGAGCGAGGCCAGCGCCATCTCCGGCGGGTAGGGCAGCTTGGGCAGCGCGGGCAGCCCGGCACCGCGCACGGTGCGCGCCGGGAAGGTCTCGCTCATCAGCCGGGCGCCGGTGCCCGCCGCGACCTGCGCGGCCGCGCGCAGACCGGCCTCGGAGGCGACGACGTCCCCACCCACGAACAGGACCACCGGCGCGCCGGAGCGCAAGGCGGCGGCGACGGCACCGAGCCGGTAGGTGGTGGGCACCGGTGCGTGGTGGGCGGCGGGCGGCGCGGCCGGCTCGGCGCCCTCGTCCCAGGAGACGTCGGCGGGCAGGACCAGCGTGGCGACCTGGCCGCGGGCCGCGGCGGCCACCGCCTCGGCGGCGTCGGCGGCGACGTCGGCCGGGGACAGCGACCGCCGCACCCAGCCGGACACGGTGCCGGCGAGGGCGTCGATGTCGCTCTCCAGCGGCGCGTCCAGCCGCTTGTGCGAGCGGGCGTGGTCCCCGACCACGTTGACCAGCGGCGCACCGCCGCGGCGGGCGTTGTGCAGGTTGGCCAGGCCGTTGCCCAGCCCCGGGCCCAGGTGCAGCAGGGTGGCGGCCGGGCGGCCGGCGATCCGCGCGTAGCCGTCGGCCGCGCCCGTCGCCACGCCCTCGAACAGGGTCAGCACGCCGCGCATCTCCGGGACGTCGTCCAGGGCGGCGACGAAGTGCATCTCGGACGTGCCGGGGTTGGCGAAGCAGACGTCCACCCCTGCGGTCACCAGCGTGCGGATCAGTGCCTGCGCTCCGTTCACGAGCCGGAGCCTCGCACGCGGCCGACGTCACCGCTGCGCCAGACTCACCACGACCCAGCAGGACCGACCGAGGAGCCACCCGTGAGCGACCGGGCCGCCACCGCCGAGCAGCCGTCCACCCGCCCGCACCCGGCGTTCAGCGCGCTGGTGGGGCTGACCACCCTCGGGGTGCTCTTGCAGGGCCTGTGGGCCGGCCTCTTCCTGGGCACCGACGACGCCGGCACCTGGGTGGAGGTGCACCAGCACGCGGGCGAGGCGACGGTCGTGCTGGCCCTGCTCGCCACGGTCGCCGCCGTCGTCTGGATGCGGCACCGGCGCGCGGTCGTCGGCGCCACCGCGGCGCTGTTCGTGCTGCTGGTCGTCGAGTACCTGCTCGGCTCCCTCGCCGACGAGGCGCGCGGCAACCTGGTGGTGCACGTGCCGCTGGCCATGCTGCTGATGGCGCTCGCGGTCTACCTGCCGGTGCTGGCCCGCCGGACCTGACGCCGTCCCGACACCACGTGTGACACCACTGCTGGTTGACGTGACACCACAGTGGTGTCACAGTGGCGTCATGGACCTCGCACCGTTCGTCGACCAGCTCCGCCGCGACCTGATCACCGCGGCGGCCGCCGGGGGCGAGGAGGCCCGCGCCCTGGCGGAGCGGCTCACCGCCCCGCTGGAGTCCTCGGCCCGACTGGCGCTGCTCAGCGCCCTGTCGGCCGCAGCCGAGGAGCTCACCGGCCAGCTCGCCCCCGGCGCCGTCGACGTGCGGCTGCGGGGGGCCGACCTCGGTCTCGTCGTCACCCCTCCCCCGGCCGAGCCGGCACCGGTCCCCGAGCCGGCACCCGCGGCCGCCGATCCCGCCCCCGACGCCGACGAGGGCACCACCCTGCGCATCACCGTCCGCCTGCCCGAGCAGCTCAAGGCCCGGGTCGACGAGACCGCGGCCCGCGAGGGCACCTCGGTCAACACCTGGCTCGTCCGCGCCGTCTCCGCCGCCCTGTCCGGCACATCCGCCGGTGATCCGCGGCCGCCCGCGGAGAGCCGCCGCAGCCGCTGGTCCGGCGGCAACCACTACACGGGCTGGACCCGCTAGCCGGCGTCCCGCCCGCTCCTCCCGCACCGCACCCCCGGCCGCCCGGCCGCGGGGCTCCCCACGCTGCCCGCAGGAGGGCACCCATGCCCACGTTCCCCACCCCCGGCCCCGTCACCGCGCGCATCGAGGTCGCCTCCGGCCCGGTCCGGGTCCACGCGTCCGACCGCACCGACACCGTCGTCACCGTGCGGCCGAGCGATCCGCACAGCGCCGCCGACGTCACCGCCGCCGAGCAGGCCGTCGTCGACCTCTCCGGTGACCGGCTGGTCGTCCGCACCTCCGGCCGGCCCCGGCTGCTGTTCCTCGGCAACGGCGCGCAGGTGACCGTCGACGTCGACCTGCCTGCGGGGTCCACCGTCGAGGTGCAGACCGGCGCCGGCTCCGTCACCTGCACCGGCCGGCTGGCCGCCGCCGACCTGCGCAGCAAGCACGGGGAGCTGCGCCTGCAGCACGCGACCACCCTGCGGGCGCGCACGTCCAGCGGGGCGATCAGCGCCGACACCGTGGACGGCGACGCCGAGCTGAGCACGTCCTTCGGCGACGTCCGCGTCGGCGAGGCCGGCGGCCAGGCCCAGCTGGACACCGACTTCGGTGACATCCGCGTCGACCGCACCCTCGGCACCGTCGGCGCGCGCACCCGCTACGGGCAGGTCCGCGTCGGCGAGGCCGTGCGCGGGGCGCTCACCCTGGAGACCGCCTTCGGGGGCATCGAGGCCGGCGTCCGCCGCGGCACCGCCGCCTGGCTCGACCTGGACTCCCGGTCCGGCCGGGTCCGCACCGAGCTGGACGAGGCCACCGGGCCCGACGACGCCACCGACACCGTCGAGATCCACGCCCGCACCAGCTTCGGCGACGTCGTCGTCCACCGGGCCTGAGGGGACGCCGCCATGCCGACCGCCACCGCCACCGCCGCCGCCATCTCGGTCCGCGGCCTGCGGACGTCCTTCGGGCCGCGGACCGTCCTCGACGGGCTCGACCTCACCGTCGCCGAGGGCACCGTCTACGCGCTGCTCGGCCCCAACGGGTCGGGCAAGACGACCACCGTCGACGTCCTGTCCACGCTCATCCCGGCCGACGCCGGCGAGGTGCGGGTCGCCGGCCACGACCTCGCCCGGGAACCGCGCGCCGTCCGCGCCGCCATCGCCGTCACCGGCCAGTCCACCGCCGTCGACGACCTGTTGACCGGCGCGGAGAACCTGCGGCTCGTCGGCGACCTGCTGCACCTGGACCGGCGCACCGCCCGGGCGCGGGCCGCGCAGCTGCTGGAGCGCTTCGACCTGGTCGACGCCGCCGACCGCCTGCCCTCCGGCTACTCCGGCGGGATGCGCCGCAAGCTGGACCTGGCCATGGGGCTGATGGGCGAGCCGCGCGTGGTCTTCCTCGACGAGCCGACCACCGGCCTGGACCCGCGCAGCCGCCGCGCGGTCTGGGACACCGTCCGCGAGCTCGTGGCCGACGGCGCGACCGTCCTGCTCACCACCCAGTACCTCGAGGAGGCCGACCAGCTGGCCGACCGGATCGGCGTGCTCGACGGCGGCCGGCTGGTCGCCGAGGGCACCGCGACCGAGCTCAAGCGGCTGGTCCCCGGCGGCTGGCTGCGGCTGCGGTTCGCCGGCCGCGAGCCGCTGGACCGCGCCGCCCGGCTGCTGCCCGGCTCCACCGCCGACACCGAGGCGCTCACCCTCGACGTCCCCGGCGACGGCGTCGCCGCGCTGCGGGAGGTGCTGGCCCGGCTCGACGAGGCCGCCGTGGAGGTCGCCGACCTGACCGTCCACCGCCCGGACCTGGACGACGTCTTCCTCGCCCTCACCGGGCGCCCCACCGAGGCGGAGGTACCCGCACGATGACCACGCTCACCCTGCCCGTGACCGACGCGGCGACCATGCTGCGCCGCAACCTCCGGCACGCGCTGCGCTACCCGTCGCTGACGCTGGTCGTCGCCGGGATGCCGATCGTCTTCCTGCTGCTGTTCGTCTACGTCCTCGGCGGCGCCCTGGGCGCGGGCCTCGGCGGCCCGTCCGGCGGCCGGGCGGAGTACGCGGACTACCTGACGCCCGGCCTGCTCGTCCTCGCCGTCGCAGCCGGCGCGCAGGGGACGGCGATCTCGGTGGCCATGGACATGACCCAGGGGATCATCGCCCGCTTCCGCACGATGTCCATCAGCCGCGGCGCGGTCCTGGCCGGGCACGTCGGCGGCGCGGTGGTGCAGACCATGGCCGGCCTGGCGGTGGTGCTCGCCGTCGCCCTGCTCGTCGGCTTCCGGCCGGACGCCGGTGTGGTCGAGTGGCTGGCCGCGACCGGCCTCCTGGTCCTGGTCAGCCTGGCGCTGTCCTGGCTGTCGGTCGCCCTGGGGTTGGCGACGTCGAGCGTCGAGGCGGCCAGCAACGCCCCCATGCCGCTGCTGCTGCTGCCCTTCCTCGGCAGCGCGTTCGTCCCTCCCGACTCGATGCCGGCCGGGCTGGCGTGGTTCGCCGAGCACCAGCCGTTCACCCCGGTCGTCGAGACGCTGCGCGGGCTGCTGTCGGGCACCGCCATCGGCAGCAGCGACGCCGTCGCCGTCGCCTGGTGCGCGGGCATCGCCGTCGCCGGCTGGCTGTGGGCGCGCCGGGGCTACGAGCGGCGCCCGGCCCGCTGAACGCGCGGGAGGCCCGGGACCGAACCGGTCCCGGGCCTCCCGTGGCGGGGTCGTCAGCGCTTGAGCTGGTACTCCTTGAGCAGGTTCCGGCTGATGATCGTCTTCTGGATCTCGCTGGTGCCCTCGCCGATGAGCAGGAACGGCGCCTCGCGCATGAGGCGCTCGATCTCGTACTCCTTGGAGTAGCCGTAGCCGCCGTGGATGCGGAAGGACTCCTGGGTCACCTCGGCGGCGTACTCGCTGGCGATCACCTTGGCCATGCCGGCCTCCACGTCGCTGCGCACACCGGCGTCCTTGAGCCGGGCCGCGCGCACCATCATCGTGTGCGCCGCCTCGACCTTGGTGGCCATCTCGGCGAGCTTGAACGCGATCGCCTGGTGCTGGGCGATCGGCTTGCCGAAGGTCTCCCGCTGCTGGGCGTACTGGATGCCCAGCTCGAAGGCGCGGATCGCGATGCCGCAGCCGCGGGCGGCCACGTTGACCCGGCCGACCTCGACGCCGTCCATCATCTGCGCGAAGCCACGGCCGGGCTCGCCGCCGAGGATCGCGTCGGCGCCGATCCGGAAGCCGTCGAAGACCAGCTCGGTGGTGTCGACGCCCTTGTAGCCCATCTTGTCGATCTTGCCGGGGATGGTGAGGCCGGGAGCGACCTCGCCGAACCCGCGCGGCTTCTCCACCAGGAAGGTCGTCATGTTCTGGTGCGGCTTCTCGTGGCCCAGGTCGGTGCGCACCAGCGCGGCCACCAGCGACGAGGAGCCGCCGTTGGTCAGCCACATCTTCTGGCCGTCGATGACGTAGCCGCCGTCGTCCTGCTTCGTGGCCTTGGTGCGGATGGCCGCCACGTCGGAGCCCAGGCCGGGCTCGGACATCGAGAAGGCGCCGGTCACCTCGCCGGTGGCCATCTTCGGCAGCAGCCGCTCCTTCTGCTCGGCGGTGCCGTGCTGGCGGAGCATGTAGGCGACGATGAAGTGCGTGTTGATGACGCCGGAGACGCTCATCCAGCCGCGGGCGATCTCCTCCACGGCCAGCGCGTAGGTCAGCAGGCTCTCGCCGAGGCCGCCGTACTCCTCGGGGATCATCAGGCCGAAGATCCCGAGCTCCTTGAGCCCGTCGACGATCTCCTGCGGGTACTCGTCGGCGTGCTCGAGCTCCTGCGCGGCGGGGATGATCTCCTTGTCCACGAAGCTGCGGACGGTCGACAGGATCTCCTGCTGCACGTCGGTCAGGTCGGCGGTCTGGGCGAGACGGGCCATCGGTTGCGCTCCACTCCGGTGTCCTGCTGGTTACCAGCGAGTATGCGCGACGCGGGTCGGCCGGTCCCGGGCGCCCGTCGGCGCCGACCCGGCAGGTCTAGCGTCGGTGCGGATGGACGCCCGCCGCCGCTGCACCCCCGCCCTGCTCGCGGCCGCCCTGCTGCTCGGCGGCTGCGCCGGGGACGACGGCGCCACCCCCACCGGCGCCCCCGCCCCGGCGCAGGCCGCCGAGTCCGCGGCCGCGGCCCTCGACCCCGCCACCGTCCGCAACGCCGGGGAGGCGGCGCTCGCCGTGTCGCTGCGGGCCACCGACCTGCCCGCCGGCTGGACCGTGCAGGCCAACCCGGTCCCCGAGGACAGCGACCTGTCGGGCAACCCGAGCCTGCAGGGCATCTGCGGCGTCTCCTTCGCCTCCGAGGAGCACCGGGTGCTGAAGTTCCCGGTCGTCGGGCTCGACCCGCAGGGCGCCGCGGCCGTCGCCGCCGAGTCGA
This sequence comes from Blastococcus sp. SYSU D00695, assembly GCF_054050555.1. NCBI lineage: Bacteria > Bacillati > Actinomycetota > Actinomycetes > Geodermatophilales > Geodermatophilaceae > Blastococcus > Blastococcus sp. SYSU D00695. Next base: position 104,825 of record NZ_JBJGZP010000001.1, on the reverse strand, counting down.
TCGCCTACGACGGCGCGGCCTCCGGGGCTCTCGCCCTGACCGAGCTGCGCGACGCGCTGTCGGCCTGCCCGGCCGGCGACCGGACCTTCGTCGACCCGCCGGCCGTCGAGGGCCTGGCCGAGGACGTCGTCGTCGCCCGCTACCGGCTGGCGGACGGCACCACCCAGGACGTGATCGCCCAGGGGCGTGGCGCGGTGGTGTCGGTGATCGTCGCGGAGGATGCTGCGGCGGGCGCGAGCGCCGCCCAGGGCGTCGCCGCGCGGCTGCGGGCCCTGCCGCCGGCCGCGGTCGGCACGTGACCGGGAGGACGAGATGAGCAGCGACGGCGAGCTCTACCGCGGCGACCCGCCGCCGCAGCTGGCCCCGCCGCCCGTGTACGGGCAGCACTACGGCCCGCCCCCGGGGTACGGCACCCCGCCCGGGTATCCGCCCCCCGGCTACGCACCCCCCGGGTACGGATCGCCACCGGGCTGGCCACCGGGGTACGGCCACCGCCGGCCGACCAACGGCCTGGCGATCGCGTCGCTCGTCCTCGCCTTCATGCTCCCGCCGGTCGGGCTGGGCCTCGGACTCGCGGCACGGCGGCAGATCCGCGAGACCGGCGAGGAGGGCGACGGCCTGGCGCTGGCCGGGGCGATCGTCGGCGGGATCGGAACCGGGATCTACGTGCTCGGCATCCTCTTCTTCGTCGTCGTGGCCTCCACGGTCAGCTTCGGCCCCTGAGGGAGGACCCCGAGCCGCCGAGGACACCGCGAGATCGGCGAACTCGTCACCATCAGCCGCTGATGGCGCCGAGTTCGCCGATCTCGTCGGCAGGGGTCAGCTCTCGGGCGGCGTGAAGGACGACGTCCGGGACATGCCGGCCGCGCGGCCCTTGCCCGCGATGACCAGGGCCATCTTGCGGCTGGCCTCGTCGATCATCTCGTCGCCGAGCATCGCCGAGCCCTTCTTGCCACCGGCCTCCGACGTCGCCCACTCGTAGGCGTCGAGGATCAGCTCGGCGTGGTCGTAGTCCTCCTGGGACGGCGAGTAGATCTCGTTGGCCGCCTCGACCTGGCCAGGGTGCAGCACCCACTTGCCGTCGAACCCGAGGACGGCCGACCGCTTGGCGACCTCCTCGAACGCGGGGACGTCGCGCACCTGCAGGAACGGGCCGTCGATGGCCTGCACGCCGCGGGCGCGGGCGGCCATCAGGATCTGCATGAGGATGTAGTGGAACGGGTCGCCCGGGTAGTCCGGGTGCAGGGCGCCGACGACCAGCGACTTCATGTTGATGCTGGCCATGAAGTCGGCCGGGCCGAAGATGATCGTCTCGATGCGGTCGCTGGCGAACGCGATGTCGTTGACGTTGATCAGGCCCTGCGCGGTCTCGATCTGCGCCTCGATGCCGATCCGGCCGACCTCCAGGCCGTTGGCCTTCTCGATCTGGGTCAGCAGCATGTCCAGCGCCTTGACCTGGGCGGCGTCCTGGACCTTCGGCAGCATGATGCAGTCGAGCTCGGCGCCGGCGCCGCCGACGACCTCGAGCACGTCCTGGAAGGTCCACTCCGTCGTCCAGTCGTTCACGCGGACGGTGCGGATCTTGTTGCCCCAGCCGCCCTCGTTGAGCGCCGCGACGATGTTCTTGCGGGCGCCGGGCTTGGCCAGCGGCGCGCAGGCGTCCTCGAGGTCGAGGAACACCTGGTCGGCGTTCAGCCCCTTCGCCTTCTCCAGGAAGCGCGGGTTGCTGCCCGGCACGGCCAGGTTGGAACGGCGGGAACGGAGCTCGGCCACGGTGCCTCCAGCGGGTGGGTACGGCGGCGCCCTCGCCGCCCGTCAGCTACCGGAGGGTAGCGACGGGCGTGATCACCCGCCGTCCCAGGGCGGGCCTAGGTGCCCGGCTCGACCAGGGTGGCCGGCCGGCTGGCGCGCACCACCAGCCCCACCCCGCCGACGACGAGGACGACGCCCGGCAGCGCGAGCAGCGGCGGCAGCTGCCCGAGCAGGACCAGCGCGAACAGCAGCGCGCCGGGCACCTCCAGCAGCACCACCAGACTGACCATCGTCGGGCCGACCGAGGCGAGCGCGAGGTTGAGCAGCGTGTGCCCGAGCAGCTGCGCGCAGACGGCGATGGCGGCGATCAGCCACCAGTCCCGGGCGGGGAACCCGCCCAGCGGGGTGTGCGTGAGCAGCGCGGCGACGGCGACCGCGCCCGCGCAGACGCCGTAGCAGACGACCGCGTAGGCCGACGTCGACAGCCGCACCCGGGCCCGCGCACCGGCCAGCACGTAGCCGGCGGCGCACACCGCGCCGAGCAGCGCCAGCCCGTCCCCGGCCAGGGCGCGGGCGCTGACGGTGACGTCGACCCCCGCGATCAGCGCCACCCCCGCCACGGCCAGGACCAGCCCGCCCCACACCGCGGCCGGCAGCCGCACGCCGGACAGCCGGGCGGCCAGCGCCGTCCAGATCGGGGTGGTGGTCACCAGCGCGGTGGACGCCGCGACCGACGTCATCGACAGGCTGGGCAGCCAGGCGGCGAAGTGCGCGGCGAGGAACAGCCCGGCGACGACGGAGCTGCCCAGGTCCCGCACCCGCAGCCCGCGCAGCGCCGCCCGCTCGCGCAGCAGCAGGACCGGCAGCAGGGCGCCCGCACCCAGGGCGTTGCGCCAGAAGGCCAGCGCCAGCACCGGGGCCGTCAGCAGCGTGGTCAGCGGCGCGGACAGGCTGATCCCGACCACGGCCACCGACAGGACGGCGACGTCGCGCGGCCCCGGCCGGTGCACCGCCCACGCGTCGGCGGGCGCCGTCGACCCCCGGGCGGGGCCGGCGGGCCGGCCGCTCATCCCCCGTCCGGGACGCGGATGCGGCCGGCGGCGACCGGCAGCACCGCGCCGGCGACGGTCGCGGCCACGGCGGCGCCCGCCGTCGCGGTCACCGTGCAGCTCAGCACCGAGGGCCGGCCCATCCGCTCGCCCTGCCGGATCTCGTACGCGCTGGTCCCCTCGCCGGCCAGCAGCCCGGCGGCGGTGAGCCAGACGCCGGCGCCCAGCGCGGCCGACCCGGTCGCCGGGTCCTCCCCCCAGCCCAGGCCCGAGGCGAACACGCGGGCGCGGGCGGTGCCGGTCGTGTGGTCCCAGGACAGCACCGACACCCCGTGCCCGCCGAGGCGGTCCAGCAGCACCGGGTCGGGCGCGGCGCGGTCGACCGCCCCGGGGTGCACGTGCAGGTAGGCGAAGGACAGCCCGCAACCCGCCACGTCCGCCGGCTGGCCGACGAGGTCGGCGGGCTCCAGCCCCAGCGCCTCGGCCAGCCCGGCCGGGTCCGGCCCCTCCTCGAGGGTGGGCCGGCCGCCGGTCAGCCGGGCGCCGGCGGCGTCCACCACCACGTCGAGCACCCCCGCCCCGCACTCCTGGCGCACCGTGCCCGCGGGCAGCCGGCCGGTGCGCACGAGGGTGTACGCCGCGCCCACGCTGGGATGACCGGCGAAGGGCAGCTCGACGTGCGGGGTGAAGATCCGGTTCCGGTAGTCGCCGCCCTCGCTCGGGGCCGACAGCAGCGCCGTCTCCGACAGGTTGAACTCGTTCGCCAGCGCCTGGCACTGCCCGGTGCTCAGCCCGTCCGCGTCGAACACCACGGCCAGGGGGTTGCCCGCGAACGGGTGCGGGGCGAAGACGTCGACGATCTCGTAGTCCAGCACTGCCGGGGCCTCCACGGCACCCGACGGTAGCCTTCCCGGCCATGACGACGGGAACGCGGGCGTACGTCTCGCGGCTCGCCGGCCTCGCGGTGTTCGACCCCAACGGCGACCGGGTGGGCAAGGTCCGCGACGTCGTCGTCGCGCTGCGGGTGGGCGCCGCCCCGCCGCGCGTGCTCGGACTCGTCGTCGAGGTGGTCGCCCGCCGCCGGATCTTCGTGCCCGTGGGCCGGGTGACCGGCGTCGACCCCGGCGGGGTGGTGCTCGCCTCGGGGACCATCAACCTCAAGCGCTTCGAGCAGCGCCGCGGCGAGACGCTCGTGCTCGGCGAGCTGCTCGACCGCTCGGTCACGATCACCGAGTCCGGGCGGCCGGGCGTCGTCGTCGACGCCGCGATCGAGCAGCAGCGCACCGGCGAGTGGCTGGTCACCCGGCTCGCCGTCCAGGAGCCCGGCCGGCTCAGCCGCCGCGGCCAGCTGCACCAGCTCACCTGGGACGAGGTCACCGGCCTGGCGCTGCCGGAGGCCGGGCAGGGCACCGAGACCCTCATCGCCACCTACCGCGAGCTCAACCCCGCCGACCTCGCGCACGCGCTGCAGGACCTGCCGGTCAAGCGCCGGCACGAGGTCGCCGAGGCGCTGGACGACGAGCGGCTGGCCGACGTCCTCGGCGAGCTGCCCGAGGCCGAGCAGATCGCGATCCTCGCGACGCTGGAGGAGGCCCGCGCCGCCGACGTCCTCGAGGAGATGGACCCCGACGACGCCGCCGACCTGCTGGCCGAGCTGTCCAACGTCGACCGCAACCGGCTGCTGGAGCTCATGGAGCCCGGCGAGGCCGAGCCGGTGCGCCAGCTGCTGCAGTACTCCGAGGACACCGCCGGCGGCATCATGACCAGCGAGCCGGTGATCCTGACGCCCGACGCCACCATCGCCGAGGCGCTGGCGCGGGTGCGGGCACCCGAGCTCACCCCGGCCCTGGCCAGCCAGGTGTACGTCTGCCGGCCGCCGTCGGCGACGCCCACCGGCCGCTACCTGGGGCTGGCGCACATCCAGCGGCTGCTGCGGGAGCCGCCGTCCAGCCTGGTCAGCGGGGTGCTCGACGACCTGGAGCCGCTGCGCCCGCAGGCACCGCTGGCGCAGGTGACGCAGTACTTCGCCACCTACAACCTGGTGGCCGCGCCGGTCGTCGACGACCAGGGGCGGCTGGTCGGTGCGGTGAGCGTGGACGACGTCCTGGACCACCTGCTGCCCGAGGACTGGCGCGAGCGGGCCCGGCGTGGCTGAGCCCGGGCGGCGGCTCGACGTCCCGGGCGGGCGCGGGCGCACGTGGCGCAGCGCGTTCCGGCTGGACCCCGACGCGATCGGCCGGTTCGCCGAGGGCATCGCCCGGTTCCTGGGCACCGGGCGCTTCCTGGCCGTGCAGACGGTCATCGTGATCGCCTGGATCGTGCTGAACGTCGCCGCCGTCCGGCTGCGCTGGGACCCCTACCCGTTCATCCTGCTGAACCTGGCCTTCTCCACGCAGGCCGCCTACGCCGCGCCGCTGATCCTGCTGGCACAGAACCGGCAGGCCGACCGCGACCGCGTGCAGGCCGAGGAGGACCGGGCGCGCGCGGCGAGCACCCGCGCCGACACCCAGTACCTGGCCCGGGAGCTCGCGTCGCTGCGGGTCGCGGTCGGGGAGCTCGCCACGCGGGACTTCATCCGCGGCGAGCTCGCCCGGCTCGCCGGGGACGAGGGCGAGGAGCGGGAGAAGAAGAGCCGCAAGAAGAAGGACAAGCAGCGCGACGCCGCCGCCGGCTGACCGTCGGTGCCCGGCGGCAGACTGCCGGGCATGCGCGTGCACGCCGTGCTGCCCTCGCCGCTGGGCCCGCTGACCGTCGTCGCCGACGGTGGCGTGCTGGTGCGGCTGTACCTCGACCCGCCGGGCCCGGACGCCGACCTGGGACCGCGGGACGAGGCGGCGCTGGCCCCCGTCGCCGACCAGCTCGGCGAGTACTTCGCCGGCGGGCGGGGGGCCTTCGACGTGCCGCTTCGTGCGGTCGGCAGCGCGTTCGAGCGGGCGGTGTGGGCGCAGCTGACCGCCATCCCCTACGGCGAGACCCGCTCCTACGGCCAGGTCGCGCGGGCGGTCGGCGAGCCGGGTGGGGCGCAGGCCGTCGGGCTCGCCTGCGGGCGCAACCCGCTGGCCGTCGTCGTCCCCTGCCACCGGGTGGTCGGGGCGGACGGCGCGCTCGTCGGCTTCGGCGGCGGGCTGCCGCGCAAGCGGTTCCTGCTGGACCTGGAGCAGCGCGACGCCCGGCTCTTCTGACCCCTGTCATCAACGATGGTTGACGGATCGCCGGTCATCAACATAGGTTGATGCGCGTGGTCGACCTGCCGCCCCTGCCCGCCCCGGAGGACCCCGAGGCGGCGCTGGCCGCCGTCGTGGCGCTCCGCCGGCTGGCGGCGCGGCTGGAGGTCGAGGCGGTGACCGAGGCCGTCGGCCGGGGCTGGACGTGGGCCCAGATCGGCGAGGCCCTCGGGATCAGCGCCCAGGCCGCCCACAAGAAGCTGGCAGCCGAGGTCCGCGCGCGGCGCGGACGGTGACGAGGAGGACGACGATGGGTCTGGTCCGCGCGTTCCGGGACATCCGCACGATCAAGCGCCTGCTGACCGGCGCCGAGGCCGAGGCGCGCAGCGCCGGGGAGGACGTGCCCGGCCCCGAGCACCTGCTGCTGTCGGCTGCCGCCCTGCCCGACGGGTCGGCCGCCCGGGCGCTGGCCGAGGTCGGCGTCGACCTCGACGCGCTCCGCACCGCCGTGGCCCGCACGCACGCCGACGCCCTGGCCGGCCTGGGGCTGGAGCCCCCCGCGGCGGCGGCCGCTCCGGCGCTCGCCGCGCCGGCCACCGGCCCGATGCGCACCAGCCCGCAGGCGCAGCAGGTCTTCCAGCGGGCCGTGGAGCTGTCCCGCGCGGCCACCCCGGCGGGGCTGCGCGGCGCGCACGTGGTCGCGGCGGCCACCGAGCTGGAGCGCGGCACCGTCGTGCGCGCGCTGCGCTCGGCGGGCGTCGACCCGCAGGCGCTGCACGCGGCTGCCCTCGCCGAGGCCGGCTGAGCTCAGCCGAGCACGTGCACGAGCGCGCCGGTGGCCCCGGCCAGCACCAGGACGACGACGAACGGCGCCCGCAGCGCCAGGGCGAGGGCGGCCACGGCCAGCCCGGCCAGCCGCCCGTCGACGACCAGGTCCTGGCCGGCGGTCAGCGCCTGCACGGCGACCAGCGCGGCCAGCAGCGCCGCCGGCACGAAGTCCACGACGCGGGCCACCCACGGCTGCTCGACCCAGCGGGCCGGCACCGACAGCCCGGCCAGCTTGAGCAGGTAGCAGCCCAGCGACGCGCCCAGCACCAGCGTCCACAGCGCCCCGTCGCTCACGCCGCGGCCTCCGGGGTCCGCCGCGGCCGCCCGGCCAGCGCGACCGCCACCACCGCGGCGACGACCTGGACGCCGGGCGGCACCACCGGCGTCAGCACCAGCGCGACGGCGGCGCCGCCGAGTGCGACCCGGCGCTGCACGGCGGGCTCGGCGAACGGCCGGCGCAGCCGCGGCCACAGCAGGGCGAGGAACGCCGCGGGGACGACGGCGTCCAGCGCCGCCTGCGCCGTCTCCCCCAGCGCCGCCGACCCCACTGCCCCGACGACCGTCGTGGCGTTCCACAGCAGGTAGATGCTGGCCCCGGCGGCGAGGAACCCGACCCGCGCCAGCCGGCGGTCGGGCGCGGTGACCGCCATCGCCGTCGTCTCGTCGATGACCCAGTGCGCGGTGCCCAACCGGGCCAGCGGGCCGCGCGGGCGCAGCAGCGGCACCAGCCGGACCCCGTAGACGGTGTTGCGGGTGCCCAGCAGCAGGGCGCTCCCGGCGGCGGCGAGCGCGCTGCCGCCCGCGCCGAGGACGCCGACCAGCGCGAACTGCGAGGCGCCGGTGAACATCAGCAGCGACAGCGCGAGGGCCTGCCAGGCGTCCAGCCCCGCCGCGGCCGCCGCCGCCCCGAAGGCGACGCCGTACAGGCCGACCGCGACGCCGAGCCCGATGGCGTCGCGCAGGACGGCGGTGCGGGCGGGGTCGGCGGACACGTCCGCCGAGGCTAGGCGCCGCCGCCGACGGGCCCCGGCTCGCACCCGGCGCCGGGCCGCTGAGCAGCAGATCACCCCGTCGGCGGCCGGGCGCCGACGGGCACCGCCGTACAGTGGCTGCAGACCCGTGTGCGCAGGCCGCGCCGAGGCCGGAGGCCGGAACGGGTGCCCCGTCGAAGGAGACACACATCCCGATGTCCGACACCCTGACCGGTCAGCCGGCGCTCGACGCGATCAACGCCGCCCTGGCCACCGTCCAGGACCCGGAGATCAACCGGCCGCTGACCGAGCTCGGCATGGTCAAGGACGTGCAGATCGGCGCCGACGGCGCGGTCCGCGTCGACGTCTACCTGACCGTCGCCGGCTGCCCGATGCGCGAGACCATCACCAACCGCGTCACGCAGGCCGTGGGCGCCGTCGCCGGGGTGACCTCGGTGCGCGTCGAGCTGGACGTGATGAACGACGAGCAGCGCGCCGAGCTGCGCCGGACGGTGCGCGGCAGCGACGCGGCCGACCCCGTCATCCCGTTCGCGCAGCCGGGCTCGCTGACCCGGGTGTACGCGGTCGCGTCCGGCAAGGGCGGCGTCGGCAAGTCCAGCGTCACGGTGAACCTCGCCGCCGCGCTGGCCAAGCGGGGCCTGTCGGTCGGTGTCGTGGACGCCGACATCTACGGCCACTCGGTGCCGCGCATGCTCGGTGTCGACGACCGGCCGACGCAGGTCGACAACATGATCATGCCGCCGCAGTCCTACGGCGTGAAGGTCATCTCGATCGGCATGTTCACCCCGGGCAACACCCCTGTCGTGTGGCGCGGGCCGATGCTGCACCGCGCGCTGCAGCAGTTCCTCGCCGACGTCTGGTGGGGCGACCTCGACGTCCTGCTCATGGACCTGCCGCCGGGCACCGGCGACGTCGCGATCTCGGTGGCCCAGCTGGTGCCCAACGCCGAGATCCTCGTGGTGACGACGCCGCAGCTGGCCGCCGCCGAGGTCGCCGAGCGCGCGGGCGCCATCGCCACGCAGACCCACCAGCAGGTGGTCGGCGTCGTGGAGAACATGTCCTGGCTGGATCTGCCCGACGGCTCCCGCATGGAGGTCTTCGGCTCCGGCGGTGGCGAGGCGGTCTCCGACGCGCTGACCCGCACGCTCGGCGCCCGGGTGCCGCTGCTGGGCCAGATCCCGCTGGACACCCGCCTGCGCGAGGCCGGCGACAGCGGGGCGCCGATCGTCCTCGCCGAGCCGGAGTCGGCCGCGGCGCAGGCGCTGTCCAAGGTCGCCGACGCGCTCGCCGTCCGCCAGCGCGGGCTGTCCGGCATGTCGCTGGGGCTGACTCCGGTCAAGCACTGACCTGAACCCGCCGAGAGGCCGGTCTCCCCGCCGGGGAGACCGGCCTCTCCGCTCGTCTGGCCCCCGCGATCATGGGCGCGTGGACGCCGACACGCGAGGACACGCCTGGTCGAGCGGCACCACGACCGTGATCGCGGAGGAGACGGGGCCCCCGCTCCTCGTCAGGTCAGGTCGCGTCGACGTCGAAGGGCGGCGGGGTGCCGGCGTCGCGGGGACGCGCCGCGGCCGACCGGGCGGCGAGGGTGCCGGCGGCGGGGGCCGACCCGGCGCCGCCCGAGGCCTCGCGGGTCAGGCCACCCGAGCCGTTGCCGCGCGCGGTGCCGCGGCGCACCGGCGGCGCGTCGTCGTCACCGAGCAGCTGGTCGCGGATGAACGTCTTCGGGTGGTACTTGCGCAGGTCCAGGTCCTTGAGGCCGGCGAGGTCCTCGCCGAGGGACTCGTCGACCTGCGCGCGGGCACCGGTGATGGCCTCCCGCAGCTTCTTCAGCGCACCGGCGGCGTCCTTGGCCAGGTGTGGCAGGCGCTCGGGGCCGAAGATGAACAACGCGGCCAGCGCGAGGACGACGATCTCGCCCCAGCCGATCGAGTCGAACACCGTTGCTCCGTCCTGCTGCCCCGCGGTTGGGCCCCCAGCGTAGGACGGCGCGGCGGCGGGTGGAGGCGGGACCCGCCTCAGGCCCGGGCGAGCGTCGCCTGCACCGTGGTCGACTCGGCGCCACCGCGGACGTACTCGATGGTCACGGCGTCGTCGGGGCGGTGCGCGTCGATGGCCACCGCGAGCTCCTCGGAGCTGCCGACGCGCATGTCGTCGACGGCGATGATCACGTCCTGCTCCCGCAGGCCGGCGGTGGCGCCGGGCCCGCCCGGCTCGACGTTGACCACCAGGGCGCCGTCCCGGGTGCCGTCGGTGACCGACCGGGCGTTCACGCCGAGCGTGGCGTGCACGGCCTCGCCGGTCTGGATCAGCTGCTCGGCGATGTCGCGGGCCCGGTCGATCGGGATGGCGAAGCCGAGACCGACGCTGCCGCCACCGAGCGAGGCGATGGCGGTGTTGATGCCGATGACGGCGCCGGTGGCGTCGACCAGCGCGCCACCGGAGTTGCCCGGGTTGATCGGGGCGTCGGTCTGGACCGCGCTGATCACCGCGTTGGTGTCGCTGCCCTCGCCGGACAGCCGGACGGGCCGGTCCAGCGCGCTGACGATGCCGCTGGTCACCGTGCCCGCCAGCCCCAGCGGCGAGCCGACGGCGATCACCGGGTCGCCGACCACGAGGTCGTCGACGCTGCCGAGGGAGGCCTCGAGCAGGCCGGGCTTCTCCACCTTGATGACGGCGATGTCGCTGGCCGGGTCGCGGCCCACGATGCGGGCGTCGGAGCCGCTGCCATCGGAGAACACGGCGCGGATCTCGGCGCTGTCGTCGTCCGCGGCCCCGGAGATGACGTGGTTGTTGGTGACGATGTAGCCGTTGTCGCCGTCGACGACGACGCCGGACCCGGTCGCGCCGGCGTCCCCGACGCGGACCTCGATCGAGACCACCGCGGGGGTGATCGCGTCGGCGATCTCGGCGATCGAGCCGGGCTCGCGGACGACGCCCTCGTCGGTCTCCGACAGCCGGCCGTCGGCGTCCAGCAGCGGGGACTCCGCGGCGGTCCGGGTCAGGAAGTACCCGAGGCCGCCGCCGATCGCGCCGACGAGGAGGACGGCGAGCAGCGCGAGCGCCGACAGCCGCACCGACAGGTCGCGCAGCCGCAGCCTCCGCCGGCCCTTGGCGTCGACGACGACCGGGCCCTCCTGCTCCTCCTCACCCGGGAAGACGGCGGGGCCGGCCAGTCCGGCGGGCGAGTGCGGATCGCGCCAGGGGTCGGTGCGGGCGTCGGGCTTCCACCAGGGACCGGCCGAGGTGCGCCGGCGTCCGGGCCGACCGCCGGGGGGTTCCTGCAGGCCCCGCCGGTCGCTGCCGGGCGGGGCGAAGGCGCGCAGCACGACCTCCGGCGGCGGCGGCGCGACCGGCCGCGGCGGCAGCGTCGGGCCACCGCCGGCGAAGGTCCCGTCCACCTCCGGGGGCCGGCCGAACGCCGAGCGCAGGGCGGGGGCGGGCTCGACCCGGGCGGGGGCCGGGACGCGCGGCCGCTCGGCGGGCGGGTCGAAGCCGCCGGCTTTCCCGGCCGGCCGGGCGAACGCCTCGTCGGGGGACCCGTCGCCGGTGGGACGGCCGGCCTCGTCGGGGGACGGCGGGATCTCGGGCAGCGGGTCCTCCCCCGGGCGGGCGGCGGTCAGGGTGGTGCGGTCCAGCGGCGGTGCGGTCCAGCGGTGGTGCGGTCGGTCAGGGGGTGCCGGAGCGGCTACCCGCCGGGACGACGGCGGCCGGCCCGCCCCCGGTCAGGGTGCGCACCACCGGCGGGACGACCTCGCTGCGCTCGCCGGGGACCCGGGAGTCGGCGACCGGCGACGCCGGCGTGCCGGTCGGCGCCTCGGGCCCCGGCAGGCTCAGCGCGAGAGCGGTGACCCCGATGCCGAGGCCCGCCATCGCGCCGGCCAGGCCGCGGCGCAGCCAGCGCGCCTGCCCCGGCCGTGCGGCGGGAGCCGGGTGCGGGTCCAGCGACATCGACCACGAGCCGGAGCCGTCGCTCAGGGTCAGCCGGCCGGGGCCGGCGCTGAGCGCGCCCGGCCCGGCGCCGGGCACGTCGGTGGTGAAGGGGATCTCGCGCAGCCGGCTGAGCAGGTCACCGGGGACGGCGACGTCGGTGGCCCGGTGCAGCGCCTCCTTCGCCTCGCGCTGGGCCTGGACGGCCAGCCGGCAGGAGGCGCAGCCGGTCAGGTGGCGCGCGGCGCGGGCGGCGGGGCCGCTGCCCAGCTCGCCGTCGACCAGGGCCGCGATCGCCTCCTGCGCGAGGTGGCTCTCGGGGAGGCTCATGCCCGGCCCTCCTCCGCGCGCACGGTCTCGGGACGCCGGGGCGCCAGGTGGGCCAGCGCCTGCCGGAGCTGCACGCGGCCGCGGTGGATGCGGCTGCGCACGGTGCCGAGCTTGATGCCCAGCGTGGCGGCGATCTCCTCGTAGGTGAGCCCCTCGATGTCGCACAGGACGACGGCGACGCGGAACTCCGGCGCCAGGGCGTCCAGCGCGGCCTGCACCTGCGGGTCCAGGTGGGTGTCGGCGTAGACCTGCTCGGGGCTGGGCGCCGTGCCGGGCAGCCGCTCGGTGTCCTCGGGGAGGGCGTCGAAGCGGATCCGCTGCCGGCGGCGGACCATGTCGAGGAACAGGTTGGTCGTGATGCGGTGCAGCCAGCCCTCGAAGGTGCCGGGCGAGAAGTCGGCCAGCGACCGGAAGACCCGGACGAAGGTCTCCTGCGTCAGGTCCTCGGCGTCCTGGGCGTTGCCCGACAGCCGGTAGGCCAGCCGGTAGACCCGCGCCGAGTGCTCGCGGACGACCTGCTCCCACGTGGGCGCGACCCAGGCGGCGCCGGCAGGCTGCTCGTCGGGGGCGGGAGCGGTGGGGTCGGACACGGCACCAGGATCGCAGACAGCGACCCCCGCCACCGGCTCGGGAGCGGCGGACGTGGCTCCGACGGGTGGGGCGGCGGTTCGGGAACGGCGCACGTCCGGCTCAACGAGCGGCCCGCGGACCCGTGTTCCCGTTCACAGGCAGTTCACAGCTCGTGCCCCCCGGACCGGCCGCGGAGGACGCCACTACCCTCGCTCGGTGATGAACGTCCGGGGAGTGCCGCCGACCAGCGGTGGGGCAGCGGACCCGGACGGCGGCGCGGCCGGCCGGGACTACGCCGACCGGTTCGCCGCCGAGTCGCCGGCGCTGGCCGCGGCCCGGGCGCGCGCCGCCGGGCTGGAGGGGCCGCCCGCGGTGTCCCCCGCCGTCGGCGCCACGCTCGCGGTCCTGGCCGCCGGGGCGGGCGCCCGCGCGGTCGTCGCGGTGGGCAGCGGCGGCGGCGTGAGCGGCCTGTGGCTGCTGCAGGGCATGCGCCGCGACGGCGTCCTGACGTGCCTGGACGCCGACGCCGAGCAGCAGCGGGCCGCGCGGCAGGCGTTCGCCGAGGCCGGCCACCCACCGGGCCGCACCCGGATGATCTTCGGCACCCCGGCGGAGGTGCTGCCCCGCCTGTCCCCCGGCGCCTACGACCTCGTCGTCTGCTCCAGCTCGCCGACGGACTACGCCGGGGAGCTCACCGGCCTGCTGGAGCTGCTGCGCCCCGGTGGCCTGCTGGTCTGCTCCGGGCTGCTGGAGGGCGGCCGGCTGGCCGACCGGTCCGTCCGCGACCGCGCGACGCTGGCCTGGCGCGACCTGGCCCGCCGGCTGCGCGAGGACGACCGGCTGACCGCCGCCGTCCTGCCCGTCGGGGCGGGCCTGCTGGTGGCCAGCACGGCGCGCTAGCCGAAGGGGTGCTCGGCGACCGGCGCCCAGGGACCGCCGAGGTAGCGCCACAGGCCGAGGCCCCGGGCCGGCACGGTCTCCGGGACGAAGGACGCGGCGAGCTCCGCGTGCAGCGCCCGGGCGACCGCGGGGTCGACCTTGTTCTGCACGGTGACGTGCGGGGCGTGCGGCCGGCGGTCCTGCGGCGTCAGCCACGGCTCCCACGCCGTGGCGAGCCGGGCCCGCAGCGCGGCCAGCTCCGGGGACGCCAGCGCGTAGGCGACGCCGCGGCCCAGCGAGCGGACGCCGGTGACCGCCACCCCGAACGGCGGGCGGGAGGCGGCCGCGGCGAGGTCGGCGTCCACGCGGGCGAGGTGCTCGCCGGGCAGGGCGTGGAAGAGCGTCACGTGCGCGGCGAGGACGTTGCGCTCCGGCGGGAAGTGGGCGGCGCGCAGCCGGTCGAACCGCTGCTGCGCCTCGTCGGCCAGCAGCAGCGTCACGACCAGCGGCTCGGTCACGGCGCCGGCGCTCAGGTGATCGCGCGGGCGCCCTTGCCGAGCACCGTCACGCCGCCGGCGCTCACGTGGTACCGCTCGCGGTCGGCGGCCGCGTCCACGCCGACGCGGGTCCACGGTGGCACGACGACGTTCTTGTCGAGGATCGCGCGGCGGACGTAGGCGCCCTCGCCGATCTGGACGCCGTCCATCAGCACGCTGTCCTCCACCCGCGCGCCGCGATCGATGCGCACCCCCGGCGAGACCACCGAGTGGTGCACCGACCCGCCGCCGATGATCGCGCCGGCGCTGACCATCGACTCCTCCGCGCGCCCGCCGAGGACGAACTTCGCCGGCGGCAGCTGCGGCGGCAGCGTGAGGATCGGCCAGCGGTCGTTGTAGAGGTTGAACACCGGCGTCACCGACACCAGGTCCATGTGCGCGTCGAAGTAGCTGTCGATGGTCCCGACGTCGCGCCAGTAGCCGTGGTCGCGCTCGGTCGCTCCCGGGACGACGTTGGTGGAGAAGTCGTAGACCCACGCCTCCCCGGCGTCGGCCAGCATCGGCATGATCGAGCCGCCCATGTCGTGCACCGAGTGCGGGTCCTCCGCGTCGGAGCGCAGGGCCTCCAGCAGCGCGTCGGTGGTGAACACGTAGTTCCCCATCGAGGCGAAGCTCTCCTCCGGCGAGTCCGGCAGCCCCGGCGGGTCGGCCGGCTTCTCCAGGAACTGCCGCACCTTGCCCTCGGCGTCGGCGTCGATGATCCCGAAGCCCCCCGCCTCGCTGCGCGGCACCCGCAGGCCGGCGATGGTCACGGCGGCACCGGTCTGCAGGTGCTGGTCGATCATCTGCTGGGGGTCCATGCGGTAGACGTGGTCGGCGCCGAAGACGACGACGACGTCGGGCCGGGCGTCGTAGATGAGGTTCAGGCTCTGGAAGATCGCGTCGGCGCTGCCCATGTACCAGCGCGGGCCGAGCCGCTGCTGCGCGGGCACGGGGGTGATGTAGTTGCCCAGCAGCTGGGACATCCGCCACGTGGTGGTGATGTGCCGGTCGAGGCTGTGGCTCTTGTACTGGGTGAGGACGGCGATCTGCCGGACGTCGCCGTTGACCAGGTTGGACAGCACGAAGTCGATGAGCCGGTAGTTGCCGCCGAAGGGCACCGCCGGCTTGGCACGGTCCTGGGTCAGGGGCGCCAGGCGCTTGCCCTCGCCCCCGGCGAGGACGATGCCGAGGACTCGAGGACCGCCACGCATGCCCGCAACGTAGCCGCTGAGCCCGCGCCGCACCCACCGCTGCCCCGCCCACCCCTCCCCCGGGTGACGCCCCGCACGCCCGGGGCCGGCCCCGGCGGCCCCATAAGCTGGCCGGCGTGCGCATCGGCATCGTGACCAGGGAGTGGCCCCCGGACGTCTACGGCGGCGCCGGCGTGCACGTCGAGCACCTGGTCGCGGCCCTGCGGTCGCTGCCGGCCGGACCGGAGATCGACGTGCACTGCTTCGGCGAGCCGCGCGCGGACGCCTCCGCCCACGCGGTCCCGGCCGGGCTGGCCGGGGCCAACGGCGCGCTGCAGGCGCTGGGCACCGACGTCGAGATCGCGGCCGCCCTGGAGGGCGTCGACCTGGTGCACAGCCACACCTGGTACGCCAACGGGGCGGGCCTGCTGGCCGCGCTCGTGCACGGCCGGCCGCACGTGGTCACGGCGCACTCGCTGGAGCCGCGACGCCCGTGGAAGGCCGAGCAGCTGGGTGGCGGCTACCGGCTGTCGTCGTGGATCGAGCGCACCGCCTACCTGGCGGCCGACGCGGTGGTCGCCGTGAGCGCCGGCATGCGCGCGGACGTGCTGAGCGCCTACCCCGACCTGGACCCGGCGCGCGTACACGTGGTGCACAACGGCGTCGACGCCGAGGCCTACCGGCCGACCCCGGGGCCGGAGGTCGTCCGCGCGCTGGGCGTGGACCCCGACCGGCCGTACGCGCTGTTCGTGGGGCGGATCACGCGGCAGAAGGGCCTGACCCACCTGCTGGCCGCCGCCGACCGGTTGCCGCCCGAGGCCGGGCTGGTGCTCTGCGCCGGCGCCGCCGACACCCCCGCCGAGCGGCAGCAGGTGGCCGACGCGGTCACCGCGCTGCAGGCCCGCCGCAGCGGCGTCGTCTGGATCGAGGCGATGCTGCCCCGCGAGCAGCTCGTGCCGCTGATCACCGGCGCCACGGCGTTCGTCTGCCCGTCGGTCTACGAGCCGCTGGGCATCGTCAACCTCGAGGCCGCGGCCTGCGGGACCGCGGTGGTGGCCAGCGCCGTCGGCGGCATCCCGGAGGTCGTCGACGACGGCCGCACCGGCCTGCTGGTCCCCTACGACCCGGCCGACCCGGCGGCGTTCGAGGCCGGGCTGGCCGACCGCATCGGCGAGCTGGTCGCCGACCCGGTGCGCGCCGCCGCGATGGGGGCCGCCGGCCGCGAGCGGGTGCTGGCCGAGTTCGGCTGGGCGGCGATCGCGCAGCAGACCATGTCGGTGTACCGCTCCGTCCTCGGCGCCCCGGCCTGACGGCCGCCGCGGCCGGCGGCCGGGCCGCGCCCGGCCCGGGTGCGGATGCGACGCTGCCCGGGTGAGCGCGCGGTCGCCGGTCGGCGAGGAGGACGTGGCCGCCCCCACCCCGGGCGGCGACCCGGTGGTACCCGACCTCGTCGTCGGCCTGGTGGCCGCGCCCGGGCCGCCGCGGAGCTCGCCACCCGGCTGGCGCCGGAGCTGCGGGCCCGGCTGGCCGCGGAGCACCCGGAGGTGCGCTGGGACGTGCGCGCCGTCGAGGACGGGTTGGTGCAGCCGCCCGCCGACGACGACGAGATCGTCGCCGCCACCCGCGCCCGGCTGCTCACCGAGGAGTGGGACCTCGCGGTGGCGCTGACCGACGTCCCGCTGGAGGTGTCGCGGCGGCCGGTCGTCGGGACCGCCAGCCCCGTGCACGGCGTCGCGCTGGTGTCGCTGCCCGCGCTCGGGGCGGTGGGCCGGCACCGACGGGCGCTGGACACCTCGGTCGGTCTGGTCCGCGCGCTGCTGGGGACCGCCGACGGCGAGGTCGACGACGGCGACCGGGCCGCGCTCGCCCGCCGGCTGCGGCAGCTGGCCACCGACGACACCGGCGCCGACGGCGTGCGCGCCACCGCGCGGGTCGTGAGCGGCAACCTGCGGCTGCTGGCCGGCATGGTGCGCGCCAACCGGCCCTGGCGGCTGGCGGTGCGGTTGTCCCGGGCGCTCACCGCCGCCGTCGCCGCGGGCGTGTTCGCGCTCGTCACCAGCGACATCTGGCGGCTCGCGGACGCGTTCGGCGGGATCCGGCTCACCGTCGTCGCGCTCGGCTCCGTCACCGCCGTCGTCGTCACCCTCGTGGTCGGGGCGCAGCTGTGGGAGCGGCCCCGCGGGCGCCGGGTGCGCAAGCAGGTGCTGCTGTTCAACGTGGCGACCACCGCCACGGTGGTGATCGGGGT
Source organism: Blastococcus sp. SYSU D00695 (assembly GCF_054050555.1). Taxonomy (NCBI): domain Bacteria; kingdom Bacillati; phylum Actinomycetota; class Actinomycetes; order Geodermatophilales; family Geodermatophilaceae; genus Blastococcus; species Blastococcus sp. SYSU D00695. The sequence goes on along the minus strand of NZ_JBJGZP010000001.1, from coordinate 87,354 downwards.
GCTGTCGCTGTACGCGGTGCTGTTCGTGCTCGCGCTGGCCGGCGGCCTGCTGCTGGTGGTGCAGCCGCTGTTCACCGAGGGGCTCGGGCACCCCGCGCACCTGTCGGACTACCTGGAGCTGGCCTGGCTGACGTGCTCGCTGGCCACCGTCGGCGGGGCGCTGGGGGCGGGGCTGGAGTCCGACGACGCCGTCCGCGAGGCGGCCTACACCCATCGGGTGGGTGCGGCCGGCTGACGGGTTGGCCGGCGGCGGGGGCGGGCATCCACGGGGGATGGGAACCATCGCGGAGCGGTTCGGCTCGGCGCTGTCGCAGGTCGCCGAGCCCGGTCTGGCCGGCCCGGAGCTGCTGCCGGTGCGGCTGATGCACGCCTGCGCGCGGGTCCTGCCGGTGGACGGCGCGGGGCTCAGCGTCGAGGACGGCTCGGGTCGCCGGCTGCCCCTGGGCGCCAGCGACGAGGACTCCGCCACCGCCGAGCGGCTGCAGTTCACCGTCGGCACCGGCCCGTGCCTGGCCGCCCACCGCAGCGGCGAGCCGGTGTTCGCGATGACCGACGACCTGCGCCGCCGCTGGCTGCCCTTCGCCGAGCTGCTGCTGGGCCGCACCCCCTTCCGTGGCGTGGTCGCGCTGCCGTTGCCGCTGTCGCTGGCCGGGCGGATCGCCGTCGACCTGTACTTCACCGACGACGCCGCGGTGCCCCGGCTGCCGGTGTTCGAGGCCTTGTCGGTCGGCGCGCTGGTCACGTCGGCGCTGAGCGAGGCCGCGGTGTGGTCGGACTGGGACCCCGCGGACGGGCCGGAGTGGCTGCACGCGCCGGCCGCCCGCCGCCGCGCGCTGGTGTGGGAGGCGATCGGGCAGGTGAGCATCACCCACGGCACCGACTCCCGCCGGGCGCTGGACCTGCTGCGGGCGACGGCGTACGGCGAGGGCCGCCCGGTGGACGACGTCGCCGTCGACCTGCTGGCCGGGCGGATCGCGCCGGCCTCGCTCGCCCCGCCGGACGCGTCGGCGACCTGACCGGTCATTCCCGCCCGGGGTGTGGGCATCGGCGCAGGACGCAGCCGGAATCCCCGCCCCGCCGGGCCTGCTGCACCGTGCGTGGAGACCGCCGTCCCGTCGTCCCCCGCCCCCTCGTCCCCCGCGCCGTCGTCCCCCGCATCCTCGGACGCAGCCCTCCCTCGCCTGCTCGACGTCCGCACCGTCTACGCCGAGCCCGCCGCCCTGGACTCCGCCCGCGGCCACGACGTGCTCGCCCGCTTCCCCGGCGCCGAGGTCGTGCAGGTGCCCTCGCACTGGCGGATCCCGGACCTGCACGGCAACGCCGGCAACGTCGACCGCTGGGTGCGGGTCAAGACCGAGACGCTCGTCCTGGGCGTCAAGAAGTCGCTGACCGCGCGGGAGAACGGCCGGTCGGCGAACTGGATCGCCCCCTCGACGGCCAACGGCTGCGCGATGGCCTGCGCCTACTGCTACGTGCCGCGGCAGAAGGGCTACGCCAACCCCATCACCGTGTTCACCAACATCGAGCAGATCACCGGCTACCTGCGCCGGCACGTCGCCCGGCAGGGGCCCAAGACCGAGCCCGACCAGTGCGACCCGCACGCGTGGGTCTACGACATCGGCGAGAACAGCGACTGCTCGGTCGACGCGCTGGTCAGCGACAACGTGGCCGACCTGGTCGCCACCTTCCGCGAGCTGCCCACGGCCAAGGCCTCCTTCGCGACCAAGTACGTCAACCGCGAGCTGCTCGACCTCGACCCGCAGGGCCGCACCCGGGTCCGGTTCTCGCTCATGCCCGACGAGGACTCCCGGGTGCTCGACGTGCGCACCAGCCGGGTCGCCGAGCGGATCGCCGCCGTCGACGACTTCGTGGCCGCCGGGTACGAGGTGCACCTGAACCTGTCGCCGGTCGTGCTGCGCGAGGGCTGGGAGGCCGGCTGGGCGCAGCTGCTGCGGCGGCTGGACGACGAGCTCGGTCCCGCGGCCAGGGCGCAGGCGGCGGCCGAGGTGATCATGCTGACCCACAACCGGGACCTGCACGAGGTCAACCTGGGCTGGCACCCGCGCGCCGAGGAGCTGCTGTGGCGGCCGGAGCTGCAGCAGCCCAAGCGCAGCCAGAACGGGCAGTGGAACGTCCGCTACCGCAACGACGTGAAGCGGGCCGGCGTGGAGCGCCTGCGGGAGCTGGTCGCCCGCCACGCCCCGTGGCTGCGCATCCGGTACGCGTTCTGAGCGCCGCACCGCCGCCGGCCTCCACGCGGAGTGGCGGGGACCGCACGCCGCGTGTGCGACCCTGTTCCCGCACCAGCGCACGGAACAGGGGGATGACCGTGCCACTCCTCGCACCCGGCGTCCCGGCGGCGCCGCTGCTGGCCTCGCTGCCGGACACCGTCGTCGTCGCCGACCGCGCCGGCCGGATCGCCTACGTCAACGACGCCGTCACCGGCCTCCTCGGGCACCGCCCGACGGAGCTGGCCGGCCGGCCGCTGACCGTGCTCATGCCGCCGCGCTACCACGACGCGCACGGCACCGGGTTCGCCCACTTCCGGCGGACCGGCGAGGGGCAGCTCGTCGGCGCGACCACCCAGGTGCCCGCGCTGCACGCCGACGGCCGGGAGGTCACCGTCGACGTGACCCTGTCGCGGCTGGGCCCCGACGCCGACGACGACGGCGCCGACCGCGACGACACCGCGGTCGTGGTCGCCGTCCTCCGCGACGCGAGCACGACCGTCCTGCTGGAGCGCCAGCAGGAGGTCAGCCACTACCTCGCGGCGACGCTGCGGGTCACCGCCGCGCTCACCGAGGCGCCGGACGCCGACGTCGCCTTCGAGGGGCTGCTGCCCAGCCTCTGCGCCGAGCTGGACTGGGAGTGCGCGACGCTGTGGCAGCCCGACCAGGCGGCCACCGGCCTGGTCTACCAGGGCATCTGGGGCGTGCCGGGCGTGGACGTGGCGCCGCTGCACGCCGCCAAGCGCGGCGTGTCCTTCGCCCGCGGCCGGGGGCTGCCCGGGCTGGCGTGGCTGCGGCAGGCCCCCGTCGCCGTCGAGGACCTGCAGACCGCCCCCGCGCACCTGGGTGCCCTCCCGGCGCGGGCGGCGGGGTTCCGCACCGGCGTGGCCTTCCCGGTGTCCCGCGGCGACCAGCTGCTGGCCGTCTGCGAGCTGTTCACCCGCGAGCCGCGCCCGGTCCCGCCGGAGCTGCTGGACGTGCTCGGCAACGCCGGCCGCCAGATCGGCCAGTTCCTGGGCCGGCTGCGCGCCGAGTCGGAGATGCGCGAGCTCGCCGACACCCTGCAGCGCAGCCTGCTGCCCTCGTCCCTGCCGACGGTGCCCGGCCTCGACCTGGCCGCCCGCTACCGGCCCGGTGGCTCCGCGCTGGTCGGCGGCGACACCTACGACGTCGTCCCGCTGCCCGACGGTCGCTGGATGGTGCTCATCGCCGACGTGTGCGGCACCGGCGCCGAGGCCGCCGCCGTCACCGCGCTGACCCGGCACACCGCCCGGGCGGCCGCGGCGTCCTCCCCGGACCCCGCGGAGGTGCTGGCCGCCGTCCACGCCGCCCTGCTGCACGAGCAGGCCGGCGGCCCGCTGCGCTTCGTGACCGCCGCCTGCCTGGTGCTCGACCCCGGCCCCGGCGGGGTCCGCGCCCGGCTGGCCGTGGCCGGTCACCCGCGGCCGCTGCTGCGCCGGCCGGAGGGCTGGGCGGAGGTGGGCGTCGTCGGCCGGCCGCTCGGCGTGGGCGAGGACGCCCGCTTCGAGTCGGTGCCGGTCGAGCTGGGCCCGGGCGCCTCGCTGGTGCTCTACACCGACGGCGTCACCGAGGCCCGCGACGCCGCCGGGGAGCAGTTCGGCGAGGAGGGCCTGATCGGGTTGCTGACCCGCCCGGGCCCCGACGCCGCCGAGTGCATCGCCGAGACCATCGCGGCGGCGGTCGCCGAGCGGGTGCACGACTCGCGCCACGAGGCCGACGACCTCGCCGTGCTGGCGGTCACCGTCCCCTGCTGAGACGGGCCGGGGTCAGCCGGTCTGCCCGGTGTCGGCGTGCGCCGCGCCGACCGGCTTGGACTCCGGGGAGCCCCGCTGGCGGAGGAACACCGCCAGGACCGCCATCGACCCGACCGCCAGCATCTCCGACTGCCAGTTCTGGAAGGAGCGGTTCCAGAAGTCGGCCTCGCCGAGGTAGCCGACCCAGCTGACCGGGTCCTGCCGCTGCGCCAGCTGGTCGGAGTTGTAGGCGGCCCAGCCGGCGACCGACGACGCCGCCCAGGTGAGCAGGAACAACCCGCCCATGACCAGTCCGAGCGAGCGGGAGAAGACGGCGGCCCGCCACCCGCCGGCGCGCACCCACGCCGGGGACCACGACCGGGCGTGCTCGCCGGTCATCTGCTCCCGGTCGGACTCCGTGCCCTCCTCGCCCGGCTCCTTGGACTCCGCCGACCCCCGCTGGACGAGCCACACCGTGGCGAAGATGTAGAGGAAGAACTGGAGGTACTCCGACTGCCAGTTCTCCATGACGTCGACGCCGAACGACGACGAGGTGACGTAGTCGAGGAACGAGACCGGCTCGAGTCCGTTCGCCAGTTGCTGGGCGTTGAAGTCCGCGGTCCCCGAGACGGCCTGGCCGGCGAGCGTGACGAGGAACAGTCCGCCGAAGGCCAGGCCCAGGGCGTTGTCGCGGACGAAGCCGTGGCGGGTGCTCATCGGCCCAGCAGCCCGAGCGCGGTCACGTACGCGACCCCGAGCAGGATCACCGTCAGGTAGGCGACGTACAGCCGGCGGGCACCCCTCACGGCCCCTCCACCTCGCAGTCGTAGGGCTCCTCGCCCCGGGGTCGGCAGCCGGCCGCGGTGACCCGCCAGCCGTCGCCGGTCTCGGTCAGGAAGAGCGTGTCGGCGGTGGTGCGCACCTGCGCGTCGCCGCCCCAGACCTCCACCGACTCCACCGCCCCGCCGGGGAGGGAGAGGCCCGCGACGACGTCCGGGCAGGGCGCCGCCTCCTCCGACTCCAGCGCCGCCCGCGTCGCGGGGACGAGCAGGTCGCAGCGGGCGGCGGGATCCCCGTCGGGATCGGCGAACGCCGTCGCGACGTCGCCCACGTCGGGCTCCTGCGCACTCGCGCATCCGCTCAGGCCCACGGCCGCGGCGACGACGGCCGCGCCGGCCCATCTACCGATCGCCACGTCAGTTCCCTCTCCGGGCACCGCGCCGACGGGCTGGTCTCGCCCGTGACCTGCGGATACCCCCGACACTTCGCGGGTGAAACGACCCGTCCCCCGATCGGGTCCGGCGCGGCGCCTACCGTGGCGGCCGTGGCGCGGGTGGCGGTGGTCGGCGCCGGGCTGGGGGGCCTCGCGGCGGCGGCGCGGCTGGCGGCCCTCGGGCACGCGGTCACCGTGCTCGAGCAGGCGCCGCAGGTCGGCGGCAAGCTCGGCTGGTACGCCCGCGACGGGCACGCCTTCGACACCGGGCCGAGCCTGGTGACCCTCCCGCAGGTGTACCGCGACCTGTTCGCCGCGACCGGCGGCCCGCTGGAGGCGTCGCTGGACCTGGTCCGCCTCGACCCGGCGGTGGCCTACCGGTTCGCCGACGGCACGCGGCTGGACCTCCCCGGCACCCCGGAGGCCGTCCCCGCCGCGCTGGACGCCGCCCTGGGCGCCGGCGCGGGCGCGCAGTGGGCGGCCCTGGCCGACCGGGCGGCCGCCATGTGGCGGGTCACCGAGCAGCCCTTCCTGCGCTCGCCGCTGGCCGGCGCGGCCACCCTGGCCCGGCTGGCCCGCAGCCGCCGGGACGTCGTCACCGTCGCCCCCTGGCGCACCCTGCGCGGGCTGGGCGCCGCGCACCTGGCCGACCCGCGGCTGCGCACGCTGCTGGACCGGTACGCCACCTACTCCGGCTCCGACCCCCGCCGGGCGCCGGCCGTGCTGGCCACCGTGCCCCACGCCGAGCAGGCGTTCGGCTCCTGGTACGTCCGCGGCGGGCTGCACCGGCTCGCGCTGGCCGTGGCCGACCGGGCCGCCGAGCGGGGTGCGGTGATCCGCACCGGGGCGCCGGTGCAGCGCGTGCTCGTCGAGGACGGCCGGGCGGCCGGGGTGCTGCTGGCCGGCGGCGAGGCGGTGCGGGCCGACGTCGTCGTCTCCGGTGCCGACGCGACCGCGCTGTACCGCGACCTGCTGCCGCCGCGACCCGCGACCCGGCGCGTGCGGCGGGCGCTGACCCGCAGCACGCCGTCGCTGTCGGGCTTCGTGCTGCTGCTGGCCCTGCGTGGGCGCACCCCGGGCCTGGCGCACCACACCGTGCTGTTCCCCGCCGACTACGACGCCGAGTTCGACGCGGTCTTCGGCGTCGGTCGGCACCGCGGCGCCCCCCGGCCCGTCGCCGACCCGACGGTGTACGTCAGCGCGCCGGACGACCCGGCGACCCGCCCCGGCGACGACGCCGAGTCCTGGTTCGTGCTGGTCAACGCGCCGCGGCACGACCCGGCCGGCGGCGTCGACTGGGACGCGCCCGGCCTGGCCGACCGGTACGCCGACGAGGTGCTGGCCGTGATGGCCCGGCGCGGGCTGGACGTGCGCGACCGGGTGCGGTGGCGCGTCGTCCGCACCCCGGCCGACCTGGCGCGGGAGACCGGCAGCGTCGGCGGCTCGATCTATGGCACCTCGAGCAACGGCGCGCGGGCGGCGTTCCTGCGGCCGGGCAACGCCGGCCCGGTCCCGGGGTTGTTCCTCGTCGGCGGGTCGGCGCACCCCGGCGGCGGGCTGCCGCTGGTCACGCTGTCGGCGGAGATCGTCGCCGGGCTGGTAGGCCCCGCCTGACGCGCTGCGGGAGGGACGGCGGGCCGGCGGCCACCGGTGGGAGACTGCCCGCCGTGCGGATCGGCTACCTGGGGCCCCTCGAGGTCTCCGACGGCGACCGCGCGGTGCCGGTGGCCGGGGCGCGGCTGCAGCGGCTGCTGGTCGCCCTCGCCCTCGACCCCGGCCGGTGGGTGTCGGCGGGGGCGCTCGCCGACACCGTCTGGGGCGACGACCAGCCCGCCGACCCGGCCAACAGCCTGCAGTCGCTGGTCTCCCGGCTGCGCCGCGTGCTGGGCCGGCCCGAGGTGGTCGAGCAGTCCCCCGCCGGCTACCGGCTCGCCGTCGACCCGGCGGACGTCGACGCCGTCCACCTGGCCCGGCTGGCCGAGCGGGCCCGCCGGCTGGTCGCCACGGGGGCCGACGACGAGGCGCGCGCCGTCCTGGACGAGGCCGCGGCCCTGTGGCGCGGCGAGCCGCTGACCGGTGACGACTCCCCCGAGGCCGCCGGGCGGCGCGCCGCGCTCGAGGACCTGCGGCTGGAGGTGCTCCGGGAGCGGGCCGCCCTCGCCGTCCGCGCGGGTCGCCCCGCCGAGGTGCTGGCCGGGCTGGAGGAGCTGGTCGCCGCGCACCCGCTGCGCGAGGACCTCGCCGGCGCCCTGGTCGACGCCCTCGCCGCCGCCGGCCGCCCCGCGGAGGCGCTGGCCGCCTACGAGCGGCTGCGGGCCACCCTCGCCGGCACCCTCGGCACCGACCCGTCGCCGGCCCTGCGCGCCCGCCACCTGGAGCTTCTCCGGGCCGCCGAGCGCCCGGCCGAGGTGCCGACCAACCTGCGCGCCGCGGTGACCAGCTTCGTGGGCCGCGACGACGACGTCCGCGCGGTGCGCCGCCGGCTGGCGGGCGGCCGGCTGGTGACCGTCGTGGGCCCCGGCGGCGCGGGCAAGACCCGCCTGGCCACCGAGGTCGCCGCCCGGCTGGCCGCCGACCCCGCCGGCGCCGTGCCGGACGGCGTGTGGCTGGTGGAGCTCGCACCCGTCACCGAGCCGACCGCGGTGTGGCAGGCGCTGCTGGACAGCCTCGGTGGCCGCGACATCCTGATCCCGGACGCGGCCGGTGAGTACCAGCGTCGCAGCGCCCGCGAGCGGCTGCTGGAGCGGCTGCGCCCGGCCCGGTGCCTGCTGGTCGTGGACAACTGCGAGCACCTCGTCGACGCCGTGGCCGAGGTCGTCTCCGAGGTGCTGGGGCGCTGCCCGGGGGTGCGGGCGCTGGCCACCAGCCGGGAGCCGCTGGCCATCGAGGGCGAGACCCTGCACCCGCTGGGACCGCTGACCGTCCCCGCCGACGGCGACGGGCCGGCCGAGGCGGCGGGCACCGCGGCGGTGCGGCTGCTGCTGGACCGGGCGCGGGCGGTGGACCCCGCGGTCGCGCTCGACGACGGCGTGGTGGAGATCGCCCGGCGGCTGGACGGCCTGCCGCTGGCCATCGAGCTGGCCGCCGCGCGGCTGCGCGTCCTCTCCCCCGCCGAGGTCGCCGAGCGGCTGGGCGACCGCTTCCGGCTGCTCACCGGCGGCCGGCGGACCGCCACCCCGCGGCACCGCACCCTGCGCGCCGTCGTCGAGTGGAGCTGGGAGCTGCTGGGCCCGCCGGAGCGGGAGGTCGCCGAGCACGTCGCGGTGTTCGCCTCGGGCGCCACCGAGGACGCGGTCGCCGCCGTCGTCCCCAGCGGGCGGGCCGGCGCCGAGCTGTCCGACGTCCTGCACGCCCTGGTCGACAAGTCGCTGCTCACCGCGGCCCACACCCCCGACGGCACGCGCTACCGGATGCTGGAGACGCTGCGCGAGTACGGCACCGAGCGGCTCACCGAGCAGGGGCAGCTCGCCGCCGCCCGGGCCGCGCACGCCCGCTGGTTCGGCGCGGTCGTGCGGCGCCAGGACGCCCGCCTGCGCGGCCCCGACCAGCTGGACGCCCTGCGGGTGCTGGACACCGAGCGCGACGACGTCCTGGCCGCGCTCCGGTGGCTCGGCGACACCGGCGACGCCGCGGGCGCCGTCGACCTCGTCGCCCACCTGGGCTGGTACTGGCTGCTGCGCGAGAGCGGGCAGGACGCCGCGCGGTGGACGACGTTCGCCCTCGACGTGCCGGGGGCGGTGGACGCCCCGCACGCCGCGCTGGCCCAGGCGCTGCGGACCGTGCTCGGCTTCGCCGTCCGCGCCGAGACGGAGGACCCGCGGGCCGCGCAGCGGCAGCTGGTCGCGCTCGCCTCACAGCTGGCCGCCGAGCGCGACACCCACCCGGCGGCGAAGGTGCTGCACCCGCTGCTGCTGCTGATGGGCGAGGACCGCCCGGCGGCGCTCGCCGCGCTGGAGCTGGTCGACGCCGACCCCGACCCGTGGGTGCGCGCGGCCGGGCGGCTGGCGCACCTCACCTACGCCGAGAACGACGGCGACATCCCCCTGGTCCGGCGGCTGGCCGGGGACGCGGTGCGCGACTGGGAGGCCGTCGGCGACCGGTGGGGCCTGGCGACGCTGCTCACCATGCGCGGGCAGGTCCGGGCCATGGACGGCGACCTGGCCGGTGCCGCCGCGGACTACGAGCGCGCCCAGCGCTGCATCCGCGAGCTGGGCGGGCAGTTCAACGACTCCGTCCTGGTCACCATGCGGCTGGCGGACCTGCGGCTGCGGGCGGGCGACCCGGCCGGCGCCCGCGGGCAGCTGGAGGCCATGCGGGCGCACCGGCCGTCCGGCCCGGGCGAGCAGCTGCTGGGCGTGCTGCTGGCCGCCGTGGAGGGCGCCGTCGCGGTGGCGGAGGGCGACTCCGCGGGCGTGGCCACCGCCTACGGGGACCTGGTCGCCGTCCTGGGTGCCCTCGGGCCGGCCAACGTGCTCAACGCCCACAGCGGCGCCATCGGGCACGCGACCGCGGCCGGGCTGGCGCTGCGCTCGGGTCTGGGGACCGCGGTCGCCGGGCGGCACCTGCGCGAGGGCCACCGGCAGGCGGTGCTCACCAACGACCGGCCGATCCTGGCCGCGGTCGGGGTGTCCGCCGCGCTGTGGGTGCGGGAGCTGGGCCGGCCGCGGGAGGCCGCCGTCCTGCTGGGGGCCTCGACCCGGCTGCGCGGCACGGAGGACGTGGCCGACCCGGCGACGGCCGAGCTGGTCGCCTCGCTGCGCCGGGAACTGGGGGACGACGGGTACGCCGCCGCCTACGCCGAGGGCTGCGAGCTGGACCCCGACGCGGCGACGGCGGCGATCGACCCGACGGGGATCGACCCGACGGGGATCGGCCCGGAGGAGGCCGGCGGGTCCCCTCCGGGCCGGTGACTCACGCGCGCCGGCGGTAGGCCCGCACGGCCAGCGGCATGAAGACGACCAGCAGCACCGCCATCCAGGCCAGCGTCCAGCCCAGGTGCGAGCCGACCGGGCCGCCGAGCATCATCCCGCGGACGGCGCTGACCAGGTGGCTGATCGGGTTGACGTCGACGAAGGCCTGCAGCCAGCCGGGCATCGTGTCCGAGGCGACGAACACGTTGCTGCCGAACGCGAGCGGGAAGATCAGCAGGAACATGATCCCCTGCACGGCGCCGGGGGTCCGGACGAGCATGCCGACGTAGACCGAGATCCAGCCGAAGCACAGGGCGAAGCCCATCGCGAGCGCGAGCGACCCGAGCACCCCGGCCCAGCCCGACGGGTCGAAGCCCATCAGCATGCCCACGCCGATCATGACGCTGAACAGGATCACGTAGCGGACGAGGTCGGCCATCACGGCGCCGACCAGCGGCGCCGAGCGGGCGATGGGCAGCGACCGGAAGCGGTCGAAGACGCCCTTCTCGATGTCGGCGTTGAGGTTCTGGCCCAGCGAGACGCTGGCCATCGCGATCGTCTGCCCGAGCAGGCCGGGCAGCAGGAACTGCAGGTAGTCCTCCTGCGAGCCGCCGGCGATGGCGCCGCCGAACACGTAGGTGAACAGCGCCAGGAAGATCACCGGCTGCAGGGTGACGTCGATGAGCGCCTCGGGCGTGCGCCAGGTCTTGATCAGGCTGCGCCGGGCGAGGACGACGGCCTGCCGCCAGAACGGCGCGGTCGGCTGCGGCCCGCGGGCGGTGGCGACCGGGGTGGCCCGGTCCGCCCCGGGGGCGAGGGTGGTGGTCATGCCGCCTCCTGGGAGGTCTCGTCGGTGGGCCGGCCGGTGAGGGTCAGGAAGACCTCGTCGAGGGTCGGCAGGTGCAGGGAGAGCTCGCTGACGGCGATGCCGCTGTCGCGCAGCCGCACGGTGAGCTCGGGCAGCAGGGCGTCGTCGGCGACCCGGCAGGTCAGCTCCCCGCGCTCGCTGCGGGCGGCGGCGCTGCCGGTGAGCTCGCCCAGCAGCCGCTCGACGTCGCCGAGCCGGGCCGCGTCGATCGGCCGCACGCGCAGCCGCTGCCCGCCGACGTGGTGCTTGAGGCCGTCGGGGGTGTCGTGCGCGATGACGCGGCCCCGGTCGATGACGGTGATCTCGTCGGCGAGCGCGTCGGCCTCCTCGAGGTACTGCGTGGTCAGCAGCACCGTGGCGCCGTCGGCCACCACGCGGCGGACGACGTCCCACATCTCCTCGCGCTTGGCCGGGTCCAGCCCCGTCGTCGGCTCGTCGAGGAAGATCACCGACGGCCGGCCCACGAGGCTGGCCGCGAGGTCGAGCCGCCGGCGCATGCCGCCGCTGTAGGTCTTGGCGGGGCGCCCGGCGGCCTCGGTGAGGTCGAACCAGTCGAGCAGCTCGGCGGCCCGGGCCCGCGCCGCGCGGGTGCGCAGGCCGAGCAGCTGTCCGATGAGCAGCAGGTTCTGCGTGCCGGTCAGGTCCTCGTCGACCGAGGCGTACTGCCCGGTCAGACCGACCAGCGAGCGGACCGCGGCCGGTTCGGTGAGCACGTCGTGCCCGGCGACGCGGGCGCGGCCCGCGTCGGGCTGCACCAGCGTGGCCAGCACGCGGACGGCGGTGGTCTTGCCGGCGCCGTTGGGGCCGAGCACCCCGAGCACGGTGCCCTCGCGGGCGGCCAGGTCGACGCCGGCCAGCGCCTGCGTCGTGCCGAAGCGCTTCATGAGGCCCTCGGCCTCGATCGCGTAGGTCATGGATGTCTCCCCTCGTCGCCCCCGACGATGCGCAGGGTCGCTGTCACCGGGCGCACACGCCACCGAGATACGCGGGTGCGCGGTGTCAGGACCGGGTGCGCGGCTCGCCGCCACGCGCCCGACCGCCGGCCGTTCCCGGCCTCGCGACCAGGAGTGAGCGGCCGGGGCCCAAGGGCTCTGGGGACGGCGGCGGGGCCGTGCCACGGTCGCCGTCCGGACACCGGGACGCACCGCACGGGAGGCGTCATGACCTCGAACTGGGACCTGCTCGACCGGGCACGGCAGCGGTGGAACGCCGGGGACCTGCCGGGCTACCTGGAGGTGTATGCCGAGGACCTCCGGTTCCACGGCGCGCAGCCGGACCCGATGGACAAGCCGGGCCTGGCCGGCTTCTACGCCGCGCTGTGGGCGGCGCTGGGACTCCCGGGCCGCCCCAACCCGCAGCTGGACCTCGCCGAGCGGCTCGTCGACGGCGACCTCGTCAGCTGCCGCTTCACGGTGACCGGCGAGCACCGCGGCGAGATCATGGGCGTGCCCGCCACCGGCCGGCCGTACGTGCTGGAGGGCATCACGATCCTGCGGTTCCGCGACGGGCAGGTGGTCGAGCGGTGGACGACCGCCGACTTCCTCGGGTTGCTGGTGCAGCTGGGCGCCGTCCCGGCACCGCCGCCGGCACCGGCCGCGGCGCCGGCCTGACGGTCAGCCCCGCGCGCCACCCAGGCCCAGGAGCGCGGCGAGCCCGAGGGCGCTGCGCGGGGCGTAGGCGGCCCGCCACAGGCCCCCGTGGACGGCGGCGTGCGCCTCGTCCTGCCAGGGCTGCTCGTGCCGCGGGCCGCCGCCGGTGTGCAGGTCGTGCACGAGCAGCGCCGCCATCAGCACGTTGGAGGTGGCCGGCTCGAACACCTCCACGCCGAACCGGTGCGCGCCGGCGTAGGCCGCGGCCAGCGCCCGGTTCTTCAGCACCGACCGGGTGCGGGTGGGGGGTGCCACGTTCATCGACACCGTCGCCCCGGCGGCGCGGGCGGTGGTGGCCCGCCAGCGCTGCAGCCGCTTGGCCAGGGCGTAGTTCGGGCCCTGCTGCGGCACGAGGCTGTCGTTGACGCCCGGGTCGGTCCCGGGCACGTAGCCGCGCTGCAGCAGCCGCCCCGCCGAGATCGTGCGCAGCGGCCGGACCAGCAGCTTCGCCGTCCTCGACCGGCCGGTGTAGGCGCGCACCGAGTGCTCGACGGCGTCGGCGGGGACGGCGAACACGTCGGTGGGCGTGGCCAGGAAGGCCAGCGCCAGGCCGGGGTGCTCCCGCTGCAGCCGCAGCGTGAGCGCGTCGACGGCGGTGGAGACCCGCACGTTGTCGGCGCCGTCGGCGTAGACGTAGTTGCCGAGCACGAGGCCGCCCGGCAGGCCCGCGGCCCACTCGGCGACGGCCGGCACCTCGCCGACCAGGTCGACGCCGGCGGACTCGGCCGGGTCACCGCCGGCCTGCCCGCCGACCGGCACCAGCAGGGTGCCCGCGCCGCGCGCCGCGGTGTCCAGCACCCGGCGCCACAGCGGCCCGCGCGGCAGGTCGACGCCGGCCACCCGGGCGCCCCAGTGCAGCAGCGCGGTCAGCGGCCCCATCTCCGCGCCGGCCCCGAGTACCACCACCGTGCGGTCGGGGAGGGCGAGCCACTCGGGGTGCGCGGCGACGGTGCGCACCGCCTCGGCGGCGGAGGGCTCCATCGCGCCGCAGGCGACCCAGGCGTCCAGCCGGCGGGCCAGGTCGTCCCCGCGCAGCCGGCCGCCGCGGTAGGGCAGCGACAGCTCGCGCTCGGGCTCGGCCGGTCCGCGCACCTCCCGGGTGCCCAGCGTCCGGCCGGCGGGGGCGGTGGCCAGGGTGTCCAGCGGCCGCTCCTCCCCCGCGGCGGCCACCCGCATCCGGTCGTGCAGCGCGGCCAGGCCCGCGGCGGCGATCGCGCGCGCGTCGTCGGGGGCGCCGAGCCCGGCCTCCACCAGCCGGCGGAAGTGGACCAGGTAGCCGGCGCGCCAGTTGGTCTCCTGCTCGGCGGCGCGGGCGCCGGGCGGGTCGACCGGCCGCAGCGCGTCGGCGACGACGGCGCGCCCGACCGCCGCGGTGCTCCGCCGCCCGTCCGGGCCGGCCGGGAACATGACGCCGCTGTCCTCGGGCACGTCAGTCCTCCACGGTGGGGACGGGGGCGACCGGCGCACCGGCCTCCAGCCAGCGCAGCAGCAGCCGGGTGCCGAACCCGGTGCCGCCCTTGACCAGCTCGGCGTCGTCGGAGCCGGCGCGGGCCGGGCCGGCCACGTCGAGGTGCGCCCACGGCAGGTCGCCGGCGAACGGGGCGAGGAACAGCGCGGCCGTCGTCCCGCCCGGGTCGCCGGCGGCGTTGACCGCGTCGGCGACGGTGCTCTCCAGCGCGCCGGCGTACTCGGGGCTCAGCGGCATCCGCCACACCCGTTCCCCGGCGTGCCCCGCGGCCGTGGCCAGCGCGTCGGCCAGCCCGTCGGTGGTCGCGTACAGGCCGGCGGTGCGGGCGCCGAGCGCGGTCCTCATCGCACCGGTGAGGGTGGCGACGTCGACGAGGACGCTCGCCCCCAGCGCCAGCCGGGCGTGTGCCAGGGCGTCGGCGAGCAGCAGCCGGCCCTCCGCGTCGGTGTTCAGCACCTCGGTCGTCCGGCCGCCGACGTGCCGGACGACGTCGCCGGGGCGGTAGGAGGTGCCCGAGACGGCGTTCTCCGCGGCGGGGACGACGGCCGTGACCGCGACCGGCAGCCGCAGGCGGCTGGCGGCGTCGACGGCGGCGAGCACGGCCGCGCCGCCGGCCATGTCGGTCTTCATCTCGCGCATGCCGGCGTTCGGCTTGATCGACAGGCCGCCGCTGTCGAACGTGACGCCCTTGCCGACCAGCACCGGGTGGGGGCCGGCGGCGCCCGGCGGGCGGTAGGCGGCGACCACGAGCCGGGGCGGGCGGGCCGAGCCGCCGCCGACGGCCAGGACACCGCCGAAGCCCCCGGCGCGCAGCTCGTCGGGGCCGAGCACGGTGACGGTGACGCCGGCCAGCCCGGCCAGGCGCTGGCGCGCGCGGTCGGCGAGCCAGGCGGGGTCCTTGGTGCCGGGCGGGGTGTTGACCAGGTCCCGGGCCCAGGCGACGGCGTCGGCGGTGACCCGGCCCGCGGCTGCGGCGGCCGCGACGGCGGGTGCGTCGGCAGCGGCGGCGGGCGCGTCGGCAGCGCCGGCGGGCGCGTCGGCAGCGGCGGCGGGCGCGTCGGCAGCGGCGGCGACGAGGGCGACCTCGGCCAGCCGCGGCGGGTGCGGCCGGCTGCTGTCGCGGAAGCGGTAGCCGGCCAGCAGCGCCGCCTCGACTGCGGCGCGCACCTCGTCGGCGCCGGCGGGAGCGGACGCGTCGACCGGCAGCACCAGGCGGCGGGCGCCGAACTCGGCGAGCATCTGGGCGCGCCGCACGGCGATGGACACGTAGGCGCGGACGTCGGGCAGCGTGCCGGCGCCGATGCCGACCGCGACCACGCTGCGCGGGCGGCGGCCGGGGACGGGCAGGTTGGTGATCCGGCCGGGGGTGCCGGTGTTGCCGGTGTCGCGCAGCGCGCCCGCGAGGAGCTCGGCCGGCACAGGCGCCGCCTCGCCGCGGACCGGCGCGGTCAGCCAGCCGGGGAGCGTGCCCCCGGCGGCGACGGGGACGGCGAGGACGTCGTCCTCCCCGAGCGCGGGCAGGGCGGCCAGCACCTCGACCCGCGGGAACGGCGCGGCCCCGGTCGACGGCGAGGTGCCGTCGGCCGGGGCCGCGTCGCGCGGTGCGGGGCTGCCCGGGGGCAGGCTCACCGCGGTGTTCAGCTGGTCGCGCCCTTCAGTGCCTCCGAGAGCGCCGTCGCCTCGTCGGGCGACAGCTCGACGACGAGCCGGCCGCCGCCCTCGAGCGGTACCCGCATGACCAGGCCGCGCCCCTCCTTGGTGACCTCCAGGGGACCTTCACCCGTGCGCGGCTTCATGGCCGCCATGCGTGCCTCCTTCGCCGGCCACCCGCCCCCTCTGGTGACGGCGGTGTGGCTTCTCTCAGTGCAGTGCGCTGACCCATGATCCCGTATCCCTGCCCGCGAGACCAACCTGGGACACCCTTCAGGTGACGGCGCGGAAGCAGGTGGCCACGTGGTCGTCCACCATCCCGGTCGCCTGCATGAGCGCGTAGGCGGTCGTCGGGCCCACGAACGCGAACCCGCGACGCTTGAGCTCGCGGGCCATCGCGACCGACTCGGGGCTGGTGGCCGGCACCTCCGCGGCGGTCGCCGGGCGGCTGCGCGGGCCGGCCGGGGCGAAGGACCACAGCAGCGCCGAGAGGCCCTCGGGCAGCTGCTGCGCGGCGCGGGCGTTGCCGATCGCGGCATCGACCTTGGCGCGGTTGCGGACGATGCCCGCGTCGGCGAGCAGGCGGGCGCGGTCCTCGTCGGTGAAGGCGGCGACGGCGTCGATCGAGAAGCCCGCGAACGCCGCCCGGAACGCCGGCCGCTTGCGCAGGATGGTCAGCCACGACAGCCCGGACTGGAACGCCTCGAGGGTCAGCCGCTCGAAGAGGGCGTCGTCGCCGTGCAGCGGGGTGCCCCACTCCTCGTCGTGGTAGCTGACGTACTCGGGCGTGCTGTCGCCCCATGCGCATCTCGTCCGGTCCACGGGCGGGACGCTAGCCGGGCCCGCCCCCGGTTCCCGCCCGCCGTCCACAGCCCCGCCGGTGATGTGCACCTGCGGTTGGT
Organism: Blastococcus sp. SYSU D00695; assembly: GCF_054050555.1. Classification (NCBI taxonomy): domain Bacteria; kingdom Bacillati; phylum Actinomycetota; class Actinomycetes; order Geodermatophilales; family Geodermatophilaceae; genus Blastococcus; species Blastococcus sp. SYSU D00695. Next base: position 70,712 of record NZ_JBJGZP010000001.1, on the reverse strand, counting down.
TCCGGCGGCAGAGCGCGCCGCAGGTGCACATCACCGCACTCGCAGGAGCGCGGCCCGGCGGCGGCAGACCGCCAGGATCTCCCGCCGGCACGCCTCGGGCTCCCGGGTCAGCCGGCGGTGGCTGAAGCGCAGGACGACCCAGCCCAGCGCCGCCAGCGCGACGTCGCGGCGGGTGTCGCGCTCCCGTGCCTCCGGGCTGCCGTGGAAGGCCGCACCGTCCAGTTCGACCGCCACCTGCACCTCCACGAACGCGGCGTCCAGGCGGACGACGGCGTGCGGGAGCACCACCTCGTGCTGTTGCACGAACGCCGGCATGCCCGGCGCCCGCAGGACCTCGAGCACCCCCCAGACCTCCAGCTCGCTGCCGCAGCCGCCGTCGACCAGGTCGACGAGCCCGAGCAGTCCCCGCCGCCCGGGCAGAGCGGGCCGCCGGTCCGCCTCCCGGCGCACGTCCGCGGCACGCGCCCTCCCGTCGGTCAGGGTCGCGATGACGGCACCCCGGGCCGCCTCGACGTCCCCGCGTCGGCCCCTCCTGCCGTGGGCGGTGCCCCACGCATCGGCGAGGGTGCGGGGCAGGCAGGTGACCCGGTGCGGTCCGAGCCGGTCGACCTGCAGGTCGCGGAGGCGGTGGACGACCGTCCCCGGTCCGGCCGGGGCGCGCCGCGCGGGCGGGACCGCGACGTGGACCGGGGACGTCGCCGGCGCCAGCCGCCAGGCCGTCAGCGCCGACACGGAGCAGAGCACCCCGTCGGTGGCCAGCTGTGCGGCGACCGCCCGGGTCTCCCAGCTGTCCCACCGGTCGGGGAGCACCAGGACACCGCGGTGCGGGCGGAGCAACCGGCCGGTGCGTACCCAGGACGCCAGCGTGTGCCGGTCGACCCGGCCGGTGAGCTGGGCGGTGTGCGCGACCCCGAGGGGCCCCAGCAGGGTGGGGAGGTCGTGTGCCACGGGAGCACGTTGGGCCCGGGCGGGCGCCGAGCGGACGTCCCGGCCGAGTCTGTGGACGGGGCGCCGCCTGGGGACGGCCGGTGATGTGCAGTTGGGGCGTGTTCTGAGCCCTGAACACGCCCCAACTGCACATCACCCGCCCGAACGCGCCCCGGAACGCGACCGGCACCGCGGTCAGGGCACGGCGGTGTCCACCGGCGGGACCGTCGCCGCGCGCGGCCGGTTGCGGCGGGTGGCCAGCACGCAGCCGGCCACGACCAGTGGCAGGCCGATGCCCAGCCCGAGGGTGAACGGCTCGTCGAGCAGCAGCACCCCGAGCAGCACGGCGACCGCCGGGTTCAGGAACGTGATGACCAGCGCCCGCTGCGGCCCGACCTCCCGGATCAGCGCGAAGAACAACGACAGCGCCACGGCGGTGCACACCAGGCCCAGCACGGCCACCGACAGCAGCGCCGGCACCGGCGCCGCCGACACCTCGTCCAGCCGGGTCAGCGCGAACGGCGCGTAGACGACCGCGGTCACCGTCAGCGCCACCGCGCTCGCCGCCACCCCGTGCACCTCGCCCAGCCGGCGGGTCACGATCAGCGGGGCGGTGCCGTAGCCGATCACCGTGAGCGCGACGGCGCCCAGCGGCACCCACGCCGCGCCGCCGACGTCCAGGCCCAGCAGCAGCGCGATGCCGACGACGCCCAGCGCCATCCCGGCCAGCCGCACCGGCGTGAGCCGCTCCTCCCCCAGCAGCCGCCCGGCCAGCGCCGCGACGAAGGGCACGGCCGCCACCAGCAGGCCGGTCAGGGAGCTCGACAGCGTCTGCTCGGCGATCCCCAGCAGCAGCCACGGGATCGTCATCTCCAGCAGCGTGAACGCCAGCAGCCACCGCCAGTGCCGCAGCGCCGGACGCAGGTGGCCGCGGGCGATCGTCCACGGCAGCAGCACCGCGGCCCCGATCACGCACCGGCCGAACACGACGACGACCGGGGAGAGGTCCTCGACCGCCACCTTGATCAGCAGGTAGGGCACGCCCCAGATCACCGACATGGCCAGGAACAGCAGCCAGCCGCGCCGGCTCACCGGACCGGCCCCACGACGTCGCGCACCGGGCCATCATGGCCACCGTGACCGACGACTCCGAGCGACGCCTCGCCGCCGTCGCCGACGCCCTGGCCGGCGAACCCGGCGTCCGGCTGCCCGGCGAGAACGGCCCGCGCCGGTTCGGCTCGGCCGCGGTGCAGGTCGACGGCTCGATCGTCGCCATGGCCGTCGCCGGCGCCCTGGTGCTCAAGCTGCCCCGCGACCGCGTGGCGGCGCTCGTCGCCGACGGCACCGGGACGCCGTTCCGCAACGGCCGCGGCGCGGCGATGCGCGAGTGGGTGGCGCTCGGTCCGGACGAGACCGACGACGTCGCGCTGGCCCGCGAGGCCCTGGCCTTCGTGCGGGGGCACTGACCGCCGGCGGGCCGCCCGGGCTCAGCGGACGGGCCAGGCCACCTCGACGTGCGTGCTGCCGTCGTCGGGCGCCGACCGCTCGGTCAGGTACACCTCCGCGGGGACGCCGGCCCGGACCAGCCCCGCCGCGTCGATCCACCGGGCCACGGCGTCGTAGGCGCCGAGGATCTCCGGGAACTCGGCGTGGTCGCGGGTCACCCCGGTCACCGCCTCGCGGCGGGGCTCCTGCCGCCGCACCCGCAGCTCCCCCACGGGGTCGAGGGAGCCGGTGAACGGGACGGCGACCTCGACCGGGCCGTCGCTGTCCTCGGTGACCATGCCGTGGTAGATCACCCGCATCGGCCCGGTCGCCGGCACCCCGGCGGAGTCCAGCGCCCGCAGGATCTCCTCCCGGGCACGGCCGATGAAGTCCGACAGCTCGTCGACGGTCAGCCGCCGCTCCGCCGTCAGCAGCCTGAGCTCGGGCACGTCCCTGGTCTCGACGTCGTACACGGTGGATCCCCTCTCCTCGGTCCCGCGCCGGACGTGGGCGACCACCCGGGCACGCCGCGCGTGCTCCGCCTCCACCCCGGCCCACCAGCGGCCGACCGCCGCCGCGCGTGCCGCCGGGTCGAGGTCGAGCACCTCCCGCACCCGCGCCAGCGGCATGCCGGCCTGGCGCAGCAGCGCGACGACCCGCGCCCGGTCCACCTGGTCGGGCGACCAGAGCCGGTACCCGCTGACCGGGTCGACGGCGGCGGGGGTGAGCAGGCCCTGGGCGGCGTACAGCCGCAGGGCCTTGGGTGACAGGCGGGTGCGGCGGAGGAACTCCCCGACCCGCAGCAGTGGTGCGTCCACGTCCCGACTCTCCGGCCGGCCCCAGGGGCCGGGTCAAGGGGCCGGGTCGAGGGGCCGGGTCGAGGGACATCTCCCCGGGGACCGGTCGAGCCCTCAGACCCGCCCGTCGAGGTAGGCGCGCCGCCGCTCGGCCGGGTACTTCTCGATGGCGTACCGGAGCATCGTGCGCGGCATCCGGCGGTAGCGCGGCCCGAGGAAGGTCTCGGCGCACGCGGGGTCGCGGTTGCCGACCTCGCGCAGCATCCACCCCACCGCCTTGTGGATCAGGTCCTCGGGGTCGGTCAGCAGCCGGTCGGCCAGCCGCAGCGTCGCCGCGAACCGCCCGGCGCGGATGCCGGCGAACGTGGCCAGGACGGCGATCCGGCGGTCCCACAGCGAGGCCGAGCCGGCCAGCTCGTCGAGCAGCGCGTCGTCGCGGTCGAGCAGCCACGGCCCGAGCAGGTACGGCGCCGAGGCGTCGACCAGGTCCCAGTTGTCGACCCGGTCGCGGCGGGCGAGGTAGAGCTCGACGATGCGCGCCCGCTCGTCGTCGTCGGCCCGTTCGAACCGGCGCACCAGGAGGAACAGCGCGGTCAGCCGCTCCTCGTGCCACGCGCTGCCCAGCAGCGCGTCGACGTCGGCCAGGGACGTCGACGCGGCGTACCGCTTCGCGATCGCCCGCTGCGGCGGCACGGCGATCCCGAGGAACCGGTCGCCCTCGCCGTAGCCGCCCGGGCGCACCTGGAAGTAGCGTGCCATGCCCTCGGCCCGCTCGGGGTCGGCGAGCGCGGCCAGCTCCCGGCGCACCTCGTCGGCGGACACCGTCTAGGCCGGGTACGTGCGGGCGAACGCGGCGAACCGGCGCAGCGAGAGCCGCACCCCGAGGACGACGAACGGCTTGACCAGCGGCCACCCGGCGACCCCGAGCAGGCCGAAGGGCAGCCACAGCTGCTCGGTCCACACGAAGGTCGACCCGCCGCCCTCGCGCGGCTCGACCTCGAAGATCCCGGGCCCGCGGACGATCCGGCCGGTGTGCTGCACGAGGACCCGGCGCGGCGGCTCCCACTCGGTGATCACCATCGTGTCCAGGACGCCGACGTGCCGGCGGCGGCCGGGCAGCTTGAGCCCGGTCCGCGCGGCCAGCCGGCCCTTGACGCCCTGCGCGGGACCGCCGACGGTCTCCACGTCGGTGGCGAGCATCCACTCGCCCTGGCGGGTCCAGTCGGTGAGCGCGGCCCACACCCGCTCGGGCGGGGCGTCGACGTCGATCCGCTCGGTCAGCTCACGCACCGGGTGTCGCTCCGTTCCCGCGCGGGGCGGTGTCGGGGGGAGACCCGGCGGCCGGACCGGCCGCCGGGGTCGCGGGGTCGCCGCCGTCGAGCCGGGCCCGCAGCGCGGCGATCTCCCGGTCGCGTTCGTCGAGGGTGTCGGCCAGCTGCTCCAGCACCCAGTCGACGTCGGTCATGCGGTAGCCGCGGGCGGTCACGGAGATCCGCAGGGCCCGCACGTCGTCGGCGTCCACCGGCCGGTCGGCGGGCAGCTCCACCGGCGAGCGGTCCGGCTCGGCGGGCGGCTGGGTCTCCCCCCGGCCGAGCAGCAGCGCGCCACCGAGGAACAGCAGGCCGCCGACCAGGAGCACGGTGACGACGAAGACGACCGCCGACACCACGTCAGTCGTCGACCGGTCCGCTGGGCAGCGGGGCCCGCATGCCCCCGCCGCCCTCGCCCGTCCCGCGGGCGGCCTCGGCCTCGCGGATCACCGCGAGGACCTCCTCGACGTCGTCGGTGACGGTGATCAGGTCCAGGTCGGCGCCGCTGATGGTGCCGGCGGGGACCATCGTCGCCCGGATCCACTCCAGCAGCCCGCTCCAGTAGGCGGTGCCGTAGAGGACCACCGGGAAGCGGGTGACCTTGCGGGTCTGCACCAGGGTGAGCGCCTCGAACAGCTCGTCGAGGGTGCCGAAGCCGCCGGGCAGGATCACGAACGCCTGCGCGTACTTCACGAACATCGTCTTGCGGACGAAGAAGTAGCGGAAGGCGATGCCGACGTCGACCCACTCGTTGAGCTCCTGCTCGAACGGCAGCTCGATGCCCAGCCCGACCGACAGCCCGCCGGCCTCCGACGCCCCGCGGTTGGCCGCCTCCATCGCGCCGGGGCCACCGCCGGTGATGACGGCGTAGCCGGCGCGGGCCAGCGCCGCACCGATCTCGACGCCCGCGGCGTAGTGCGGGTCGTCGGGCCGGGTGCGGGCGCTGCCGAAGACGCTGACCGCCTTGGGCAGCTCGGCGAGCAGGCCGAAGCCCTCGACGAACTCGCTCTGGATGCGCAGCACCCGCCACGGGTCGGTGTGCACCCAGTCGGTGGGCCCGCGGCGGTCGAGCAGCCGCTGGTCGGTCGTCGTCCCGACGGTCCTCGGGTCCGGCTCGCCGCCGCGCAGCATCACCGGCCCCCGGTGACGGGTCGGCCGCGGTCGGCGGCCCTCGGCCGGCTCGGGCGTGGTGGTCATGCGTGCGCTCCTCGCGGGGTGCGTGCGGGCTCAGACGGACGGCGTGGAGAGGTAGGCGACGAGGGCGTCCTCGGCCGGCTGCAGCCGCTCGACCAGCACCGACTCCTCGCGGGTGTGGGCCAGCTGCGGGTCCCCCGGCCCGTAGTTGACGGCCGGGATGCCGAAGGCGGCGAACCGGGCGACGTCGGTCCAGCCGAGCTTGGCGCGGGCGGGCCGGCCGACGGCGGCGACGAACGCGGCGGCCGCGGGCTCGGCCAGGCCGGGCAGGGCCCCACCGGCGTTGTCGACGACGGTCAGCGTGGCCCCGGCGGCGACCGCCTCGGCGAACACCTCGCGGACGTGCGCCTCGGCGGCGTCCTCGTCCCGGTCGGGGGCGTAGCGGAAGTTCACGGTCACCCGGCACTCGTCGGGGACGACGTTGCCGGCCACCCCGCCCTCGATGCGCACCGCGTTGAGCCCCTCGCGGTAGCGGCAGCCGTCGATGTCCACCTCGCGGGCCTCGTAACCGGCGAGCGTGGCGAGGATGCCGGCGACGCCGTGGACGGCGTTGACGCCCAGCCAGCTCCGCGCGCTGTGCGCCCGCCGGCCGCGCACCTCGAGCACCGCCCGCAGCGTGCCCTGGCAGCCGGCCTCGATCTCCCCGTCGGTGGGCTCCAGCAGCACCGCGAGGTCCCCGTACAGCCAGCTGCGGCGCTCGCGGGCGACCCGGCCGAGACCGTTCTTCACGGCCTCGACCTCCTCGTTGTCGTAGAGGACGAAGGTGAGGTCGTGCGCGGGCCGGGCGCCGGGGACGCCGAAGCGGGCGGCCAGCCGCAGGATCACCGCGTCGCCGGACTTCATGTCGCTGGTCCCGCAGCCGTACAGCCGGTCGCCGTCGAGCCGGCTGGGCACGTTGTCGGCGATCGGGACGGTGTCCAGGTGCCCGGCCAGGACGACGCGGGTGGGCAGGCCGAGGTCGGTCCGGGCGAGCACCGTGTCGCCGATCCGCTCGACCTCCAGCCCGCCGAGCCCGCGCAGCGCGGCCTCGACGGCGTCGGCCAGCGGCGCCTCCGTCCCCGACACCGAGGGGGCGTCGACCAGCGCACGGGTGAGCGTGAGGACGTCGGCCGACAGGTCGAGAGGGGGCACGCTCACGGCTCCCGAGCCTAGTTGACGGACCCCGGCGCCCCCCGCTGCTCGCAGGCTCGCAGCGGGCCCCTGCACCGGGGCCGGACGGGGCGGGGCGGCGTCCGTCGGTAGCGTTCGGTCCCGTGACCGACGCCTCCCGCTCCGCCGTCGCCGCCGGACTCGCCACCGTGACCCGCTCCGGCACCGTCCTCGACGTCTGGTACCCCGAGCCGCGGCTCGGCGCCCCCGACGGCGCCGCGACCGGCACCGCCCAGCTGGGCGCGCTGGAGCTGGCCGGCGAGCTCGGCCCCGACTACGGCGGCCTGGTGCGCACCGACGACGCGCGCGGCGTGGACGTCGTCGCCGTCCGCACGGTGATCTCCGACCTGGACGCGCCGCCGGTGGACACCCACGACGTGTGGCTGCGGCTGCACCTGCTGTCGCACCGGCTGGTCCGCCCGCACGGCGTGGACCTCACCGGGATCTTCGGGCTGCTCACCAACGTGGCGTGGACCAGCGCCGGCCCGGTCGAGGCCGCGGGCTTCAACGCCCACCGGCTGCGAGCGGCGGTCGGCAACGTGACCGTGTTCGGCGTGGACAAGTTCCCGAAGATGACCGACTACGTCATCCCCTCCGGCGTCCGCATCGCCGACGCCGACCGGGTCCGGCTGGGCGCGCACCTGGCCGAGGGGACGACGGTCATGCACGAGGGCTTCGTCAACTTCAACGCCGGCACCCTGGGCCCGTCGATGGTCGAGGGGCGGATCAGCGCGGGCGTCGTCGTCGGCGCCGACAGCGACATCGGCGGCGGCGCGTCGATCATGGGCACGCTGTCCGGCGGCGGCAAGGAGGTCGTCTCCATCGGCAGCGGCTGCCTGCTCGGCGCCAACGCCGGGGTGGGCATCTCCCTCGGCGACGGCTGCGTGGTCGAGGCCGGCTGCTACGTGACCGCCGGCTCGCGGGTCACCCTGCCCGACGGCTCGACGGTGAAGGCGCGGGAGCTGTCCGGCCGCAGCGGGCTGCTGTTCCGCCGCAACAGCGTGAGCGGCGCCCTGGAGGCCCTCCCGCGCGCCGGCGAGTGGGGCTCCCTCAACGCGGACCTGCACAAGAACTAGGAGAAGGACCTCCCTGTCCCCCACCGCCCGCGAGCTCGCGGCGGGCCCCTGTAGGGAGGCCGGATCAGGTGAGGTTGGCAGGGGCCTCGGCGGGGACGTCGAGGTGCTCCAGCAGCGCCACGGCGAACTCCTGCGGCCGCTCGACGTGCGGGGAGTGCCCCACGCCCGGCAGCACCACCTCGCGGTAGGCGCCGCCGGTCGCGGCGTAGCGGTCCAGCACCGCCCGGGTCTGGGTGACCATCGGCTGCGGCGGGCACTCGGCCTCCCCCGGCCAGCCGGGCACCGCGCCGAGCTGCCCCAGGAAGGCCAGGTCGAACGCCGAGGTGTCGGAGACGATCACGTCGGCGTCGCCGCGGACCCACAGCACCGGGGGCTTGCGCTCGAGGTCGACGACCCCGGTCAGGTCCAGCACGGTCGGCGCCATGGTGTTGAGGACGCCGCGGGCACCCGGGGCCACCCCCGGCCACGTGCCGCTGGTCGTGCTGTCCCCGGGGTAGTGGTCCTCGCCGGTGCGGGTGGTCAGCATCGAGGCGACCAGCACGTCCTCGACGGCCGGGTCCAGCGGCAGCGAGCCGGGCGCCACGTAGGCCGCCCGCAGCACCGACCGCGGGCTGGTCGGCGCCTCCGCCCCGGTGTCCCCGGCGGCGAGCGCGGCGACGAAGTCCGGGTTGGCGGCCCCGCCGCCGGAGCCGGCGCCGTCCGCGCCCAGCAGGCGCCCCTCCGGGCCGGCGGTGCCGCCGAACCCGTGCGGGGAGACCGGCGCGACGAGCGCCAGCGAGGCCACCCGGCCGGGCGCGTCCAGCAGGGACTGCAGGACGACGCCGCCGCCCATGCTCCAGCCGACCAGGTGCGCCCGCGCCACGCCGAGGGTGTCCAGCAGCGCGGCGACGTCGTCGGCCCAGTCGCGCACGCCGCGCCGGGCGTCGACCGGCAGCGGGTCGGTGTCGCCGAAGCCGCGCAGGTCGACCGCGAGCGGCCGCACCCGGCCCGTCCCGGCCAGCGTCAGCAGCGTCTGCTGCCAGAACAGCGACGAGCTCACGTTGCCGTGCACGAACAGCACGACGTCCCCGCCGGGTCCGGCGAGGGCGTCGAGGTCGACGGAGTCGGGGTGCAGGACGTTCTGGGCGAGCCGGGGGGTCTCCACCCGGCGGGCGCGGACTCCGGGCAGCAGCACGCCGGACATGGGAGGACCTCCTGGCAGACGGGGCGCCCACGCTAGCGGTCGCCCACGCCGGGCCGTCACGTCCCGGCACCGGACGCCGGCGCACCTACCCTCGGAGTCGATGCCCACCGCCCGTCACCGCCGTCCCGGGGCCGCCCGGGGCACGGCCCGGCGCCGGTCCGGCTCGCGTCCCGGGCCGCGCTCCCGACCGCGGTCCCGCCCGGCCGGGACGACCCGCCGCCGGCGCCGCCGCGGCCGCCGGGCGTCCGCGGCCCCGCTGGCGTGGGGCGCGGCGCTGGTCGCGCTCGCGGTGGTCGTCGTCCTCGGCCTGCGGCTCGCCGGGGACCGGACGCCGGCCTCGGCCGACGGGTCGTGCACCGTCGCCGGCAGCAGCCGGGAGCTCACCACCGAGCAGGCCGCCTCGGCGGCCACCATCGCCGCGGTGGGACGCACGCGCGGGCTCCCCGAGCGGGCGGTCGTCATCGCGCTGGCCACCGCCGAGCAGGAGTCGGCGCTGCGCAACCTCGACCACGGTGACCGCGACTCCCTCGGCCTGTTCCAGCAACGGCCGTCGCAGGGCTGGGGCACGCCCGAGCAGGTGCAGGACCCGGTGTACGCGTCCGAGCAGTTCTACGACCGGCTCGTCGAGGTCCCCGGCTGGGAGAACGGCCGGCTGACCGACGTCGCCCAGGAGGTGCAGCGCAGCGGGTTCCCCGAGGCCTACCAGAAGCACGAGCCGATGGCCGAGGCGCTGGCCGCCGCGCTGCTCACCGGTGGCCTGAGCTGCACGTGGGACCCGCAGGAGGTCGGCGGGCGGCTCAGCGACCGCACGGCGGCCGCGGCCGGGGAGGCCGAGCGGGAGCTGGGGGTGCCGGCCAGCGAGGAGTTCGGCGCGGTCGCGGTCGACGCCGCCGCCGGCTGGCCGGGCGCGACCTGGGCGGTCGCGCACGCCGAGCGGCTGCAGGTCGCGTCGGTCGCCTACGCCGGCCGGACGTGGACGGCGGCCGACGGCTGGACCGACTCCGCGGCCCCCGACGACGCCGTCCTCCTCGAACTGGTCACCTGAGGACGCCCGCCCGGGCGGCGGCGACCGTGGGGGGCTCGGCGAAGGCCCGGTCGGCGGCGCGCCCGGGCCGGGTGCCCGGCCGGACCAGCAGGGTGTGCGCGAGGGCGAGCAGGACGAGGACGGCAAGCACCTCGACGATCGAGGTGGACGCGGTGATCGTGGTCATCGGGGGGACCTCCGGGTGCGGCGGGCTGTGGCGCGACCGCCGGTCCGGCGGCGCGGCACGACGGTGCGCCCGGCCGCTTGCACGGAGGTGGCAGCGCGCATGCAGCCGGCTGGGGGCCGCCTGCAAGCGGACGGTCACCAGTAGCCGGTCCGCCCGTCCAGCAGCTCCCGGACGGCGTCCAGGTGCCCGACGTGCCGCGCCGTCTCCTCGACCATGTGGGTGAGCACCCACCGCAGGTGCACCCCCGCGGAGTACTGCTCGTTGCGGCAGGCGGCGTCCAGCGCGGCGGCGGCGACGATCTCGTCCGAGCGCGCGCACTGCTCGGCGTACTCGGCGAGCAGCCGTTCCAGCGGCACCCCGTCGACCTGCTTGTCCGCGTCGGGGCGCGACTGGTCGAACTGCGGGTTGGTGCCCGTCGGGGCCCCGGCGAACAGCACCTCGAACCAGCAGTGCTCGGTCCAGCGCAGGTGCGACACGATGCCCGCCGCCGTCATCAGCGGCGAGGAGGGCAGCACCGGTCGGTGGGCGTCGGCCTCCGACAGCCCCTCGCACTTCCAGGGCACCAGCGCCCGCTGGAGGCCGAGCCACCCGACGAGCTGGGCGCGCTCGTCGCCGTCGACGGGCGGCCGCAGGCGGGGCGGTGTCATGCCGCCGCACCGTAGCCCGGCCCCTGGCCGGCGGCACGCGGGTTCAGGGGGCCAGGCGCTCCACGGCGGCGGCGATCCGCTCGTCGGTCGCGGTCAGCGCCATGCGCACGTGCCGCGCGCCGGCCGGGCCGTAGAACGAACCGGGGGCCGCGACGATGCCGAGGCCGGCCAGCCAGTCGATCGTCGTCCAGCAGTCCTCGTCGCGGGTGACCCACAGGTACAGCCCGGCCTCCGAGGCGTCGATCCGGGCACCGGCGCCGCGGACGGCGGCGGCCAGCCGATCGCGTCGGGCGCGGTAGCGCTCCCGCTGCTCGTCGACGTGCGCGTCGTCGGCCAGCGCGGCCGCCGTCGCGGCCTGCACCGGCCCGGGGACGAGCAGCCCGAGGTGGCGGCGCACGTCCCAGACGCGGCGGACCAGCGCCGGGTCCCCGGAGAGCAGCCCGGCGCGGTAGCCCGCGGCGGTCGACTGCTTGGACAGGGAGTGGACGGCGAGCAGGCCCGCGTGGTCGGCGCCGGCGACGTCGGGGTGCAGCAGGGAGCACGGTTCGACGTCCCAGCCGAGCATCGCGTAGCACTCGTCGGCGACGACGGGGACGCCGTGCTGCCGGCCCCAGTCGGCCCAGCGGCGCAGCTCCCCGGCGGTCAGCACCCGCCCGTGCGGGTTGCCCGGGGAGTTCAGCCAGACCAGCACGACGTCGCCCGGCTCGTCCGGCGGGACGTCGCTGCGCGCCACCGTCAGCCCGGCCACGACCGCGCCGACCTCGTAGGTCGGGTAGGCGACCTCGGGGATCACCACCGTGCCGGGGCCGCGCAGGCCGAGCAGGGTCGGCAGCAGCGCGACCAGTTCCTTGGAGCCGACGGTCGGGATCACCGACGGGTCGGCCCCCAGCGGGTCGGCCAGGCGCACCCCCAGCCGGCGCTCCAGCCAGCCGGCGGCCGCCGTCCGCAGGTCCGCCGTCCCCAGGGCCGTCGGGTAGCCCGGGGAGTTCCCCGCCGCGGCGAGCGCCGCGGTGAGGACCTCAGGGGTGTCGTCGACCGGCGTCCCGATGGACAGGTCGACCACCCCGCCGGGGTGCTGCGCCGCCCGCGCCCGCGCCGCCGCCAGGGAGTCCCAGGGGAAGTCCGGCAGCCGGCGGGGGTCCGGTGTGGTCAGTGCCCCTCGCCCTGCGGCGGCAGGGCCGCGACCAGCGGGTGGTCCCGGCCGACCTTGCCGGTCTTGGCCGCGCCGCCGGGGCTGCCGAGGTCGGAGAAGAACTCCACGTTGGCGTTGTAGAAGTCCTTCCACTTGTCCGGGACGTCGTCCTCGTAGTAGATGGCCTCGACCGGGCAGACCGGCTCGCACGCACCGCAGTCGACGCACTCGTCGGGGTGGATGTACAGCATCCGGTCGCCCTCGTAGATGCAGTCCACCGGACACTCGTCGATGCACGCCTTGTCGAGGACGTCGACACAGGCCTGGGTGATCACGTAGGTCACGGTGTTGCCTCCCGAACACGCAGCTCGGCCGGGCGCCTGCCACGGCCACGTCTCGCCGCACAGTATGACGTCCCGGCCCGTGACGGGCGCGACCGGCCGACCGGCCCACCCGCGAGGGGGAAGACGGAGGATCGGGACATGGGACAGAGCCGCTCGCCCCTGGACGTCGCCGAGCTGGAGCTGCTGGCCGCGCGCGGCTGGCGCGGGGACGAGACCGCGTGGCTGGGCGGCTGGCTGCTGCGCGACGGCGGCGGGTTCACCGGCCGGGCCAACTCCGCGCTGGCCGTCGGGGACCCCGGGCGCCCGCTGCCGGCGGCGGTCGAGGCGGTCACGGGCTGGTACCGGGAGCGGGGCCTGCGCCCGGCGGTGCAGCTGCCCGGCGTGCAGGCCCGGGCTGCCGGTGCCGCCCTCGCCGCGGCCGGCTGGGAGCGGGACGAGGACACGCTCGTGCTCACCGCGCCGCTGCCGGCGCCCCGGCCGGGACCGGAGGTCCCCGTGGACCTCTCCCCCGTCCCGGACGAGGACTGGCTGGCCGGCTACCGGCACCGCGGGTCGGCCCTGCCGCCGGCCGCGCGCCGGGTGCTGACCTCCGCCGAGGACGTCGTGTTCGCCTCCGTCCGGCTGGCGGCCGCCCCGGCCCCGCTCGCGGCGGTGGCCCGGGGCGTGCTGACCGACGACTGGCTCGGCATCAGCGCGGTGACCGTGGCCGAGGGCTACCGGCGGCGGGGGCTGGCCACCGCGGTGACGTCCGCCCTCCACCGGTGGGGCGCCGGCCGCGGGGCACGGTGGGCCTACCTGCAGGTGCTGGCCTCCAACGCGCCCGCGCGGGCGCTGTACCGCCGGGACGGCTTCGTCGAGCACCACCGCTACCACTACCGGCGGGCACCGCTCCCCTGAGCGGCGCCCGCCGCCCGGCGGGGGGCGCCGGCCAGGACGCGGCCGACGGCGAGGGAGGCGCCGAGGACGCCGACCAGCAGGAACGCCAGCCCCTGCCAGCTGCCGGTGAGCAGCAGGTCCCCCTCGGCGCGCTGCTGGCTCGCGACCAGCACGACGGCCAGCCACGCCAGCGCGGGCAGCACCGCGGCGACCCGGGAGCCGGTGACCCGGTGGGTGAGGGTGACCAGCAGGAGGTTGGCGGCGAGCGCCGCCGGGATCGACACCGGCAGGGGGACGTCACCGACCCGCAGCGGCAGCCACAGCACCTCGACGAGCGCCGCCCACACCGCCAGGGCGGCGGCGACCAGGCCCCCGGCGGCGGCGCGGACGCCGGCCGCCGTCACCCGGGCAGCCCGGCGAACAGGTCGTCCTCCCACCCCTCCGGACCGGGCCCGGCGGGTCCGCGCTCGCCCCGGACGAGGCGGTAGTACTCGACGCCGAGGACCTCCTGGCCGAGGTTGTTCGACAGCGCGAAGAACGGGCCGTCCACCAGGATCTGGGTGGCGTGCGCGCGCATGGCGGCGTCCTTGGCGCCGGCGAACGCACGGCCGTCGACGGCGGCGGTGACCAGCTCGTCGGGGACGGCGAACGGGATGTCCTCGATCTCGCCGAGCTGGGCGAACGGGGAGTCCTCGCCGAGCGCGGCCATCGCCTCGGCGCCGGCGCGCAGCACCGAGCGCGGGGTGCAGCACCAGTAGACCTTCGCGACCTGCCAGGCCGCGCCCAGGTCGGGCCGGTAGGCCGGGTCGGCGGCCGCGTCGACGGCGCGCATCGCCACGCGGTGCGCCTGGATGTGGTCGGGGTGGCCGTAGCCGCCGTTCTCGTCGTAGGTGACGAGCACCTGCGGGCGGGTCTCGCGGACCACGGCGACGGCGTGCGCGACCGCCTCGTCGAGGTCGGCGTTCCAGAAGGCCCGCGGCTTCGCGTTCGCCTCGGTGCCGATCATCCCGGAGTCGCGGAAGCGTCCGGCGCCGCCGAGGAACCGCCAGTCGGTCACGCCCAGCGCCGCCATCGCCGCCGACAGCTCGCCGATCCGGAAGCCGCCGAGCTGGTCGGCCTGGTCGGCGGCCAGCTGCGCGAGTTCGGGGACGAGGACCTCGCCCTCCTCGCCGAGCGTGCAGGTCAGCAGCGTGACCTGCACGCCCTCGGCGGCGTAGCGGGCCATCGTCACGCCGTTGTTGATCGTCTCGTCGTCGGGGTGGGCGTGCACCAGCAGCAACCGGCGCGAGGGCTCAGAGGTCACCCGGCGATCCTCCCCCGCCCCGTCTCCCCCCGCGATCATGGGGTCGTTGCCGCCGACACGGCCGGACACGCCGCCGCGGGCGGCCGGACGCCCATGATCGCGGCCGAGGGGGCGGGGAGGGAGGGCGCGGGGCTACTCCGCCGTCTCGACCGGCACGACGGTGCGCGCCTCGGCGAAGTGGCAGGCCGCGGGGTGTCCCTGGCCGCGGTCGACCAGCGCCGGCGGCTCCTCGGCGCAGATGTCCTGGGCCTTCCAGCAACGGGTGCGGAAGCGGCAGCCCGAGGGCGGGTCGGCCGGGCTGGGGACGTCGCCCTGCAGCAGGATCCGGTCCTTCTGCCCGCGCAGGTGCGGCTCGTGCAGCGGGACCGAGGACAGCAGCGCCTGCGTGTAGGGGTGCGACGGGGAGGTGTAGACCTCGACGTCGGTGCCCTCCTCCACGATCGACCCGAGGTACATGACCGCGACCCGGTCGGAGATGTGCCGCACCACCGACAGGTCGTGGGCGATGAACAGGTAGGACAGGCCGAACTCGTCCTGCAGGTCCTCGAGCAGGTTCACGACCTGGGCCTGCACGGACACGTCGAGGGCCGAGACGGGCTCGTCGCAGACGATGACCTCCGGCCGAAGGGCCAGCGCCCGGGCGATGCCGATGCGCTGCCGCTGCCCGCCGGAGAACTGGTGCGGGTAGCGGTTGACGTAGTCGGGGTTCAGCCCGACGCGGTCCAGCAGTTCCTGGGTGCGCTGCAGCCGGCCCTTCTTGGGCGCGACGTCGGCGTGCACCGACCACCCCTCGGCCACGATGTCGCCGACGGTCATCCGCGGGTTCAGCGACGCGTACGGGTCCTGGAAGATGATCTGGACCTCGCGCCGGTAGGCCTTGAGCGCGCGCCCGCTCAGCCCGGTCACGTCCTGCCCCTTGTAGACGATGGAGCCCGCCGTCGGCCGCTCCAGCGCGACGAGCAGCTTGGACACCGTCGACTTCCCGCAGCCGGACTCCCCGACCAGCCCGACGGTCTCGCCGCGGCGCAGGGTCAGGTCCACGCCGTCGACGGCGCGCACGTGCCCGACGGTCCGCTTGAAGACGACGCCCTGGGTGAGCGGGAAGTGCTTCTGCAGGCCGCGGATCTCCAGCAGGGTCTCCCCGCGGCGGCCGGCGGCGGTCGGGGCGGCGCCCGAGGCCGCGGTGGCCCCGCTGCTGACGTCAGACACCGAGCACCTCCTCGCTGTAGTGGCAGGCCGCCTCGCGGCCGGGGACGACCAGGCGCAGCGGCGGGACGTCGGTGGCGCACTCCCGGCCGGGCGCCGCGGCGGCTCCGAGCCGGCGGCGGGCGCACCGCGGGTGGAAGGGACAGCCGCCGGGGATGGCGGCGAGGTTGGGCGGCTGGCCGCCGATGGGCCGCAGCCGCCCGCCCTTCGCCTCCACCTGCGGCACCGAGCCCATCAGGCCCTCGGTGTAGGGGTGGGCCGGCCGGGTGAAGACGTCGTCCACGGTGCCGCGCTCGACGATCCGCCCGGCGTACATGACGGCGACGTCGTCGGCGACCTCGTTGACCACGCCGAGGTCGTGGGTGATGAGGACCAGCCCCATCCCCGTCTCCCGCTGCAGGTCCTTGAGCAGGTCCATCACCTGCGCCTGGACGGTGACGTCGAGGGCCGTCGTCGGCTCGTCGGCGATGAGGATCCGCGGGTCCAGCGCGATCGCCATCGCGATCATCACGCGCTGGCGCATCCCGCCGGAGAACTGGTGCGGGTAGTCGTCGACCCGCTCGGCCGCCGCGGGGATGCGCACCCGGTCCATCAGCTCGACGGCCCGCTGCTTGGCCTCCTTGCGGGATGCGCCCCGGTGCACGCGGAACATCTCGCCGATCTGGTAGCCCACGCTGTAGACGGGGTTCAGCGACGACAGCGCGTCCTGGAAGATCATCGAGATCCCGGGGCCGCGGACCCGGCGCTGGTCCTCGGCCGTCATGGTGAGCAGGTCGCGACCCTCGAAGCGGATCCCGCCGCCGCTGACGACCGCGGGCGGGGAGTCGAGGATGCCCATGATCGCCTGGGCGGAGACCGACTTCCCGGAGCCGGACTCGCCCAGGATCGCCAGGGTCTGCCCGGCGGCGAGGGTGTAGCTGACGCCGTTGACGGCGTGCACCACCCCAGACCGCTGGCGGAACTCGACGTGCAGGTCGTCGACCTCGAGCAGGGGCGCGCCGGGGACGGCGGGCAGGGCGCCGGTGGAGTCGATGCCGGGGAGGGTCATGCGCGCTGCCTCGGGTCGAGGGCGTCGCGCAGGGCGTCGCCCATCATGATGAAGGCCATCACGGTCAGGGTCAGGAGGATGCTCGGGAAGAGCACGAGGTGCGGGGCCGTGCGGATCGAGTCCTGGCCGGCCTCGATCTGCAGCCCCCACGAGATCGCCGGCCGCTGCAGGCCGACGCCCAGGTAGGTGAGGGTCGCCTCGGCGGCGATGAGCACGCCGATGGTGATGGTCGTGTAGACCAGCACCGGCGCGACGGCGTTGGGCAGGATGTGGCGCACCAGGATGCGCCGGTTGGAGGCCCCCATCGCCCGGGCGGCGGCGACGTAGTCCTGGCTCTTGACCGCGATGACCTGCGAGCGGACCAGCCGCATCGCCGTCATCCAGCCGAACAGCGCCAGTGCCAGCGCGACCGCGCCCGGACCGCGCTCGCTGATGATCGGCAGGTCGGTGCTGGGCCCCACCCGCAGCAGGACGAGGGCGCCGAGGATCAGCGGCAGCGCGTAGAAGATGTCGGCGATCCGGGACAGGACGCCGTCGGTGACCCCGCCGAAGTAGCCGGCGATCGCGCCCACGACCACCCCGAGGAGCAGGACGACCAGCACGGCGGCGACGCCGATGACCAGCGAGTTCCGGGCGCCGTGGACGACGTTGGACAGGTAGTCGCAGCCCTGCACGTCGTAGCCGAACCAGTGCTCGGCCGACGGCAGCGCCTTGGAGTTGGCCAGGTCGCAGGCCCGCGGGTCGACCCCGCGCGCGAAGAAGCCGGGGAAGAGGGCGACCAGGACCAGCAGCACGGTGAGGAACGCGCCGATCCAGAAGAGCACGTTGCGGCGCAGCGACCCCCAGGCGTCGGACCACAGGCTGTTCTGCCGGTCGCTGGTGACGTCCACCGAGGGGCTGGCCAGGCCGGTCGTCGTCCCGGCCTCGACCTCGTCGTGGCGCAGGTCGGCCTGCTGCTGGTCAGTCATAGCGGATCCTCGGGTCCAGGACGGCGTAGAGCACGTCGACCACCAGGTTGAAGAAGATGAAGAAGAAGACCATCAGCGTCACGATGCCCACGACGACCGCGCCCTCCTGGGCTTGGACCGAGTCGAAGACCTCGCGGCCGATGCCGGGGAGGTTGAACACCGTCTCGGTGACGATGGCGCCGCCGAGCAGGGCCCCGATGTCGGCCCCGATGAACGTCACCACCGGGATCAGGCTGTTGCGCAGGGTGTGGTGGATGATCACCCGGCTCGGCGGCAGGCCCTTGGCCCTCGCGGTGCGGACGTAGTCGGCGCGCATGTTCTCGGCGATGCTCGTGCGGGTCAGCCGCGCCACGTAGGCCAGCGACCCGGAGGCGAGCACCAGGCCGGGCAGCACGTAGCTGTACCAGCCCTCCCGGGTGCCGGCGATCGGGAACCAGCCGAGCTTCAGGCCGAAGAGCAGCTGGGCGAGGAAGGCCAGCACCAGGATCGGGATCGACACGATCACGGTCGTGGAGACGAGCACGAGGTTGTCGAAGAAGCTGTTCCGGCGGATGCCGGCGAGGACGCCGGCGGTGATGCCGATGACCGCCTCGAAGACGACGGCGACGGTGGTGAGCTTGATCGTGACCGGCAGCGTCCGCTCGATCGTGTCGAGGACCGGCCGGCCGCGGAAGTCGGTGCCGAGGTCACCGGACAGCAGGTTCTTCAGGTACTCCCAGTACTGCACCCACAGCGGGTCGTTCAGGTGGAAGCGCTCCCGGAGCACCTCGACGACCGCCGGGGAGACCGGACGGTCGCCGGCGAGCGCGCGGATGGGGTCGCCGGGGAGGGCGTACACCATCGCGAAGATGAGGAACGAGGCGCCGATCAGCACCGGGATCGTCAGCAGGAGTCGGCGCGCGACGTAGCGGCCCATGATCCCCCTCGGGGTGAGGACGTCCCGGGGAGTCGGTCCGGGGCGCCGTGTCCATCGTGCCGGTCGGGCGGCACACGCGCCGCCGGGAGCGTCCGTCGAACGAGACGGTCGCCCCCGGCGGGTGCTGCGTCGGCCGTGTCCGGCGTCAGGTCAGTTGACGGTGACCTCGGACCAGACCGGCCGCTGGAACAGGTCGATCCGGACGTTGTCCACGTTGTCGGTGTGCACGGTCTGGATCTGCGTGAAGAACAGCGGCGCGATCGGCATGTCCTCGGCGACGAGGTCCTCGGCCTGCTGGTACAGCTCGATCGCCTCCTGCTCGCTGGGGGCCTGGTCGCCCTGGGCGATCAGATCGGTCACCTGCGGGTTGTCGTAGAAGGCGTAGTTCGAGCCGGTGGGCGGGAACGACTGGGGCGTGAGGAGCGGGGTCAGGTAGCTCTCCGCGGCCGGGTAGTCGAAGCTCCAGCCGTACCGGAAGGGGCCGGTGAAGCCCCGGCTCTCACCGACCGGCAGGTACTGCGCGAGGTCCAGGTCGCCGCGGAGCTGGAAGTCGACGCCCAGGTTCTGCCGCAGCTGGTTGCCCACGGCCTCCACCCAGGCGTCGTGCCCGCCGCCGGTGTTGAACCACAGGTCGATCGGCTGGCTGCGGTCGAAGCCGGCCTCGTCGAGCAGCTGGTTGGCGCGGTCGACGTCCAGGGTGCAGTACTCGCACGCCCCCTCGCGGTAGCCGTCGACGACCGGCGAGATGAACGAGTCGGCAGCGGTGCGGGTGCCGGAGAAGATCGCCTCGGAGATCGCGTCCCGGTCGATCGCCATCGAGAAGGCCTGGCGCACGCGCGGGTCGGAGTAGCGCTGGTCGTAGGTCGGGAAGCCGAGGTAGGTGATCTGGGAGACCTCGGTGTTGATGAAGTTGTCACCGAACTCCGACTGCGCCGACTCGATGACGTCGGGCGGGATGACGTCGACGATGTCGACGTTGCCGTCCTGGGCGTCGGTGTAGGCGGTGGCCTGGTCGGCGTAGACGACGAACTCCATGCCCTCGGCCTGGGCGGCGTCGTCACCGGCGTAGTCGTCGTACCGGGTCAGCGTGATGCCCTGGCCGGGCACGAACTCGCTGTCGGCCTGGAAGGGGCCGTTGCCGACCGGGTTGGTGCCGAAGGCCGCCGGGTCCTCGAAGAAGACGTCCGGGAGCGGGTTGAAGGCGTCGTAGCCGACCACCGCCGGGAACAGGGCGAACGGGGTGGAGAGCTGCACCGTGAAGGTCAGGTCGTCGGTCACCGCCAGGCCGCTGAGCTCCGTGGCGGCGCCGTCCTGCAGCTCCTGGTACCCGGCGATGCGGGACAGGTAGGAGCCGCCGTCCTGGGCGTTCTGCGGGTTCGCGGTGTAGTTCCAGGCGTCGACGAACGACTGCGCGTCCACCGGGGTGCCGTCGTGGAAGGTCCACCCGTCCTTGAGCGTGATGGTCCAGTTCTGGTTGTCGTCGGACTCGATGGACTCCGCGACGCCGGTGTACTCGACCTCGCCCTCCTCGGAGTAGCCGACCAGGCCGGTCCACAGGGCGGCGATGACCTTCGCGCCCTCGCTCTCCGTGGTGTTGCCGGGGACCAGCGGGCTCTTGGGCTCGCCGATGTAGGCGGTGAACGTGCCGCCGTCACCGCCGCCGGACCCACTGCCACCGTCGTCGCCGCCGCCACAGGCGGACAGCAGCATCGCGGTGGCGACCGCCGCCGCGACGAGCCCGGTCGGGCGCTTGTCGATCTTCACGTGGAGGGCCTCTCTCGTCCCGCGCGGGCGGGTCTCGGACTGTCCCGGCCAGGGGCCGGCTCTGGGCCCACGGCCTGGACGGTCGGCTGTCGTGAGCGTGAACGGGGAGGGACCTCTCCGTGCACGTCCAACAACGCTAGGAAGGGTGCGGGCGGGCCGCCACCGGCGTTGTCCTTTTGTGACCTTGGCTCACGATGCCACAGGCGCAACCGGAAGCTCTCCGTGCACCGGAGCCCCCGACCGGAGCTGTTGCGGCCGCATCGAACGACCCCCGGACGGATTACGGCATCACGCAGGGTGTCGTCGCAGGTCCGGCGGGGTATGCCGGAGCGGGTACCGACGAGAGGAGCTCGGCGATGAGTGGGATGGACAAGCTGTCCAACAAGGCCCAGGAACTGTCCGGCCGGGGCAAGGAGGCGCTCGGCGAGGCGACCGACGACCGGGACCTGCAGGCCGAGGGCCAGAAGGACCAGGCGGCGGGCAACCTCAAGCAGGCGGGCGAGAAGATCAAGGACGTCTTCAAGTGACCCCGCCGGCCTGACCGGCCGGCACGGACGACCTCCGAGGGGGTGCGGGCACCGCCCGCACCCCCTCGGCCGCGTCTCGGCTCAGGCGCCCGGCAGGCGGGCGAGCAGGGCGACGACGGCGGGGAGCAGCGGCCGGTCGGCCGGGATCCAGTCCAGGCCCGCCAGCTCGCCGGCCCGCACCCAGCGCAGCTCGCTGTGCTCGCGCGGCGTCACGACGCCCCCGGCCACGCGGCCCCACCACACGCGCAGCGTCGAGGCCCCCGGCGCTCCCCCGCCCACCACGCCGTCCAGCGGCACCTCGCCGAGGAACGCCTGGGGCGCCACGTCGGCCCCCAGCTCCTCCCGGCACTCCCGCACCAACGCCTCCAGATCGGCCTCCCCGGGCTCGACCTTGCCGCCCGGGAACTCCCAGCAGCCGTCGAACAGGCCCCCCGAGCGCCGGGCGACCAGCACCCGGCCCCCCTCGACGAGCGCCACCCCCACCACCTGCACGACCTCCGCCGCCCGCTGGGCGGCCGCGGCGGCGTAGGCGTCCAGGTGCGCCTGCATGGCCCGGACCACCCGGCGGCGCAGCACCAGCTGGTCCACCGCGCCGCCCAGCACGCCCGGCAGCGCCGTGGCCCAGTCCACCTGCTCGTCGACGAGCGTCCCGGCCCCGGTGGCCGAGAACCGGCGCGAGTGGGTCAGCCACCGCCACCCCCGGCGCGGGCCGGCCGCGTACACGTCGCGGAACGGGCGCACCGACACCACCTCCGCCAGCGGCGCCCCCCACGGGCGCCCGAGGGCACGGGCGACGTCGAAGGCCACCGTCAGCGGCGCCTCGACCACCGTGGTGAATCGCAGCTGGTGCACCGCGTCACCCTGACAGACGACGTCGCCCCGCCGGTCGGCTGCCGCGGAGCGTGGAACCGGCAAGATGGGGCGATGCGCATCACCGCCCGGGTCGACTACGCCGTCCGCGCAGCCGTCGAGCTGGCCGCCGCGGCGCCCGACGCCCTGACCTGCGCCGAGATCGCCACCGCGCAGGACATCCCCGCCCGCTTCCTGCAGGCCATCCTGGGCGACCTGCAGCACGCGCGGCTGGTCACCAGCCAGCGCGGCCGCGAGGGCGGGTACCGGCTGGCGCTGCCGGCCTCGGAGATCTCGATCGCCCGGGTGATGCGCGTCGAGCAGGGGTTCCTCGCCGAGGTGCACGGGCAGCGCCCCGAGGACGTGGACTACCCCGGCAGCGCCGAGCCGCTGGCGGCCGTGTGGGTCGCCGCGCGGGCCGCCTACCGGCGGGTGCTCGAGGAGGTCACGCTGGCCGACGTCGTGGCCGGGAAGCTGCCCGCCGAGGTCTCCGAGCTGGCCGCCGTCGAGGACGCCTGGCGCTCCTTCGGCACCTGACGCCGACCCCGGCCGACCGCCCACCGGGGCACGCCGGGGAGACTGGCGGCATGGGCACCCCCGCGCGCACCGGCGTCACCGTGTTCCTGACCGGGCTCTCCGGCGCGGGCAAGTCCACGATCGCCGACGCCCTGGTCGCCCAGCTGGAGGCCGACGGGCAGCCGGTCACGGTGCTGGACGGCGACGTCGTCCGCACCCACCTGTCCAGCGAGCTGGACTTCAGCCGGGCCCACCGCGACCTGAACATCCGGCGCATCGGGTTCGTCGCCGGCGAGGTCGTCCGGCACGGGGGCACGGTCGTCGTGGCCGCCATCGCCCCCTACGAGAAGGCCCGCGAGGAGGCCCGGGAGCTGGTGCAGCAGCACGGCCGGTTCCTGCTGGTCCACCTGTCGACCCCGCTCGAGGTGTGCGAGGGGCGCGACGTCAAGGGGCTCTACGCGCGGGCACGGGCCGGGGAGATCCCCGGGTTCACCGGCATCGACGACCCCTACGAGGTGCCCGCGCAGCCGGACCTGGTCATCGACACCTCCGTCACCCCGCTGGCCGAGTCGGTGGCGCGCATCCGGGCCGCGATGGACGGGCAGCCCGCGCCCGTCGCCTGAGGCGCGACCCGAGTCACCTGTCTCACACCGCGCGCGCCCGGCGGTGTGAGACGATCAGGGGCGTGACCGGTGGTGGCGTGCTCCTCGTCGCGCGCCGGCACATCGACCTGGCGCGCGTGAGCAGCGCCGTGTGTCGCGCCGCGCGCTGACACCAGTCCTCCTCGCAGCCCCCTGCGTCCCGACCTGGCAGCGCCTCCCGACCGGGGCCGCCCCGGCGAACGGCGCAGGAAGAAGCACCCTCGTGTCCTCCCCCACGCGAACCAGCAACCGGCCCCAGCGAGGGCAGGGCCAGTGGGCGCTCGGCTACCGCGAGCCGCTGAACCCCAACGAGCGCATGAAGAAGGACTCCGACGGGCTCGAGGTCCAGCAGCGGATCATCGACATCTACGCGAAGGCCGGCTTCGACTCGATCGACCCCGGTGACCTGCGCGGGCGGATGCGGTGGATGGGCCTCTACACCCAGCGCGCCCAGGGCATCCCCGGCGGCAAGACCGCCGTCCTGGAGCCCGAGGAGCTCGAGGACTCCTACTTCATGATGCGCGTGCGCATCGACAGCGGGCAGCTGACCAGCGACGCCCTGCGGGTCATCGGCGGCATCAGCACCGAGTTCGGCCGCGACGTCGCCGACGTCACCGACCGGCAGAACGTCCAGTACCACTGGATCCGGATCGAGGACGTGCCCGAGATCTGGCGCCGCCTGGAGACCGTCGGCCTGAGCACCATGGAGGCCTGCGGCGACGTCCCGCGCGTCATGCTGGGCTGCCCGCTCGCCGGGATCCTCGAGGACGAGGTCGTCGACGCCACCGACGTCATCGCCCAGACCGTCGAGAAGTACGTCGGCAACCCCGAGTTCAGCAACCTCCCGCGCAAGTGGAAGACGTCGATGTCGGGCTGCGTCGACCACTGCACCGAGCCCGAGATCGACGACGTCGCCTTCGTCGGCGTCCGCAACGAGGCCGGCGAGGCCGGGTACGACCTGTGGGTCGGCGGCGGGCTGTCGACCAACCCGATGTTCGCCCAGCGGCTCGGCGTCTTCGTCCGCCCCGACGAGGTCACCGAGGTCTGGGCCGGCGTCACGTCGGTCTTCCGCGACTACGGCTACCGCCGGCAGCGCAACCGCGCCCGGATCAAGTTCCTCGTGGCCGACTGGGGCCCGGAGCGGTTCCGCCAGGTCCTGCAGGACGAGTACCTGCACCGCGCCCTGCCCGACGGCCCCGCCCCGGCGCCGGCGAAGCACGACCAGCGCGACCACGTCGGGGTCTCCCGGCAGAAGGACGGCCGCAACGCCGTCGGCTTCGCGCTGCGCACCGGCCGGATCAGCGGCTCGCTGCTGTCCACCATCGCCGACCTGGCCGACGAGTACGGCGAGGGCCGGATCCGGACGACGACGCAGCAGAAGCTCGTCATCCTCGACGTCCCCGACGAGAAGGTGGAGGCGCTGGTCGACGCGCTGGCCGCGCACGACCTGCAGGTCCGGCCCAGCGCCTTCCGCCGCGGCACCATGGCCTGCACCGGCCTGGAGTTCTGCAAGCTCGCGATCGTCGAGACCAAGCAGCACGCGCAGGACCTCTACGCGGAGCTGGAGAAGCGGCTGCCGGACTTCGACGTGCCGATCGGCATCAACGTCAACGGCTGCCCGAACAGCTGCGCCCGGTTCCAGACCGCCGACATCGGGTTCAAGGGCTCGATGGTCAAGGACGACGCGGGCGAGATGGTCGAGGGCTTCCAGGTGCACCTGGGCGGCCACCTCGGCGTCGAGCGCACCTTCGGGCGCAAGTTCCGCGGCCACAAGGTGACCAAGGCCGAGACGGCCGACTACTGCGAGCGGGTGCTGCGGGGCTTCCTCGACCGCCGCACCGACGGCGAGTCGTTCGCGCACTACGTGGCGCGGGCCGAGGAGGACTGGCTGCTGTGACGGTGCTGCGGTGACCGAGGACGGCGGCGCGGGAAGAACCCGACAGCTGCCGGTCTTCCACTGTCCGTACTGCGGGGACGAGGACCTCACCCCGTACGAGGACGAGAAGACCTCCGGGTGGCGCTGCGGCGCCTGTCTGCGGGCGTTCTCCGTCCGCCTGATCGCGACGGGAGTGACGCAGGGATGACGACCGCCATCGCGGCCACGCCGGAACTGGCCGCCGAGGCCGACGCCCGGTTCGCGGGGATCGCCGACCCGGTGGAGCAGGCCCTGGCCGTGCTCGGCTGGGCCGGGGAGACCTTCGGGGAGTCCTTCGCCGTCACCTCCTCGATGGCCGACGGGCTGCTCGCGCACCTGGCCTCGCGCGCCGTCCCCGGCGTGCACGTGGTCTTCCTCGACACCGGCTACCACTTCGCCGAGACGATCGGCACCCGCGACTGGGTCAGCGGGGTCATGCCGATCACGCTGGTGGACGTCACGCCGGCGCAGACCGTCGCCGAGCAGGACGCCGAGCACGGGGCGGAGCTGCACCAGCGCGACCCGGACCTGTGTTGCTCGCTGCGCAAGGTGCAGCCGCTGGCCCGGGCGCTGGCCGGCTACACCGCGTGGGGCTCCGGCGTGCGCCGGGACGAGTCCCCGACCCGCGCCGGCACCCGGGTCGTCGACTGGGACGCCAGGCGCGGCATGGTCAAGGTCAACCCGCTCGCGGCCTGGACCGACGCGGACGTCGACGCCTACATCGCCGAGCACCAGGTGCCGGTGAACCCGCTGCAGGAGATCGGCTACGCCTCCATCGGCTGCGCCCCGTGCACCCGGCCGGTCGCCCCCGGCGAGGACCCGCGCGCCGGGCGCTGGGCCGGCCGCGGCAAGACGGAGTGCGGCCTCCACACCTGAGAGAGGACCTCGTCCCGGGGGCGAGGCCGAGCAGAGGACCGACCACCATGACGCGACCCCCGCGCCTGTCCCCCGACGAGGTCGCCACCGCGCTCGCCGGGCTGCCCCTGTGGTCCGGCGACGCCGACGGGCTGCGGCGCAGCGTCGAGCTGCCCTCGTTCCCCGACGCCGTCGCCGCGCTCGTGCGCGTCGGGTTCCTCGCCGAGGCGATGGACCACCACCCCGACGTCGACCTCCGCTGGCGGACGCTGCACCTGGCCCTGGTGAGCCACTCCGCCGGCGGCGTCACCGAGCTCGACCTGGAGCTGGCCCGGCGGATCGACGCGGCCCTGCCGGGCTGACGCGGCCCCGCCCGCGGACGAGCGGGGCCGCGCCGCGCCTCAGCTGCCGATCACACCGCCGTCGTCCTTGGTGATGACGACGGTCGCCGACCGCGGGGTCGGCAGACCGTCCTCCTGCGGCCAGGTGCTGCCGCCGTTCTCCCCCGGGTGCTGCAGGTTGACGAACAGCGTGCGGCGGTCCGGCGTGCTGGCGATGCCGGTCACCTCGCAGCCCTTCACCCCGGTGAGGAAGCGGCGCACCTCGGGCTCCTCGCCCCACGGCGCCGTCGCGTCGGCCACCATCATCTGGTTGTTCGCCCCGCCCGGCTGCGAGCCGTCGGTCTGGATCCACGCCCGGCTGTCGGGGTCGATCCACAGGCCGTCGGGCGAGCCGAAGGCGTCCTCGGCCGCGACCGTCGACCCGTCGACGCCGCCGCCCGGACCGGCCAGCAGGAACAGGTCCCAGCGGAAGCGGGTGGCGGCGTGGTCGCCGCCCTCCTCGTCCCAGCGCACGATGTGGCCCCACGGGTTGGGCACCCGCGGGTTCGCCCCGCTGGCCGCCGTCCGCGACGTGTTGTTCGTCAGGGTCACGAAGACGGTGCCGCTGCGCGGGTCGACCGCCGTCCACTCCGGCCGGTCCATCGGGGTGGCGCCGAGGGCGGTGGCCGCGAGCCGGGTCTTGACCAGGACGTCGCCCTGGTCGGCGAACCCGTTGGCCGCGGTCAGCGGACCCTGCCCCTGCACCAGCGGCAGCCACTCCCCGCTGCCATCGTCGTCGAACCGCGCGACGTAGAGGGTGCCCTCGTCCAGCGGGCTGAGCCCCTGCGCCTGCATCGACCGCCAGTTGCGGGCGCTGACGAACTTGTAGACGTACTCCCCCGCCTGGTCGTCGCCCATGTAGACGACGACCCGGTTGCCGCGGGTGACGTGGACGGTGGCGTCCTCGTGCTTGAGCCGGCCCAGCGCGGTCCGCTTCACCGGCGTCGACGCCGGGTCGAACGGGTCGATCTCCACGACCCAGCCGAAGCGGTTGGGCTCGTTCGGGTCCTGCGGGGTCACCACGAAGCGCGGGTCGTGGGCGGCCCACTTGTTGCGGTCCCCGCCCACGCCGTAGCGGCCGGCCAGGGCGGCGTCCTCCGTGCCGAGCGTGCCGTCGACCCGGAAGTAGCCGTTGAAGTTCTCCTCGCAGGTCAGGTAGGTGCCCCACGGGGTCTCGCCGTTGCCGCAGTTGTTGATCGTGCCCAGCGGCGTCCGGCCCTGGCCGTCGGCGGTGGTGCGCAGCAGGCGGTGCCCGGTGGCCGGCCCGGAGAAGGTCATCGGCGTGCTCGCGGTGATCCGCCGGTTGCGCGGCGAGCGCACCAGCTCCCACTGCCCGTCGCGGCGGCGCTGCACCTCGACCACCGAGACGCCGTGCGCGTTCTGCGACTTGCGCACGCCCTCCGCGGTGGCCGGCAGGTAGCCCGCCGTGTAGGCGCCGGTGTGCAGGTAGAACTCGTCGGTGTACTCGTGGTTGAGCACGAGCAGGCCGTTCTCGTTGCCGCGCCGGCCGCCGTGCAGCGGGAAGTAGGTCATCCCGTCGTGGTGCATGCCGAGCTGCTCGGCCTGCTGGGCGGCGGTGTTGCCGTCCGGCCGCCCGCCGGGCTCGCCCGGGGTGCCCGGGACGAACGCCGGGTAGGAGCCCAGCAGCGGCGTCCCCCACGGGATGAACGCCCGCGCTGTGTAGCCGCGGGGGACGACGACCGCGTCGGCGGTGCTCGGCGGGACCGGCTCGAAGCCCAGGCGACCCCCGCGCGGACCGCCGCCGTTGCCGTTGCCGTTGCCGTTCCCGGGGCGGGCCTCGGCGGCGGGCGGGTCGACCAGGCCGAGGGTCAGGAACCCGGCCGCCGCGAGGAACCCGCCGGCGAGCACGCCGCGGCGGCTCAGCCGCGCCTCGGCGACCGCCAGCAGCGGCGGGGCCGTGGTGGGGTTGGTCGGGACGTCCTCGGGGTCGGTGGGCTCGGCGGCGCGCTCGTGCAGCGTCGTCACGGGGATGGCTCCAGGTGTCTGGGGGGATCGGTGCGGCCCGAAGCTAGGGACGCCGATCGACGCCGGGATGACCACCGGGCACAGGGGACGTGAAGGCGGCGGCCACCCGCCGTTCACCGCGGCGGTGTACGGCCGGGGCGCCGGCTCAGTGCGCGACGGGCAGGACCAGCAGCCGCAGCAGCCGGTCCGCCTCGGCCTCCGGGTCCGCGGTGAGCCCGGTGTGCACCGGCCCCGTCTGCACGACCGTGCTGCGCGGCGCCGTCAGCCAGCGGAACCGCGAGCCGAGCGCCTCCCGGCCCGCCGCGCCGGCCGCACCGTCGGCGGCGCACACGTCGGCGACCGCCTGCAGCGCCCGGGCGATCGCGTCGGCGTCGGCGGTCGGGTCGAGCGCGCGCAGCCGCGCGGGGTCCAGGTGCAGCCGGACGCCGAGGTAGTCCCGCTGCCGGCAGTAGACGATCACCCCGGCGTTGAGGAACTCCCCGCGCTCCACCCGCGGCACCACCCGCAGGACGGCGTACTCGAAGGTGTCCCGGTCCCCGCTCACCGTTGGGTCACGCAGCTCCGGTTCGTCCCTCACCGCTGGGTCATCCCCTCGGGCGGCGGCGGCCCGAGCCAGGCCGGGCGGTTCTGCCCCACGCGGGGCCGCTGCCGCCCCGTCCCGCCGGCGGCGGCCGCGGCCACCAGGGCCGGCAGCCACGCGTCGCGGGCCGCGAGCCGGGCCAGCAGCTGGTCCACGTAGCGCTGCCGCACCGCGGCCGGGGGCTCCTCGGGGTCCGGGCCCTCCAGCCACTCGTCGGGGACCTGCGCCAGCACCTGCTCCAGCAGCGGGCGGGTGACCCGCGGGCCCAAGTCGGCGTCCGCCGCACGGACGTCGGGCGAGCACTCCACCAGCGCGTGCTGGGCGGCGTCGTAGGGGCGGGCGACGGCGGCCGGGGCGCCGGGCCAGGAGTGGTGGAAGGTCAGCGCCGCGCCGTGGTCGATCAGCTGCAGCCGGCCGTGCCAGAACAGCATGTTGGGGTTGCGCCAGGAGCGGTCGACGTTGCCGGTCAGCGCGTCGAACCACAGCACCCGACCGGCCAGGGCGGCGTCGACCTCGGCCACCCCGGCCTCGAAGTCCAGCGCGCCCGGCAGGTAGTCCAGCCCGAGGTTGCGCCCGGCCGAGCGCTGCAGCAGCTCCTGCACCTCCTGGTCGGGCTCCCCCACCGCCAGCTCCGGCGCGACGTCGACGGTGACCAGGGCCGGCACCGGCAGCGACAGCGCCCGGGCCAGCTCGCCGCAGACGACCTCGGCGACCAGCACCCGCACGCCCTGCCCCGCGGCCCGCCACTTGACGACGTAGGTGCCCAGGTCGTCGGCCTCCATGAGCCCCGGCAGCGAGCCACCCTCGCGCAGCGGGGTGACGTAGCGGGTGGCGGTGACGGCGGGCAGCACAGTGAGCGCCAACCTAGCCGGTGCGCCGGGCCGGACACCGCAGACTCGGGCCATGGGTCTCCTGCGTGCCGTCGTCCCGGCCGACCTCGCCGACGTGCCGTTCACCTACGCCGAGGTGGGCGCGACCGCGGGGCCGGCGCTGCCCGCCGGCTACCGGCACGCCGAGCACGCGGTCGTCGTCGGCTCGGGGCGGGAGGTGTTCGAGCGGGCCGTCGCCGCCGTCTTCGCCTGGCGGGCGCAGCGCAGCGTCGGCCTGCGGGTGCGGGCGAGCGGTCCCGCGACCGAGCCGGGCACGGTCGTCGTCCTCACCGCGGGCCTGGACCGGCTCGGCTACGACATCCCCTGCCGGGTCGTGTGGGCCCGCACCGACGGCGACGAGCGCGGCTTCGCCTACGGCACGCTGCCGGGGCACCCGGAGAGCGGCGAGGAGGCGTTCCTCGTCCGGATCGCCGCCTCCGGCGAGGTCACGGTGCTGCTGCGGGTGTTCTCCCGGCTGGCCTCCCCGGCGGCGCGGCTGGCGGGGCCCCTCGCGTGGGCGGCGCAGGGCCTGGCGACCCGGCGGTACCTGGCCGCGCTGCGGTCGGCCGCCCGCGGCTGAGCGCCGCTCAGGCCCCGCGCCGGGCGGCGACCTCCGCCGCGATCCGCTCGACCAGGTCCACCGGCACCGGCTGCGCGTAGGGCAGGTGGACGGCGTCCTTCCCCGACCGCAGCGGCGCCACCTCCGCCTCCAGGTCACCGTCGAGGACCGGCACCGGGTACAGCGCCGCGTGCCGCTTCCAGGCGGCGAAGTGCAGGCCGTACCGGCCGCCGAGCATCGCGGCCGGCATCCCGTGGCGGACGGTCTCCGTGGCCCCCGGCATCCCCCGCAGCACCGCCGAGCGCACCTCGGTCAGCACGGCCCGCGCCTGCTCGGGCAGGGCGGTCAGGTACTCCTCGACGGTCGTGGGTGCGGTCACGGCGCGGCTCCTCGGACGGCGGGCCGGCGATGAGTCCCGGCGGTCGGGCCCGTCCTACCAGGGACGGGGACGGCACCGGTGGCATGGAGGCGGCATGGGACTGGCGGAGGACGTCGAGACGGTGGTGGCCGCGGCGGTCGCCGACGGGCAGGTGCCCGGCGCGGCGTGGTGGGCCTCCCGCGGCGGTGAGGTCGCCCGCGGCGCGGCGGGCACGCACACCCCCGGCGGGGACGACACGGTGCGCCCGGACGCGGTGTTCCGGATCTCGTCGACGACCAAGCCGGTCGTGGCCGCCGCCGCCCTGGCGCTGGTCGACGACGGGGTGCTGGCGCTGGACGAGCCGGTCGACCGGCTGCTGCCCGAGCTCGCCGACCGGGTGGTGCTCGCCAACCCCGCGGACGCCTCGGCCGGCACCGTCCCCGCGCGCCGGCCCATCACCGTGCGCGACCTGCTCACGTTCCGGCTGGGCCTGGGTGTCGACTTCACCGCCCCCTGGCCGACCCCCACCCTCGCGGCGCTGACCGCCACCGGCCTGCCCGCCGGCCCGCCCCAGCCGCAGGCCGCTCCCCCGCCGGACGAGTGGCTGCGGCGGGTGGCCACCGTCCCGCTGGCGTACCAGCCCGGCGAGCGCTGGCTGTACCACGTGGGCGCGAGCGTGCTGGGGGTGCTGGTGGCCCGGGCCACCGGCCGGCCGCTGCCCCTCTTCCTCGCCGCGCGGGTGCTGGCGCCGCTGGGCATGCGCGACACGGGGTTCGGCGTCCCCGGCCACGCGCGCGACCGGCTCGGCCCGCACTGGGCGCCGCCGGACGAGGACGGGCGGCGTGAGTGCTTCGACCCCGCCGACGGCCAGTGGGCCCGGCCCCCGGCCTTCCCCGACGGCGGCGACGGGCTGGTCTCCACCGTCGACGACCTGGCCGCGTTCGCCACGATGCTGGCGGCCGGTGGGCGCGCGCCCGACGGCCGCCGCGTGCTCGCCGAGGGGACGGTGGCCGCGATGCTGACCGAGCAGGCCGGCCCGGTCGACGACGAGGGCGGCGGCTGGGGCCTGGGCATCGGGGTGCGCCGCGCGGACGAGCCCGGCGGCCGCTCGGCCGGCTCGCACGGCTGGGACGGCGGCCTGGGCAGCTCCTGGTGGACCGACCCGGTGACCGGGGCGACGGCAGTGCTGCTGACCAACCAGATGTGGGGCTCCCCGCAGCCGCCGCCGCTGTTCGACGCCGTCCGCGCCGCGGTGTTCGGCCCCCGGTGAGGCCGGCCCGGGACGCCGCTCAGCCCGGGACGACGAGCTTCCAGTAGGAGTCCTTGCGCCGGATCCGCCCGTCCGGGGCCAGGTCGAACAGGTCGCACCCGCGGACCCGCACCGGCTCGCCGGCGGTGGTGGTCCCCGTCAGCAGCCAGCGGGAGACCGCGTGGTCGCCGCACACCCAGTGCTCGTCCTCGCCGTAGTGGACGTCGGGGATCCCGGCGAACCGCGCGGCCAGCCCCTCGCGGACCGCCGCACGCCCGGAGAAGCGGGTCCCCCAGGGCTCCGACCCGCGCGGGGTCTCCAGGACGCAGTCGTCGGTGAGGAACTCCAGGATCCGGTCGAGGTCGTGCGCGTTGAACGCCGCCAGCAGGTCCACCAGCACCTTCTCCTCGGTCACCTGCCCAGCGTCGGCCGCACCGGCGCGGCGGGCCAGGGCCCTTCGTCAGACGTCCCGGCGCTCCAGCAGCAGCGCGCCCAGGGCCCAGGCCGCGACCGCCCACGCCGCGGTGACCGCCAGGCCGACCGGCCAGGGGCTGGCGACGGCGAGGAACGCGTCCTCCCCGACCCGCAGCGCCGGCAGGGCCTGCGAGCCGAGCGACCCCCACCGCCCGCCGGCCAGCGCGAGCAGCGGCGGCAGCACGAACACCAGCGCCATGCCCAGCCCCACGCCGCCGGCGGTGGACCGCAGCAGCGCGCCCAGCCCGACCGCCAGCACCGTCACCAGGACCGCCGCCGCCACCTGCAGGCCGATCCCGCGCAGCACCGCCGGATCGCCGAGCGAGACCCCGCCGGGCACGGCGACCAGCACCCGGGCGGCGACGGCGCAGGCGGCCGCGACCAGCGCGGTGAGCAGCGCCGCCCAGGCCGCCACCACCACGGTCGTCGCGGCCAGCCACGCCGTCCGCCGGGGCACCGCGGTCAGGGTCGAGACGACGCTGCCGCTGCCGAACTCGGCGCTGACCGCGAGCACCCCCAGGACGACCAGCACCAGCTGCCCGAAGCCGAAGCCGGTCAGCGCCACGCCCACGGCCACGTCCGCCCGCGACGAGGTCGGGGTGCTCGCCGCCGCGAGCCACCCGAGGGCACCGGTGAGCAGCACGTACACGGCGGTGCACCACCACGTGGAGCGCACCGAACGCAGCCGCACCCAGGAGCCGGCCAGCACGTCCGCGGTCACGGGGTGCCCGCCCGGAACTCGACCTCGCCGCCGGTGAGCCCCAGGTAGGCGGCCTCCAGCGAGGGGACCACCCGGGCCAGCTCGTGCACCGGGACCCCCGCGGCGAAGGCCACGTCGCCGACCGTCGCGGGGTCCAGCCCCTCGACCCGCAGGGCGCCGTCGGACTCGACGAGGACCCGGCCGCCGGCCCGGCGCAGCTGCGCGGCCAGCGGGCCGGCGCCGGGGGTGCGCACCCGGACCGCGGCGGAGGCGCCGAGCAGCTCGGCCATCGGGACGTCGGCGAGCAGCCGGCCGCGGCCGAGCACGACCAGGTGGTCGGCGGTGTCCTCCATCTCGCTCATCAGGTGGCTGGACACCAGCACCGTCCGCCCCTCGGCGGCCAGCCCGCGCAGCAGCTCGCGGACCCAGCGGATGCCCTCGGGGTCCAGGCCGTTGACCGGCTCGTCGAGCAGCAGCACCTCCGGGTCGCCGAGCAGCGCGGCCGCGATGCCCAGCCGCTGCCCCATGCCGAGGGAGAAGCCGCCGACCCGGTCGTGCGCCACCTCCGCCAGGCCGACCAGGTCGACCACCTCCTCGACGCGGCGCCGCGGCAGGCCGGCCGACCGGGCCAGGGCCAGCAGGTGCGCGTGCGCCGTCCGCCCGGGGTGGCGGGCGCGCGGGTCGACCAGGGCGCCGACGCGGTGCAGCGGCCGGTCCAGCCGGCGGTAGGGCACGCCGAGCACCGTCGCCGTCCCGGAGGTGGGCCGGGCCAGGCCCAGCACGCAGCGCATCGTCGTCGTCTTGCCCGAGCCGTTGGGCCCGAGGAAGCCGGTCACCCGGCCCGGCTCGATGCGGACGGTGAGGTCGTCGACGGCGACGCGGTCCCGGAAGACCTTCGTCAGGCCGGCGAGCTCGATCACGCCGCGATGATGGCGACCCGGCCGCGCCGCGCGGGGAAGGCGCGGCCGGTCGCGCGCGCCGCGTGCCGCCGGGCGCTCACAGCCGGCAGAGGAGCAGCACCTCGTCGCGGTCGTCGCCGGGCGCGACCCGGATGGCGCCGGGCATCCGGCCGAACACCTCGTAGCCCAGCCGCTCGTAGAAGCCCTCGAGGTCGTAGCCGCCGCGCACCGTGAGGTGCAGGAACTCCAGCCCGCGGGCCCGGGCCACCTCGTGCACCCCGAGCAGCAGCACCCGGCCCAGGCCCCGCCCCTGGTGCGACGGGTGCACCTGGACCCGCAGCACGGTCGCCCAGTGCCGGCGCAGCGGGCTGATCGACGTCGACAGCACCGCGAAGCCGGCCGGTTCGCCGTCGACCCGCAGCAGGCAGAGGGTCTGCGAACCGGCGTGGACGCGCTCGACCAGTGCGTCCAGGACCGGCGCGACCTCCTCCGGGGTCACCGGCGCGACGAAGCCGACGGCGCCGCCGGCGTTGGTGACGTCGGTCCACAGCGCCAGCAGGGCGGCCCGGAGGTCGTCGTCCACCTCGGTGAGCGCGGCGACCTCGGCGTGCGGCATTCCCCGATCCTCCCTCCGGCCGACGGTGACACCGCGCGCGCCCCCCTGGGCAGGGGCGCCGCCGTGAGGCAGGCTGCGCCGACCGTCCGCGCCGCGGAGGGCGCACGACGGACGAGGGGGCACGCGTGGCACGCGGGCGACGGGCGCGGTCCTGGGCCGCGGCGGGGACCGGTGCGGTGGTCGCCGCGGCGCTGCTGGGCGGGTGCACCCGCGCGGTCGAGGGGGACGCCACCCCGGCGGTGGCCGGGGCCGACGGCATCGGCGACCCGTACTTCCCGCTGGACGGCAACGGCGGTTACGACGTGACCGGTTACGACCTGGACCTGCGCTTCGACCCCGACACCGACACCCTCGCCGGCACCGCCACCGTGGTGGCGACGGCGACCCTGGGGCTGGGCTCGTTCCACCTGGACCTGTTCGGCTTCGACGTCCCCTCGGTGACCGTCGACGGCGAGGAGGCGGAGGTCACCCGCGACGGCGGCGAGCTCGTCGTCCGCCCGCCGGCCCCGCTGGCGCCGGGGCGGGAGTTCACCACCGTCGTCAGCTACGAGGGGGTGCCCGAGCCGCTGGACGACGGCCTGGGCGCCGCCGGGTTCCTGCAGACCGGCGACGGGGCGCTGGCGGTCGGCCAGCCCGACGTCGCCGCCAGCTGGTTCCCGGTGAACGACCACCCCGCGGACGCGGCCACCGTGCGGGTGTCGGTCAGCGTGCCGGAGGGGCTGGAGGCGGTGTCCAACGGCGAGCTCGTCGGGTCCACCACCGAGGACGGCCGGACCACGTGGGAGTGGTCGGCCGAGCAGCCCATGGCGCCGTACCTGGTGACCCTCGCGATCGGGGAGTTCGACATCACCGAGCGCGAGGAGGACGGCATCCGCTACTGGGACGCCGTCGACCCCGCCCTGGACGAGGAGCCCGCCCGCGGCTCGGCGACGACCGGCGAAGTCGTCGACGCGGCCTTCGCCCGCCAGCCCGAGGTGCTGGCCTTCCTCGCGGAGTGGTTCGGCCCCTACCCGTTCGACGTCGCCGGCGGCATCGTCGACGACGTCCCCGAGCTCGGCTTCGCCCTGGAGAACCAGACCCGGCCGGTCTACTCCCCGGTCTTCTTCTCCGACGAGGACTCCGGCGTGAACGTGGTCGTGCACGAGCTCGCCCACCAGTGGGCCGGCGACAGCGTCCGGCTGGGCGGCTGGCAGCACGTCTGGCTCAACGAGGGCTTCGCCACCTACGCCGAGTGGCTGTGGGCCGAGCACGAGGGCCGCACCACCCCGCAGGAGGTGTTCGACCGGCTGGCCCGTCAGCCGGCCGGCGACGACTTCTGGGACGTCCCCATCGGCGACCCGGGCCCCGACACCGGCGACCTGTTCTCCGACGCGGTCTACCAGCGCGGCGCCATGACCCTGCAGGCGCTGCGCACCGAGATCGGCGACGATGCCTTCGCCGAGCTGCTGCTCGCGTGGTTCAACCAGCGGGCCGGGCAGGCGGTCACCACCGACGAGTTCGTCGCCCTCGCCGAGGAGGTCTCCGGGGCCGACCTCGACGACTTCTTCACCGAGTGGCTGGGGGCGGGCCGGCCGGAGAGCCTCGGGTAGGCCCCGTCCTCCGTCAGCCGCTGGCGCCGAAGCGCTCCAGGCGGATGCTCGCCGCCGGCACCCCGAGCCCGACCAGCAGCTGGCCCGCCGCCTCGGCGAACGGGTCGGACCCGCAGACGTAGACCTCCTGCCCCGGTTCCCACAGCGGCACGAGGTCGGCCGCGGTCAGCCGGGCCGCCGGCCGGATGCCGGAGGGCTCCCGCGTGGTGAGCACCACCGCCCCCGCGGCCTCCAGCTCCGCCAGGTAGGGCAGCTCCGCCCGGGTGCGGGT
The DNA here is from genome assembly GCF_054050555.1 of Blastococcus sp. SYSU D00695. Lineage (NCBI taxonomy): Bacteria > Bacillati > Actinomycetota > Actinomycetes > Geodermatophilales > Geodermatophilaceae > Blastococcus > Blastococcus sp. SYSU D00695. The sequence continues at coordinate 34,343 of NZ_JBJGZP010000001.1, read as the reverse complement.
GGAGACGAGCAGGCGCAGCAGCTCCGGCCGACCGAGGTCCCGGGCCGCGCGCACCATGGACACGAAGGGGACGACGCCGGTGCCGCCGGCCACCAGCAGCGCCGGCGCGTCGCCCGTCCAGACGAAGAAGCCCCCCAGCGGCCCGCGGACCTCGAGCTCGTCGCCGGGCTCCACGACGTCGGCCAGGAAGGTCGACACCTCGCCGTCGTCCAGCCGCTCCACCAGGAGCTCGACCAGCGGGTCCCCCGGCGCGGACGCCACCGAGTAGGACCGCTGGGCGCGGTAGCCGTCCTCGGCGGTCAGCCGGACGACGTAGTGCTGCCCCGGCAGGTGGTCCGCCCGGTCGGGGACCTCCAGCCGCAGCCGCACCGTGCGCGGGACCGGCCGGTCCACCTCGCGGACGGTCGCGGTCCGCCACCCCCCGGCAGGCACCCGCCGGCCCCAGGCCCCCGTGGCCCCGTTCAGAGGCTCGCCCCGGACCTGCGAGGGGTGAGGAGAACGGGGTCCTTCGTCAATCACCCTGGTACCGCTGCTCGAGCCACGGGTCGCCGCGGTCGTGGTAGCCGTTCTGCTCCCAGAAGCCGGGCTGGTCGCGGGTGAGCAGCGACAGCCGGGTGACCCACTTGGCGCTCTTCCAGAAGTACAGGTGCGGCACCAGCAGCCGCACCGGGCCGCCGTGCTCGATCGGCAGCGGGCCGCCGTCGTACTCCCACACCAGCCACGCCCGGCCGCCGGTGACGTCCTCCAGCGGCAGGTTGGTCGTGTACCCGGTCTTGGACGTCGCCATGACGAAGTGCGCCTCGGGCGTGGGCCGGGCGGCCTCGAGCAGGCTGTCGACGCTGACGCCGGCGAACCAGGTGTCGAACTTCGACCAGGTCGTCACGCAGTGGATGTCACCGCGGTACTCCGACCGGGGCAGCGCGTGCGCCTCGTCCCAGGTCCAGGTGGTCGGCTGCTCGACCCGGCCGTCGACGGTGATGCTCCACGTCTCCGGGGCGATCCGCGGGGTGGGCTCGGCGGTGAGCACCGGCCAGTCGCTGCCGGCGTCGTACTGCCCGGGAGGCAGCCGGGGGTCGCGCTCGCGGCGGCGCCCCAGGAAGCCGCGGGTGGGTCCAGCCACGGTCGTCGTCCTCTCGTCGGGTCCCTCCCAGCGTGCCAGGACGACCCGTCAGGTCACGATTCGGGAACCGACCGACGATTGCACCGCGTACGGCGCCTGTTAGGCAACCCTTACGAGAGCCGTGTCACCGCGCGTTTGCTTGGACGCAACGGAGCCGGGGTCCTACCTTCGTGCCTGTGGTGACGGTGACGACGCAGTCCGGCCAGCGCAGGGCGCCCAAGGCCGCGAAGACCAGTTCGGTCTTCAAGAAGGTGGTCATGGCGGTCAGCGGCATCATCCTGGTGCTGTACCTGATCGCGCACATGATCGGGAACCTCAAGGCCTTCGCCGGCCGCGAGGACTTCAACCACTACTCGGAGTGGCTCCGCACGATCGGCAACCCGGCACTGCCGGGCGCGACGGCGCTGTGGATCATCCGCATCGTCCTGCTGGTGGCGGTGCTCGCCCACATCTGGGCCGCGGTCTCGCTGTGGAAGCAGGCCAAGCGCGCCCGGCCGCAGGCCTACGTGACGAAGAAGGCCAACGCACAGAGCTACGCCTCCCGGACGATGCGCTGGGGCGGCGTGATCATCGCCGCGTTCGTCATCTGGCACCTGCTGGACCTGACCTTCGGGGCGGTCAACAGCCAGGGCCACGACGGGTCGCCCTACGACCGCGTGCTCGCCAGCTTCCAGAACCCGGTCTCGACGATCTTCTACGCGATCGCGGTGATCCTGGTCGGCATGCACCTGCGGCACGGCATCTGGAGCGCCACGCAGACCCTGGGCCAGAGCAACCGGCGCCGCGAGCGCACCGTGAACTACGCCGCGACGGCGATCGCCACGGTCCTCACCCTCGGCTTCCTGCTGACGCCCTTCTCCGTCCTCTTCGGTCTGATCGACTAAGTCTCAACGACTAAGGAACTCCAGGCATGCCTCTCGATCTCTTCAGCGTCGGCGACCCCATCGCCGACACCAAGGCGCCGACCGACGTCCCGATCGGGGAGCGCTGGAGCGAGCGCCGCTTCCGCGGGCGCCTGGTCAACCCGGCCAACCGCCGGAAGATGACCGTCATCGTCGTCGGCACCGGCCTGGCCGGCGGCGCGGCCGCCGCGACCCTCGGCGAGGCCGGCTACAAGGTCAAGTCGTTCTGGTACCAGGACAGCCCCCGCCGCGCGCACAGCGTCGCGGCACAGGGCGGCATCAACGCGGCGAAGAACTACCGCAACGACGGCGACAGCGTGCACCGGCTGTTCTACGACACGGTCAAGGGCGGGGACTTCCGCGCCCGCGAGAACAACGTGCACCGCCTCGCCGAGGTCAGCGTCAACATCATCGACCAGGCCGTGGCCCAGGGCGTGCCCTTCGCCCGCGAGTACGGCGGCCTGCTCGACAACCGCTCCTTCGGTGGCACCCAGGTCTCGCGGACCTTCTACGCCCGCGGCCAGACGGGCCAGCAGCTGCTCTACGGCGCCTACCAGGCGCTGGAGCGGCAGATGGCCGCCGGCAACGTGGAGCAGCACGCCCGCACCGAGATGCTGGACCTGATCGTGGTCGACGGCCGCGCCCGCGGCATCGTCGCCCGCGACCTGGTCACCGGCGAGCTGAGCACGCACTACGCCGACGCCGTCGTCCTGGCCAGCGGCGGGTACGGCAACGTCTTCTACCTGTCGACCAACGCCAAGGGCTCCAACACCACGGCGATCTGGCGGGCGCACAAGCGGGGCGCGTACTTCGCCAACCCCTGCTACACGCAGATCCACCCGACCTGCATCCCGGTGCACGGCGAGTACCAGTCGAAGCTCACGCTGATGAGCGAGTCGCTGCGCAACGACGGCCGCGTGTGGGTGCCCAAGGAGCGCGGCGACACCCGCGACCCGCGGCAGATCCCCGAGGACGAGCGCGACTACTTCCTCGAGCGGCGCTACCCGGCGTTCGGCAACCTGGTCCCCCGCGACATCGCCTCCCGCGCGGCGAAGAACGCCTGCGACGAGGGCCGCGGCGTCGGCCCCGGCGGCCTGGGTGTCTACCTGGACTTCGCCGAGGCGATCGAGCGGCTCGGCCGCCCGGCCGTCGAGGCCAAGTACGGCAACCTCTTCGACATGTACGCCCAGATCACGGGCGAGGACCCCTACGCGACACCCATGCGGATCTACCCCGCCGTGCACTACACGATGGGCGGCCTGTGGGTCGACTACGACCTGCAGTCGACGATCCCCGGCATGTTCGTGATCGGCGAGGCCAACTTCTCCGACCACGGCGCCAACCGGCTCGGCGCCAGCGCCCTCATGCAGGGCCTGGCCGACGGCTACTTCGTGCTGCCGTCGACGATCACCGAGTACCTCGCCGACGGGCCCTTCCCCAAGGTCGACGACAGCCACCCCGCGGTCCAGGAGGCCGTCCAGGGCGTCACCGACCAGATCCACAAGCTGCTGTCGATCCAGGGCACCCGCAGCGTGGCCTCCTTCCACCGGGAGCTGGGCCAGCTGATGTGGGACTACTGCGGCATGGAGCGCACGGACGAGGGCCTGCGCAAGGCCATCGACCGGATCCAGGAGATCCGCCAGGAGTTCTGGTCCAACGTGAAGGTCCTGGGCACCTGGGGCTCGTTCAACCAGAACCTCGAGCACGCCGGCCGGGTGGCCGACTTCATCGAGCTGGCCGAGCTCATGTGCATCGACGCCCTGCACCGGCGCGAGAGCTGCGGCGGGCACTTCCGGGCCGAGAGCCAGACCCCCGAGGGCGAGGCGCTGCGCGACGACGAGAACTTCGCCTACGTGGCGGCCTGGGAGTGGACCCCGCAGGGCACCGGCCCGGTGCTGCACCGCGAGGACCTCGTCTACGAGTACGTCCACCTCGCCCAGCGCTCTTACAAGTGACGAACCAGCGGAGCAACCAGTGACCATGACTGAGGACGGCCCCCGGGCCGCCACGGCGCCCCACCAGGAGCGCACGATGCGGATCACGCTGCGGGTCTGGCGTCAGGAGAACGCCGCCTCCCGCGGCAAGATGGTCAGCTACCAGCTCGACCACGTCTCCCCCGACATGTCCTTCCTCGAGATGCTCGACGTGCTCAACGAGCAGCTGATCATGGAGGGGCAGGACCCGGTCGCGTTCGACCACGACTGCCGCGAGGGCATCTGCGGCATGTGCGGCGTCATGATCAACGGGCGGGCGCACGGCAACGGGATGCACGAGGGTTCCGTGCAGACCACCACCTGCCAGCTGCACATGCGCTCGTTCAAGGACGGCGACACGATCGACGTCGAGCCGTGGCGGGCGACGGCGTTCCCGGTGATCAAGGACCTCGCCGTCGACCGGCGCGCGTTCGACCGGATCATCCAGGCCGGCGGCTACATCAGCGTGCCGACCGGGACCGCCCCCGAGGCACACGCGACGCCGGTGCCCAAGAAGGACGCCGACGCCGCCTTCGACGCCGCGACCTGCATCGGCTGCGGGGCCTGCGTGGCCGCGTGCCCGAACGCCTCGTCGATGCTGTTCACCGCCGCCAAGGTCACCCACCTCGGGCTGCTGCCGCAGGGCCAGCCGGAGCGCAACGACCGCGTGGTGAACATGGTCTCGCAGCAGGACCGCGAGGGCTTCGGCGGCTGCACCAACATCGGCGAGTGCTCCGCGGCGTGCCCGAAGGGCATCTCGATGGAGACCATCTCGCGGCTCAACCACGACCTGCTCGGTGCCCTGCGCGCCGGGGCCCGGCCGAAGAGCTGAGCCGGCGGCCCCGCTCCCGGGGCCGCCTCCCGACCGCCGCCGGGCGGGGACCCCTCGAGGGTCCCCGCCCGTCGTGCGTCCCGGGCCCCTGCGGCCCCCGGCGCCCGAGGCATGGGAAGCGATCCCCACGTCCTCGGCGCGGTGCACGTGGGGATCGCTTCCCATACCTCGCGGGGTCCGGGGGGGTCAGAGGCGCTCGAGGATCGTCGCGTTGGCCAGGCCCCCGGCCTCGCACATCGTCTGCAGGCCGTAGCGGGCGCCGCGCTGGTGCAGGGTGTCGACGAGCGTCGTCATGATCCGGGCGCCGCTGGCCCCCAGCGGGTGGCCGATCGAGATGCCGCCGCCGTTGACGTTCACCTTGTCGGTGGTCACGCCGGTCTCGGCCTGCCAGGCGAGGACGACGGACGCGAAGGCCTCGTTCACCTCGAACAGGTCGATGTCGTCGATGGACAGGCCGGCCCGCTGCAGCACCCGCGCCGTCGCCGGGACGACCGCGGTCAGCATCATCAGCGGGTCGTCGCCGACGACGGTCGACGTGTGGATGCGGGCGCGGGGGCGCAGGCCGAGCTCGCGGGCCCGCTCGCTCGTCGTGACCAGCAGCGCGGCCGCGCCGTCGTTGAGCGGGCTGCTGTTGCCGGCGGTCACCCGCCAGTCGGTGATCTGCGGGAAGCGGGCGGCGACGGCGTCGTCGGCGAAGGCCGGGCGCAGCCGGGCGAGGGTCTCCAGGTCGGTGCCGGGCCGGACCGTCTCGTCGGTCGTGACCAGCGCCAGCGAGCCGTCGGCGCCGCGGGCCTTGACGGGCACGACCTGGTCGGCGAACAGGCCCGCCGCCCAGGCCTCGGCGGCGCGGGCGTGACTGCGGGCGGCGTAGGCGTCGAGCTGGGTGCGCGACAGCCCCCAGCGGGCCGCGATGAGCTCGGCGGCCACCCCCTGGCTGACCCCGCCCTCCGGGTAACGCGCGGCGTACCGCTCCCCGCCCAGGTCCTCGGCGCCCTGCGCGGCACTGCCCATCCGCACCCGGCTCATCGACTCGACACCGCCGACCACCGCGACGTCGTAGGCGCCGGCGATGACGCCCTGGGCGGCGAAGGAGACCGCCTGCTGGCTGCTGCCGCACTGCCGGTCGACCGTCGTCGCCGGGACGTGTTCGGGGAGGCCCGCGGCGAGCGCGGCGCGCCGGGCGATGTTGGCCGCCTGCTCCCCCGCCTGCGAGACGCAGCCGACGATCACGTCGTCGACGAGCGCGGGGTCGATCCCCGACCGCTCGACGACGGCCTCCAGCGCCCCGGCGAGCAGGTCGACCGGGTGCACCCCGGACAGCGAGCCACCGGGCTTGCCCTTGCCGACCGGCGTCCGGACGGCCTCGACGATCACCGCGTCCCGCATGGCGGGCCTCCTCAGTTCGAATGTCCAACCGACTCGGCCGACGCTAGCGCGAGTCGGTTTGATGTGCAAACCTTGTCCCGTGACCGCCGTCGTCGACCTCGCCGAGCTGCCCGGCCGCCCGTGCTCCATCGCCGCCGCCCTGGAGCTGGTGGGCGAGCGCTGGTCGCTGCTGGTCATCCGCGAGGTGTCCCTGGGCAACCACCGCTTCAGCGACATCGCCCGCGGCACCGGCGCGCCCCGCGACCGCCTCACCGCCCGCCTCAACGCGCTGGTCGCGGCCGGCGTGCTGGAGAAGCGGCCCTACAGCGACACCCCGCCGCGCTCGGGCTACCACCTGACCGCGTCCGGCCGGGACCTGCTGCCGGTCCTGCAGGCCCTGCTGCAGTGGGGCAACCGCTGGGCGACCGACGAACCGCCCGTCCGGCTCACGCACGCGCCCGACGGGCACGAGGCCCACGAGGTCGACGCCGAGTGGGTGTGCCGCACGTGCGACGAGCCGGTCGCCGGCTCGCGGGTCACCCGCGAGCTCACCCCGTCCGGACGGCTGCTGTCCGGCCTGCCCACCGAGGAGGACGACGACCGTGACCGCTGAGCCGATGACCACGGCGGCACCCGTGGAGTGGGGGGAGCCCCGGTCGCGGACCGTCACGTGGTTCGACCCGCTGGTCACCGCCGCCGGCGCCCTCGAACGCTCCGGCCTGGAGACGCTCGAGGCGCTGCGGGACGGCGTCCTGCCCCCGCCCCCCATCGTGCCGCTGGTGCAGATGGACCTCCTGGCGGTCGAGGAGGGCCGGGTCGAGTTCTCCTGCCTGGTGGACGAGTCGGTCTACAACCCGATCGGCGTCGTGCACGGCGGGCTGGTCTGCACGCTGCTGGACACCGTCGCCGGGTGCGCCGTCCACTCCACGCTGCCGCGCGGCACCGGCTACACGTCGATCGAGATCAAGGTGACCTACCTGCGCGCGGTCACCGCCGACAGCGGGCCGCTGCGGGCCGTCGGACGCGTGGTCAGACCGGGCCGGCGGGTGGCCTTCGCCGAGGGCGAGGTCACCGACGCCGCCGGCCGCACCGTGGCCACGGCGACCAGTTCCCTGCTGGTCTTCCCGCTGCCCGCCTGAGCCGGCCGCGGCCGCTCACCCGGCAGCCGGCCCCGAGCCCTCCGGGAGGATCCGCGCCATCAGGTCGGCGTCCACCAGCCCCGCGGCGCCGAAGCGGCGCCCGACCTCGACGAACTGCGGCGCGACCCCGGCCAGCTCCACCAGCAGCGCCCGGGCCGCGTCCTCCCGCCCGGCCAGCCCGGCGACGACGGCCCGCCACAGCACGTGGTCGGGCTCGGTGTGCGGGTCCGGCAGCCGCAGCTCCTCCAGCACGCGGTCGGCGGTCACCGGGTCACCGCCGATCGCCTGCTGGAACGCCCGGACGACGTCCTGGTACCGGGCCAGCCGCACCACGAGCTGGTCGAGCTCGCCGACCGGGTCCTCCGAGTCGTCCACGCGCAGGTCGACCACGGTGTCGTGCCACGGCCGGCCGGTGGGCGTCGCGCGGACGACGAAGACCGCCGCCGACCGCCGGCCGCGCAGGTCCCCACCGGCGTCCTCGCCCGCGTGCAGGGCGAGCAGCAGCCGGTGCGCCAGCGCCCCCTGCGACGTCTCGAACGTCGCGACCATCGACTCCCAGACCAGGGGCGAGGTGACCATGTTGGCCAGGGCCACGCACCCCTCCCCCACCATGTGGCCGGCCTCGTCGACGCAGTTCTCCCCGGTGTAGACGGCGAGGTCGCCGGAGACGTGCAGCACCGCCACCTGCCGCCGCTCGGGGTGCGGGTCGACGCTGCGCAGTGCGGTCAGCACCTCCTGGGCGGTGAAGCCACCGCGCAGGAGGTCCAGGCCGATCTGGCCGTACATGGGCTCGGCCATCGACTGGCTGGCGACCACGCCCTGCCCGGGCAGGCCGAAGGGGACGCTGCTGCCCACGGCGAACGCCTGCGACTGGGTGGCGACGCCCATCTCCCCGGTCGTCAGGTCACGGGCGATGATCGAGTAGGTCACGCACCCGCGCCTGCCCGCCCGCCGCGGTGCGGCAAACACCGGTGCGGGCGGGGGTCAGCGGCGGCGGACCCTGACGTCGTCCACGCACGTCACCGTCGAGCGCAGCCGCCGGTACCCCAGCCCGGCGGCGTCCAGTCGTTCGATGGCGCTCAGCTGGCCGGCCGCGTGCGCGTCGTCCTCCTCGCCGGGCCCGGGGTCGACGCGGACGACGACGCGGTGGCTGAACGCCGACAGCGACGTGTCGTAGCTGAGCGTCCCCTCGTCGGTGAAGGCGGCGGCGAACAGGTCGTGCTCGGCGACGCGCTCGAGCAGGTGGGCCCGCTGGGCGTCGTCGAGGTGGTCGAAGACGCCGCGGACGATGACGCGGTAGGTGCGGCTGGACACGGCGGGCGACCCTAGGGACTCCCGCGCTCCGGACGCCACCGGTTTGTGCCCTGCGCTGTTACCTTCCGCGGCCGCCGGAGGGCGGACGACCGGACGAGGAGGCACGGTGCAGGAGCACGAGCGGGAACTGGCCGAGGCCGACGCGCGGCAGGCGCGGCGGGAGCGCACCCGGGCACGGGTCGGCTGGTGGCTCGTCGCCGCCGGGATGGTCGCGCTGTTCGCGGAGTTCGTGCTGCCCGTCGACCGCCGGGTCACCCTCGGCGCGGCGGGGGTGCTGTGGGCCGTCGCCGCCGTCCTCCTGGTGGCCTCGGACTGGCGACGGCGGGTCGGCGGCGGCAGCCGTAGCTCGCAGACCCACGACGGGTTCCTGGACCTGGTCTCGGCCTTCTTCCGCTGAGGTCCCGCGGTGACGGCGGCCGCTCGGGCGGGGCCCGGTCGGCGGGGCCTTCCCTCCGGGCGGCGTCCGTGGTCGGATGCGCCCCACCGCCATGCGGGCGGCGCGACAGCTGCGGAGCTGGAGGCGCTCATGGACGACGTGTCGTCGGAGGTCGCCGTCGGGGCCCACGCCCCCGGCGCGGCCGGGACCCCCCTCCTCCGCGGCCGGCGGCCCACGCCGTGACCGCGACCGCTCCGCGCAGAACCGGGGCGGTCACCCCCGGGCGCGGCACGAGCGAGACCCCACCCCGCCGCGCGGCCATCGCGGCCCGCACCCTGCGCACCGACCGCTGGTGGCTGCAGCCGCTCGTCACGGTCGTCGTCCTGGTGCTCTTCATCGCCTACTCGACGTTCCGGGCGTTCCAGGACGCGTACTACTTCTCCGAGCCCTACATCTCGCCCTTCTACTCGCCGTGCATCACCACCGGCTGCGAGGGCGACACCTTCCCCGAGCTGTTCACCGGGCCGTCGTGGATCTCCCCGGCCATCTACATCCTGGTGTTCCCGCTGGGGTTCCGGCTGACCTGCTACTACTACCGCAAGGCCTACTACCGGTCGTTCTGGCTGTCGCCGCCGGCCTGCGCGGTCGCCGAGCCGCACCGCCGCTACACCGGGGAGACCCGGCTGCCGCTGCTCGGGCAGAACGTGCACCGCTACTTCTTCTACGCCGGCCTCGTCTTCAACATGGTCCTCACCTACGACGCCGTCCTCGCGTTCCGCGACGAGACCGGAGCCTGGGGCCACATGGGGCTGGGCACGCTGGTGCTGCTGGCCAACGCCGCGCTGCTGTGGCTCTACTCGCTGTCGTGCCACTCGTGCCGGCACATCGTCGGCGGCCGGCTCAACGCGTTCTCCCGGCACCCGCTGCGCTACCGGTTCTGGACCGTCGTGTCGCGGCTGAACGCCCGCCACATGACGTTCGCGTGGATCTCGCTGTTCGGGGTCGCCTTCGCCGACCTCTACGTGTTCCTGCTGGCGACCGACACGATCTCCGACCTCCGCTTCTTCTAGAGATGGGGCCCCGCTGATGGAGCTGGAGAGGCACGAGTACGACGTCGTGGTCGTCGGGGCCGGCGGCGCCGGCCTGCGGGCGGCGATCGAGGCGCACGAGCAGGGCGCGCGGACGGCGGTGGTGTGCAAGTCGCTGCTGGGCAAGGCGCACACCGTCATGGCCGAGGGCGGCATCGCCGCGGCGATGGCCAACCTCTACCCGGAGGACAACTGGCGGGTGCACTTCCGGGACACCATGCGCGGCGGGAAGATGCTCAACCACTGGCGCATGGCCCAGCTGCACGCGCAGGAGGCCCCCGACCGGGTCCGCGAGCTCGAGGACTGGGGCGCGCTGTTCGACCGCACCCCCGACGGGCTGATCAGCCAGCGCGACTTCGGCGGCCACCGCTACGCCCGGCTGGCGCACGTGGGAGACCGCACCGGGCTGGAGCTCATCCGCACCCTCCAGCAGCGCACGGTCGCGCTCGGCGTCGACGTGTACATGGAGTGCACGGTCACCCGGCTGCTGACCGACGCCGAGGGGATGACCGGCGCGTTCGGCTACTGGCGGGAGTCGGGCCGGTTCGTGGCCTGGCAGGCGCCCTCGGTGGTGCTGGCCACCGGCGGCATCGGCAAGTCCTACAAGGTCACGTCGAACTCCTGGGAGTACACCGGCGACGGCCACTCGCTGGCGCTGCAGGCCGGGGCGTCCCTGGTCAACATGGAGTTCGTCCAGTTCCACCCGACCGGCATGGTCTGGCCGCCGTCGGTGCGCGGGATCCTGGTGACCGAGAGCGTGCGCGGCGACGGCGGCGTGCTGCGCAACTCGGCCGGCAACCGGTTCATGTTCGACTACATCCCCGACTTCTTCCGCAAGGAGACGGCGGAGACCGAGGACGAGGCCGACCGCTGGTACGACGACAAGAAGAACAACCGGCGCCCGCCCGAGCTGCTGCCCCGCGACGAGGTCGCGCGGGCCATCAACAGCGAGGTGAAGGCCGGCCGCGGCAGCCCGCACGGCGGCGTCTTCCTCGACATCGCCTCCCGCCGCCCGGCCGAGTACATCCGCAAGCGGCTGCCGTCGATGTACCACCAGTTCAAGGAGCTGGCCGAGGTCGACATCACCGCCGAGGCGATGGAGGTCGGGCCCACCTGCCACTACGTGATGGGCGGGGTGGAGGTCGACCCCGACAGCGAGGCGGCCCGGGTGCCCGGCCTGTTCGCCGCCGGCGAGGTCGCCGGCGGCATGCACGGCTCCAACCGGCTGGGCGGCAACTCCCTGTCGGACCTGCTCGTGTTCGGACGGCGGGCCGGCGCCGCCGCGGCCGAGCACGCGATGAAGCGGACCGGGGCGGTGGCGCTCGCGGAGGAGGCGCTGACCGAGGCCGCCCGCGCCGCGCTCGCGCCGTTCGAGCGGGAGGGCGGGGAGAACCCCTACGCCGTCCAGCAGGACCTGCAGCAGACGATGCACGACCTCGTCGGGATCATCCGCACGGCCGCGGAGATGAAGCAGGCCCTCGACCGGATCGAGGCGCTCAAACGGCGGGTGGCCGCCCTGTCGGTGGAGGGACACCGCCAGTACAACCCCGGCTGGCACCTGGCGCTGGACCTGCCGCACATGCTGCGCGTCAGCGAGTGCATCGCCCGGGCGGCGCTCGAGCGGCAGGAGAGCCGCGGCGGGCACACCCGCGACGACTTCCCGGCCACCGACGCCGAGTGGGCGCGGACCAACCTCGTCTGCACGCTGGCCCCCGACGGCTCGGTGACGGTGACCCGCCAGCCGCTCCCCCAGATGCCACCCGAGCTCGCCGAGATCTTCGAGGGATGACGCCATGAGCTACGACGCGACGTTCCGGGTGTGGCGCGGGGACGCCTCCGGCGGGGACCTGCAGACGTACACCGTGCCGGTGAACGAGGGCGAGGTCGTGCTCGACGTCGTCCACCGACTGCAGGCCACCCAGGCCGGCGACCTCGCCGTCCGGTGGAACTGCAAGGCCGGCAAGTGCGGGTCGTGCAGCGCGGAGGTCAACGGCCGGCCGCGGCTGATGTGCATGACCCGGATGAGCACCTTCGCCGAGGACGAGACGGTGACGGTGACACCGCTGCGGACCTTCCCGGTGATCCGGGACCTCGTCACCGACGTCTCCTACAACTACGAGAAGGCGGCGCAGGTCCCGGCGTTCACCCCGCGCCCGCGCGACGACGACGGCAACCACCGGATGCAGCAGGTCGACGTCGAGCGCTCGCAGGAGTTCCGCAAGTGCATCGAGTGCTGGCTGTGCCAGGACACCTGCCACGTGATCCGCGACCACGAGGAGAACAAGGCCGCCTTCGCCGGGCCGCGGTTCCTGATCCGGCTCGCCGAGCTCGACATGCACCCGCTGGACACCGTCGACCGCCGGCGCCGGGCCCAGGACGAGTTCGGCCTGGGCTACTGCAACATCACCAAGTGCTGCAGCGAGGTGTGCCCGGAGGGCATCCACCTCACCGACAACGGGATCATCCCGCTCAAGGAGCGGGTGGTGGACCGCCGCTACGACCCGCTCACCTGGCTGGGCTCGAGGATCCGGCGCCGCCCCCGGGACTGACCGGCCCGGCCGCGTCCGAGGACGCCACCGGCCGGGCCGACTCTGCCGGCCGGTTCCGGACGTCGCCGGGCCGATCCGGCCGGTCGAGCCGACTCTGCCGGCCGGTTCCGGACGTCGCCGGGCCGATCCGGCCGGCAAGGTGCGGAACCCGCCGGCAGAGCGGGCAGCCGCCCGTCCCCCAGCCGCCCCGAGCCCGTCCCGGACCCACCCACGCAGCCGGCGTCCCGGCCGGGTCGGCGTCCGCGTCAGTACATCCCGTCTCCGGCGACCAGCCCGGCCGCGGGCAGCGGACGACGGACCACCGGCCGGACCCGGCGGGCGGCGGGCAGCCGGCGGGTGTAGCTCTCGGCGTTGGCGCGGATGTGCTCGAGGTCCTCCTCGGTGGCCGCCCGGACGACGCGGGCCGGCACGCCGGCCACCACCGACCAGGGCGGGACCTCCGTGTTGGGCGTGACCACCGCGCCCGCGGCCACGATCGACGCGCCGCCGATGTGGGCGCCGTTCATGACGATGCTGCCCATCCCGACGAGGACGTCGTCGTCGATCCGGGCCCCGTGCAGCACGACCCGGTGCCCGACGGTGACCCCGCGCCCGACGACCAGCGGGAACCCGGGGTCGGAGTGCAGCGCGCAGCCGTCCTGCACGTTGGTGCCGGGCCCGAGGACGATCGCCTCCTCGTCGGCGCGGGCGACCGAGCCGTACCAGATGCTCGACCTCGGCCCCATCGTCACCGCACCCACGACCACTGCGGTCGGGGCGACGAAGGCCTCGTCGTCGATCTCCGGCCGGCCGAACGGCAGCTCGGCGACGTAGTTGTCCCTGTCCATGGCGCCCTCCCGGTCCTCTGCACGGCGAGAGCAAGAGTGGCGCGGATCACATCCGTTGCGCTAGGTACCACGTCCCGATCAGCCCGCTACCGTGCCGCGCGTGCGCACCGAGCGCGGCCTGGACCGGCTGGTCACCTTCCTCGACGCGGTGGTGGCGATCGCCATCACCCTGCTGGTGCTGCCGCTGGTCGAGGTGCTCGACGCCCCGCAGGACGACCTGGGCACCGTGCTGCGGGAGGAGTGGCGGCAGTTCGGCGCCTTCCTGCTCAGCTTCGTCGTGATCGCGCGACTCTGGCTCGTCCACCACCGGCTGGTCGAGCGGATCGGCAGCTACGACAGCACCCTCGTGCTGCTCGGCTTCGCCTGGATCCTCACCATCGTCGTGCTGCCGTTCGCGACGCAGGTGATCGCCGTCTACGGCACGCAGCGGCCTGCGATCGCGCTGTACATCGGCACGATGACGGCGAGCTCGGCGCTGCTCTCCGCGCTCAGCCTGCTCCTCTGGCGACGGCCGGCGCTGCGTCGTGCCGGCGCCGACGTCGTCCACCCGGTGCCGGGGATGGTCACGGTCGCCGCCTTCGCCCTGGCGCTGGTCGTCGGGGTGGCCCTCCCGGCGGTGAACTACTGGGGACTGCTGCTGCTCACCCTGACCGGTCCGGCGGAGGCCGCCGCCCGCCGCCGCCTGGACCACCCCGGACAGCGGCCCGCACGCGACGGCTGACGGCGGCCTCCGGTCACTCCCCCTGGGCGCGGGCGGGGATGCACAGCGCGACCGCGGCGGCGACCAGGGCCGCCACCCCGCACACCACGAACAGCACCCGGTAGGCGGTCAGCGACGGCAGCGCGAACGCGCCGAGCGTCACCGTGGCGGCGGCGAGGATCGAGCCTCCGACCGCGCTGGCCAGGGAGCTGCCCACGGCACGCAGCAGCGAGTTCACCCCGTTGGCGGCTGCGATCTCGTCCCGGGGGCTGTGCTCGTTGATCAGGGCCGGCATGGAGGCGTACCCGATGCTCGTGCCGATGCCGACGACGGTCGCACCCAGCACCACCTCGGTCAGCGACCCGGTGAACACGATGCGGGCCAGCCAGCCCAGCGCCACGACGACGCCGCCGAGCGCGAGGACCTGCGGGGCGCCACGCCGGGCGATGAGGCGCGCGGACAGCGGGGCGAACACCAGCATGGCCAGGCCGCCGGGGAGCATCGCCAGGCCACCGACGACGATCGAGGAGCCGAACCCGTAGCCGCTGGCCGGCGGCGCCTGGACGTAGGACGCCGTGCCGATCAACGAGGCGAACATCGCGAAGCCGAACAGCAGCGACGCCACGTTGGTCAGCACGATGGGGCGGCGGCGCATCGTGGCGAGGTCGACCAGCGGGTCCGCGACGCGGGTCTGCCACCAGCCGAAGACGGCGAACAGCGCGGCGGCGAGCACCAGCAGCCCGACGACCCGCCCGGAGCCCCAGCCCCAGTCCGAGCCCTCGGCCAGCGGGAGCAGCAGCGACACCAGCGCGCCGCCCAGCAGCGCCGCCCCGACCACGTCGACGCGGCCACCGCTGCGGGCGGGCGCCTCGGGGACGACGAGCAGGATGCCGGCGAAGGCCACGGCCGCGACCGCCCCGGAGATCCAGAACAGGGCGTGGAAGTCGAAGTGCTCGGCGATGACGCCGGCGAAGGGCAGTCCGAGGGCGCCGCCGACGCCCAGCATGGCGCTGATCAGCGCGATCGCCCCGCCGGCCCGCTCGCGGGGCAGCAGCCGGCTGAGCAGGCTGATGCCCAGTGGGATCGCCGCGGTGGAGATGCCCTGGATGCCGCGACCGACGATCAGCAGCGGCACGTTGCTGGTGGTCGCGGTGAGCAGCGAGCCCACGACCAGCGCGCCGATCGCGACCAGCAGCATGCGCCGCGTGCCGAACATGTCCCCCAGGCGCCCGAAGAGGGGGACGGCGACGGCCGCGACCAGCAGCGTCGAGGTCAACAGCCACTGCACGGTGTCGGCCGAGGCGTCGAGGGCGGCCGGCAGCGTGGCGAGCACCGGGATGAGCAGGGACTGGGCCAGCGAGACGACCAGCGCGCCGATGCCGACGAACAGCAGCCACGGCCAGGTCCGGGCGGGCGGGTCGATCGCCCGGGCCGGCACATGTGCGGTCTGCGCGGTGGTCATGCGGGAACTCCTCGGGTGCGGGCGGCGGTCGACTCGTTGCTCGGAGCAACGAACCCGGGCGGCAGTCAACGCCGTTGACCGACCGTTGTCAACGACGTTGACACGTGTGCGACCGTGCCGGGGTGACCACCACAGGGACGCCCGCCGCCTCCTCCGGCGCCGCGACCCGCGCGGCCATCGCCGCCAGCGCGCGCGACATGTTCGACGAGCGCGGGTTCACCGCGACGTCGGTCCGCGCGATCGCGGCGGCGGCCGGCGTGGACCCGGCGCTGGTGATCCGCCACTTCGGGTCCAAGGAGCAGCTGTTCATCGAGGTCATGGGCCTGGCCAGCGGCCACGGGCCGGCTCTCGACGGCCCGCTGGAGACGCTCGGCGCGGCGCTCGTCGCCTACGTCCTGCACCCCGACCGGGAGCGCGAGCGGCGGGCCTACGCCACGATGGTCCGCGCCTCCGAGCACGACGCCGTGCGCGCCAGCCTCCGCGCGAGCGCCCGCGTGCAGTTCATCGACCGGCTGACCGCCCGGCTCGAGGGGCCCGACGCGGGAGTCCGCGCGGAGCTGATCGCCGCCCAGGTCGGGGGGCTCATGCAGGCCTGGCCGACGATCAGCGAGTCGGTGCTCGACCAGGCCGGCCGCGAGCGGGTCGTCGCGCTCTACGCCCGCGCGGTGCAGGCACTGGTCGACGCGCCGGACTGACCGCGCCGGTCAGTCCGCCGCGGGGGCCGTGCGACGCCGCCGGGCGCCGGCCACCAGGACCGCACCGGCGAGCACGAGCACCCCACCGGCGACGGCGACGGGCAGGACGTCGGCGCCGGTCAGCGCCAGCCCGCCGGACCCCGGCCCTCCCGGCGCGGGCACGGCGGCGCCGCCCGACACGGGGTCGGCCCCGCCACCGGCCGTGCCGCCGCTGCCTCCTCCGGACCCGCCGCCGGGTCCGCTGACCAGCGCGACGCCGCTGGTCGCCGTCCCCGCGGCATTGGTGAACACCGCCCGGAACGACCCGCCGCCGGCGGTCACCGGGACGGTCAGCGTGCCACCGGTCGCGCCGGGGACGTCGGTCCAGGTCGCGCCGCCGTCGTCCGACCGCTGCCACCGCACGGTGGGCGCCGGGGCACCCGCCGCGGCGGCGGTGAGGACGACGGAGGTCCCGACCGCGCCGCTCGCCGACGCCGGCTGCGCGGTGACGACCGGGGCGACGTCGGTACCCGCGGCCGCGACCACCACGACCGCCGAGAGCGCCACCGGGGTCCCCGAGGGGCCGGCTCCGAGTGCGACCACCCGCCACACCCCGGCGCCGGACAGCACCGGGGAGGCGGTGAAGGCCCCGCCCGCGTCGGCCGGTGTCGTGCCGAGGTCGACGGGCGCCGGAGCGGCGGCCGCGGTGCCCGGCGCCGTGGCGGCCCCGAGCAGCGGGTAGGCGGCGAGCGTGACCCGGGCGTGCGGCGCGAAGCCGCTGCCGCCCAGCGCGACGGGGTCGCCGGGCACCGTCGGCGCCGCGGGCGCGCCGAGTCCGCCGGTGGACGCGGGCGGCGTGGCCGGGACCGGCGGGCGGAAGCAGGAGCCGGGGGCGTCCACCTCGTTGCCGCCGCCGTCGGCCACCGGGTCCCCGGTTCCCAGGCCGGCCGGCCACAGGACGCAGGAGGCGCCGGCGTTGTCCCGGACCAGGCTGTCGGTGAGCGTCAGCGGGCCCCAGGTGCTGATCCCCCCGCCGGAGTTGACGTCGGGGTCGGCGTCCGCCCCGCCGGCGGTGTTGCCCTCGATCGTCGAGTTCGTGACGTCGACCGGGCCGCCCCGGCTGTGCAGGCCGCCCCCGAGCCGGGCGCGGTTGCCGGCGACGACCGTGTCCTCGACCGTGGCCGGGGTGCCGTGCAGCGCGATCCCGCCGCCCCGGCCGTCGGTCGGCACGACGCCGCCGAAGGCCTCGGCGGTGTCGGGGAACCCGCCGTCGAGGACGTCGACGGTGGTCAGGGAGGTGGGGGTGTCCCGCAGCGAGGCGGCGAGGACGGCGCCCCCGTGGGCCGGGACGACCGGCGCGACCACGTGGTTGCCGGTGAAGGTGCTGTCGGAGACGTCGAGCGGGTGGTCGAAGGTCGCGACCGCTCCGCCGCCGAGGAGCCGGTCGGTGATGCCCGAGACCCACACGGCGTTGCCGGTGAACGTGCTGCCGCTGATCACGACCGGGCCGCTCAGCACGTGCGGCGGCAGCGGCTCCGGCGGCGGCTCGGCGGCCATGCCGGCGTACCAGCCGACGTAGGCCAGCACGGCGCCACCGGAGGCCATGCCGACCACGGCGTTGCCGGTGAACGTGCTCCCGGTGATCGTCGTCCGCCCCTTCTGCCGGACGGCGATGGCGCCGCCGCCGGACCCGACCAGCGGGCAGGTCACGGTGTTGCCGGTGAAGGTGCTGTCGACGACGGTCGTCGTCCCGTGTCCCATGGCGAGGACCGCGCCGCCGACGGTGTAGGAGTGGTTGTCGGTGAACGCGACCCGCTCGGCGACGAGGTTGCCGAGGCTCCACACCGCGCCTCCGCCGGTCAGGCCCTGGTCGGTGGAGAAGCCGCGGGTCAGGGTGAGGTCGCGCAGGGTCAGCGTGGGCAGGTCCTCGGCCGTCTGCACGTCGGGGCCGGGCTCGACGACGAACAGCGACGTCCGGTTGCCGCCGTCGACCACCACGCCGGGGACCGTGCCGGCGATGGTCAGCGTCTTGCGGACGACGATCGTGCTGCCACCCTCCGGGGTGACGAGGATCGGGTCGTCGCAGGCGATCTCCACCGTGCCGCCGTCGGGCGCGTCGGTGATCGCGGCCCGCAGGGCGGTCTCGGTGCACTCGGTGACGGTCTCGGTGTCCGCCGGGTCGGCCGCGGCGACGCCGGGCACGAGGCCGACGCCGAGGACGGCGCAGGCCAGCAGTGCGGCACGGACGGCGGGGCGGGTCGGCACGGCTCTCCCGGGGTCGGCGGCTTCGCCCCCAGCGGGCGCCCGGCGGCATCGTGGCCGGTCAGGACGCCGCGAGCGGGCACGTGCGCGCCGACACGGGGCGGGTGGGGCCGGCGTGACGACGGCCGCCGCCCGGTGCGCAACGCGGGCGGGTCGTACCGTCGAGGGGGTGACCACCGCCCCCGCGCCGACCGTGAGCCTCGACGACCGGTTCGCCCGCGAGCTGCCCGAGCTGGCGCTGCCGTGGCAGGCGGCGGAGGCCCCCGACCCGCGGCTGCTGGCGCTCAACGAGCCGCTGGCCACCGAGCTCGGCCTGGACCCGGCGGCGCTGCGCACCGAGGAGGGCGTGCGCCTGCTGGTGGGCACCGCCGTCCCGGCCGGCGCGCGCCCGGTCGCCCAGGCCTACGCCGGGCACCAGTTCGGCGGCTACAGCCCGCGCCTGGGCGACGGCCGCGCCCTGCTGCTCGGCGAGCTGGTCGACCCCCAGGGCCGCGTGCACGACCTGCACCTCAAGGGCTCGGGCCCCACCCCGTTCTCCCGCGGCGGGGACGGCTTCGCCGCCGTCGGCCCGATGCTGCGCGAGTACGTCGTCAGCGAGGCCATGCACGCGCTCGGCGTCCCCACCACCCGCGCGCTGGCCGTCGTCGCCACCGGCCGGCCGGTGTACCGCGAGACCGCCCTGCCCGGCGCCGTCCTCGCCCGGGTGGCGAGCAGCCACCTGCGGGTCGGCAGCTTCCAGTACGCGCGCGCCACCGGCGACACCGGCCTGCTGCGGCGGCTCGCCGACGCCGCGATCGCCCGGCACCACCCGCACGCCGCCGACGCGGAGAACCCCTACCTGGCGCTGTACGAGGCGGTCGTCGCCGCGCAGGCGTCGCTGGTCGCACAGTGGATGCTGCTCGGCTTCGTGCACGGCGTGATGAACACCGACAACACGACGATCTCCGGCGAGACCATCGACTACGGCCCGTGCGCCTTCATGGAGGCCGTCGACCCGGACACCGTCTACAGCTCCATCGACGCCGGCGGCCGCTACCGCTACGGCCACCAGCCGCTGGTCCTGGAGTGGAACCTGGCCCGGTTCGCCGAGGCGCTGCTGCCGCTGCTGGCCGAGGAGCAGGAGCGCGCCGTCGAGGTCGCCGTCGCGGCCCTGCAGGGCTTCCGCCCCCGGTACAGCGCCGCGTGGACGGCGGGGATGCGCGCCAAGCTCGGCCTCCCCGACGGGGTGGACGACGCCGTGGTGACGGCGCTGAGCGACGACCTGCTCGCCCTCCTGCGGGCCGGCCACGTCGACCACACCTCGTTCTTCCGCGCGCTCGGTGCCGCGGCGCGCGGGGACGCCACCCCGGCGCGGGACCTGTTCCTGGACCTCGCCGGCTTCGACGCCTGGGCGCAGCGCTGGCGGGCGACCGGCCCGGACGGCGCGGCGATGGACCGGGTGAACCCCGCCTACATCCCGCGCAACCACCTGGTGGAGGAGGCGCTGGAGGCGGCCACCGGCGGCGACCTCGGCCCGTTCGGGCGGCTGCTGGAGGCGGTCGGCCGGCCGTACGAGGAGCGCCCCGGCCTGGAGCGGTACGCCGCACCGGCGCCGGCCGACTTCGGCGCGGCCTACCGGACCTTCTGCGGGACCTGACCGGGCCGTCCCGTTGCGGCTCCGGGCAGCCGATGGAGAGGGCATGCGCGCCAGCCACCTCGCCACCGCCCTGACCGCCTTCACGGCCGGCCTGTCGGCCGCCGCCGCCCTGCAGCGCCTCGCCGGGCGCCGCGAGCCCGCGACCGCCCCGGAGGCCACCGCCGCCCCGGAAGTCGCCACCCCGGAGACCGCCGCGCCGGCCGGGAACGGCGTCGTCCTCCCGTTCGTGCGCTCGGTCCCCACTCCCCCGGCGCCCTCCGCGGCCGGCCCCGCGCGGTGCGGCGACAGCGGCGAGCTGACCCGGTCCGGGGCGCCCTGCGGGGCGCGGGCGACCGGCGGCGGCCGCTGCCACCACCACCCGCTCGCGGCCTGACACCTCGCCCGCCCACGGGCGGGTGCAGTGCGCTCCTGCGGTGTTCCTCGCGGTCTCGCGGTGCTGCAGGACCGCGAGACCGCGAGCAAGACCGCAGGACCGAGCACGGACCGGGGCACCGGACGCGCAGGAGCCCCGCTCGACGGCCCTCCCCCGAGGCCGCGAGCGGGGCTCCTGCGGTGCGTTCCCCCTGTCGCCGGTCCCCCCGTGACCCGGCGACGAGGACGACTGTGCCGGTCGCGGCGCAGGGTCGCCGCAGCCGTTCCGCACGATCTCCGCAAGGCCGCGGGACCGGGCGCGCTACATGTCGCGGTAACGCACCGCCGCCGCCAGCTTCTCCCGCAGCAGTTCCGGCGTCGCGGGGCGGCCGGGGCCGGGGAACTCCGTGCCGGGAGCGAGGTACAGGCCGGCGTAGGCGGCGGTGTCCCGCTGGAAGCGCCACCCCTCGGCGAGCGGGCCGACGTCGTAGGCGTCGTAGCCGAGGGTGTCGAGGAACTGCGTGACGGTCGCCTTGGCGTCGGCGTCGTCCCCGGCGATGGCGATGACCGACCGGTCCGGGGAGCCGGCGGGCCGGCCCAGGGTGGCGAGGTGGGCGAAGTAGACGTTGTTGAAGGCCTTGACCACCCGCGAGTCGGGGAGGTGGGCCTGCAGCAGCTCGCTGGTCGTCGTCGACTCGTCGTCGAGCTCGGCGATCTGCCCGTCGCGGTCGGGGTAGTAGTTGTTCGTGTCGATCACGACCTTGCCGCGCAGCGGGTCGACGGGGACGGTGCGGTAGGCCTTCAGCGGGATGGTGACCACCACGAGGTCGCCGGCCTCGGCCGCCTCGGCCGGGGTCGCCGCCCGCGCGCGCGGGCCGAGCTCCGCGACGAGGTCGGCGAGGGTCTCCGGTCCGCGGCTGTTGCTGAGGACGACGTCGTGCCCGGCGGCGACCGCCAGCCGCGCGATCGTCCCGCCGATGTGCCCGCTGCCGATGAGTCCGAGAGTCGTCATGCCCCCCGCCAAGTCGCGCGGCGCGGACCGCATTCCCGGGGCCGAACGCCTCTGGCCCCCGGGGACGCCGCGGGCCAGCCTGGGCGGCCCACGCCCAGGAGGTCGCCATGCGCATGATGCTGAAGGCCGTCGTCGACACCGAGAGCGGCAACCGTGCCCTCGCCGAGGGCAGCATGGAGAAGACGATCCGGGAGACCGTCGAGC
Organism: Blastococcus sp. SYSU D00695; assembly: GCF_054050555.1. NCBI lineage: Bacteria > Bacillati > Actinomycetota > Actinomycetes > Geodermatophilales > Geodermatophilaceae > Blastococcus > Blastococcus sp. SYSU D00695. The sequence goes on along the minus strand of NZ_JBJGZP010000001.1, from coordinate 12,557 downwards.
GGCTGCACCCCGAGGCCGTCTACTTCGTCGGGGACGAGGGCTGCCGCAGCCTGTGGGCGGTCATCGACATGACCGACGCCGCCCAGCTGCCGGTGGTCTCCGAGCCCCTGTTCCAGATGGGAGCCCGGGTGACCATCTCACCCTGCATGAACCTGGAGGACCTCGAGCGCGGGTTGTCGGCCCTGCACTGAGCCGCGACGACGGCGCCCGGAGGACCGCCGCGCGGGCCGGTCCTCCCGTCAGGGCGTCGCGGTGCCGTGCACGACGAGGGAGTGCTTGCGGAACGCCCGGCGCGACAGCTTCGGCACGAGCCAGCGGACCGGTGCCGGGGCGGCGGCCAACATCATCGCGATGGCCTGCGGGTCGCCCTCGTACTGCAGCATGCCCAGCACCAGCGCCGCCTGGTCCCGGCGGTTGCTGGTGCGGGCGCGTTCGCCCACCGCGTGCCACTCCTGCTCGGTGATGGTGCGGGCGATGATCGGCAGCACCCGCTCCTCCTCGGCGTCGAGGTGCTCGCAGAGGTGCACGTGGAGCTCGTCGAGCAGGTCGGCGACCCGGTCGCGGTCCGCGGCGCCGGCGGTGGCCGCCCAGCGGGGCCGCAGCTCGTCGAGCTCGGCGACGAGCGCGTCGACCCGGCCGTGCTGGGTCTCCATGAGCCGCACGACCGGCGCCAGCTCCTCCGGCACCCGCTCGAGCAGCCGCGGCCAGATGAGCTCGTCCTCCGCGGTGTGGTGGTGGTGCAGCGTGCGGGTCAGCAGCTCGAGGTGGTCGGCGACGACCCGGGCCCGCTCCGTGTCGCCGGCCTCGACCCGGCGGACCACGCCGCCGGCGAGGCGGAACTCGCGCCGGAAGAGGGAGTGGACGGTGTTCATCTGACGGGTGTCGATCGTGCCGGTGGTGGCGGTCATCGCGGGCTCCTCGGGTCGGGCCGTTCTCGGCCGGTCCGACTCTCGCGCCCGCCGTCTGCAACGGTCTTGCAGACGACTTGGACCGCCTCGGGCGCCCGGAGCGTGTGCGCCGACGCCGCACTTCGCGGCCGATCCCGCGGCGTGGGCGCACACGCTCCGGCTACAGGGACAGGACCAGCCCCTCGCGGGGGTCGACGTCGCCCTTGAGCAGCGCCGCGTAGGCAGCGGTGAGCGCGTCGGCGCCGGTCTCGTGGCGGAAGGTGACCAGCTGCGGCAGCCGGGTGGCGGCGAAGGAGGCCCACGCCGCGCCGAGCAGCCGGGCGAACGGCAGCTGCCCCAGCTCGGCCGCCCGCTCGTCGGCCACGGCGGGGGCGAAGAACCACACCGGCTGCGGGCCGCGCAGCCCGTCCCCGTCGAGGCTGGCCTGCTCCCAGTGCGTCGCCCCGACCATGACCGAGGCGCGCAGGACGTCGGCGGTGGCCCGGTGGACGGCCGCGCGCAGCGCCGGGTCGCCGGCGACGTCGACCAGCACCAGCCCGCCGGACCGGGGCAGCCCGGCGATCTCGTCGTAGTCCAGGACCCGGTCGTACAGCCCGGTCGCGGCGGTCGGGCCGACGCGCCCGAGCGAGGTGAGGCCGACGACGGCCGGCGCGCCCTCGTGCTCCCGGACGGCGGCCGCCGTGGACAGCGCGGTCCGGCTCGACGCCGAGGTGAGCACCACGGTGTCCGCGCCGTGCCAGCCGCTGCGGGCGAGCTGGTCGGCGATCAGCCAGCCGGTCAGGAACTGCGGGCGCACGACCGCCGCGGCGTCGTCCAGCTCGGGCGGGAACCCGGTCCGCGGCACCGCCCGCAGGTAGCGGTTGTAGGTCGGGGCCAGGTCGGCCCGCGCGGCGGAGGAGGCGACGAAGCCCGGCCCGGCGGGCGTCACCTCGAGGGTCACCCGCGACGACATCGGCCAGCAGCCGTAGAAGCGCTCCCCCGCGGTGATCCCCTCCACCCCCGAGGCCAGGACCCGGCCGAAGCCCCAGACGGGGATCCGTCCCCATCCCTCCGGGGCGGGGAAGAGGTCCCAGTAGCGCAGCTCGTCGCCGAGCACCGCGTAGGTGAGGTTGTTCGCGGTCAGCCCGAACCGCTCGACGGCGAACTGCACCGTGCCCTCGGCCACCGCGGTCGCCGCCGGCTCGCCGTCGTCGACGCGGGTCGTCCGGGGGTCGTCGCGCCGGACCAGGACGTCGGTCATCTCGTGCTCCTCGGGGGGGGGTGGGGCCGGGCCGCCCGACCGGGCGGCCCGGCCGGGCGGGTCAGGCGCGGCGGGCGGTGAGCAGCAGGTACTCCCAGTCCATGCGGACCGACCCGGTGCCCGAGTCGTACCGGGCGACGAGGGCGGCGAGGTCGCGGTCGAGCGCTGCGGTGCGCGCGGGGTCGTCGGCGATGCCGCGGTAGGCCGCGATCGTGGGTCCGTAGACGGTCTTCCAGTAGTCCACCCAGGCCTCGGGCGAGGGCTGGCCGCCGGCGGTGATCGTCTGCCGGCGGGCGACGACGTCGGTGACCCGGTCGCCGAGCAGGCCGCGCACGTGCTCCTCGTCGCCCCACAGCGGCGGCGGCTGGGCACCCGGCGGCGGCGGGGGCGCGTAGGGCTTCATCGTCGCGAACATCTCGCCGACGAAACCCTGCGGCGTCCAGCTGATCAGCCCGATCGTCCCGCCGGACCGGCACACCCGGACCAGCTCGTCGGCCGCCTGCCGGTGGTGCGGGGCGAACATGACGCCGACGCAGGACAGGACGACGTCGAACGTCCCGTCGGCGTAGGGCAGCGCCTCGGCGTCGCCCTCCTCCCACTGCACCCGGGCGCCCTGCCGCTCGGCCGAGCGGCGGCCGGCCTCGAGCAGCTCCGGGGTGAGGTCGGAGGCGGTCACGTCGGCACCGGCGAGTGCCGCGGGGACGGCGACGTTGCCGCTGCCGGCCGCGACGTCCAGCACCCGGTCGCCGGCGCCGACGCCGGCCGCGGTGACCAGGACCGGCCCGAGCTCGGGGATGACGTCGGCGGCCACGGCCGGGTAGTCCCCCAGGGCCCACATCGCCCGGTGCCGGGTCTTCAGCGCGCGGTCGGCGGCGGCTGCGTCGGTGGTGTCGGTGGTGTTGCTGATGGTGTTCGTCATGCGACGACGGTGGTCCCGGCCCGTTGCAGCCCGGTTGCACCGCCGCTGCACGCTCACGCGATCCGGTGCAGGGCCGCGCGGGCGGCGGCGACCGCCCGCCCCAGGAGCTGCCCCGGCCCGCCGGCGACCGGCGCCGGAGGCGGGGCCGGCGGCCCGAGCGGGGAGGGCTTGCCCGCCGCGACGAGGCAGGCGTGCAGGGCGGCGGCGTCGGGCTCGGCGCCGACGCGGTGCAGCAGCCGCGCCACGTACCGCAGGGCGAGCCACTGCTGCGTGGCGTCGCCGACGCGGTCCCAGTGGTCCAGGACGACGAGGAACGCGCGTGCGGCGACCGCCGGGGCGTCGTGCACGCCGCGCGTGGCCGCGGCCTCCATGAGCGCGACGCCGTGCCACCAGAAGTTGCGCACGTCGGCGGCGAGACCGCCCGCGGCGTCGAACAGGCCCAGCGCGCGTTCGGGGTCGGACTTCTTGACCACGAGGCCGACCGCGTAGCGGGCCATCGACTGCGCCGTCGGGTTCGCCGTCCCCTCCGCGACGTCGAGGCTCTCCCGGGCCGCGGCGAGGCCGTGCTGCGGCTGCCGGAGCACGGCGTGGCAGACCGCGACGTAGTACAGCGTCCAGACCAGCCGGATCCGGTCGCCGTCGGCCCGGGCGTGCCCGGACTCGGCGGCGTAGTGCCGCAGCGCGGACGCGGCGTCCCCCTGGTACAGCGCGACGTCGGCGAGCACGTCCCCCGGGTGGGCGATGCGGGCCGTGCCCGGCGGCGGCCGGCGGCCCTCGGCCAGGGCGGCCAGCGCGGTGGCCCGGGCGAAGTCCCCGCGGTTCCACGCGCCCCGGGCGGCGGCGCCGACGACGGCGACGTACCGGGGGTGCGCCGGGTCGGCGCCGACCACCGCCCGCTCGGCCCAGGCCGCGGCCTCGTACCCGATCCGCAGGCTGATCACCTCGGGCACGGCCGCCGTCAGCCGCAGCGCGAGGTCCCGGTCGCCGTCCGCGCACGTGTGGAGGAACGCCGCCCGGAGGTTGTCGGTCTCGGCGAGGGCCTCCTGCACCCAGGCGCGCTCGTCCGGGCCCTGCACCCCGCGCGCGGCCCGCTCGGCCAGGTCCACGTAGTAGGCGGCGTGCCGGCGGTGCAGCGCGCCGCCGCTGCCGTCGGCCTCGGTCCGGGCGCGCCCGTAGGCGCGCAGGGTCTCCAGCAGCCGGTAGCGGCTGTGCGCCCCGCCGTTGACGGCGGCCACCATCGAGCGCTCGACGAGCCGGGTGAGGCGGTCCAGGGCCTCGTCCCCCGTCGCCTCGGGGTCGGCCACCCGGTGCACGGCGCGCAGGTCCGCGCCGCCGACGAACACCGACAGGCCGCGGAACACCCGCCGCTCGGCCTCCGGGAGGAGGCGGTAGGACCAGTCGATCGCCTGCCCCAGGCTCTGGTGCCGCGCCACGGCGCCGCGACCGCCGCCCACGAGCGGCGCCTCCTCCAGCCGCCGGGCGATCTCCGCAGGGGTCATGACGCGGATCCGGGCGGCGGCCAGCTCGATGCCCAGCGGCAGGCCGTCGAGCCGCGCGCAGACGGTGGCGACCGCCTCGGCGTCGGCGGCGTCCAGCCGCAGGTCCGGGGACACGGCGCGGGCCCGCTGGAGGAACAGCTCGGCCGCGTCCTGCGCCGGCAGCGGCGGCACCGGCCACAGCTGCTCCCCCTCCACGCCGAGCGGTTCCCGGCTGGTGGCCAGGACGACGACGTCCGGGCAGTGCGCCACCACGGCGGCGACGAGCCGGGCGGCCGGCGCCAGGACGTGCTCGCAGTTGTCCACGACGAGCAGCGCGGTGCGCGAGCGCAGGTACTCCACGACGGTCTGCTCGATCGAGAGCCCGGGCCGCTGCTGGACGTTCAGGACCGCCGCGACCGCGTGCCCGACCGGCCCGCCGTCGGGGAGGGCGGCCAGCTCGCACAGCCACACGCCGTCGGCGAACCGTGCCCGGTCGCGGGTGGCGACCTCGACGGCCAGCCGGGTCTTCCCGGCGCCGCCGACCCCGGTCAGCGTCACCAGGGGCCCGGCGCGCAGCGCCGCCAGGACGCGGTCGACCTCCCGCTCGCGGCCGACGAACCCGCTCGCCCGCCGCGGCAGGTTGCCCGGGGGCGGGCGGCCGGCCAGCGCCGGGTCGTGGACGAGGATCCGCCGGTACAGGGCGCGGGCCGCGGCGGCCGGCTCGACGCCGAGCTCCTCGTCGAGGCGGGTGCGCAGGTCGTGGAACGCGGCGAGCGCGTCGGCCTGCCGGCCGGTGGCGTACAGCGCCCGCATCAGCGCGACCGCGGGCCGTTCCCGCGTCGGGTGGCGGCGCACCGCCGCCTCGAGCTCCGGCAGCGCCTCGGCCGCCCGCCCCAGCTCGAGCAGCAGCTCGAGGCGGTCCTCGGTCGCGCTCGTGCGCAGCTCGGTCAGCCGGGCGGCGGTGGCCGCGGCGAACTCCTCGTCGGCGAACTCGGCGAGCGCGTCGCCGCGCCACAGCGCCAGCCCGGCGTCGAGGTCGGCCAGGGCGCGCTCGGGCTCGCCGGCGGCCGCGGCGGACCGGGCCGTGGCCACCAGCCGCTCGAAGGCCTCGGCGTCCAGCGTCGCGCCGTCCAGGGACAGGCAGTAGCCGGGCGGGCGGTAGCGCAGCGCCACCGCGTCGCCGAGCGCGCCGCGCAGCCGGGAGACGTAGGCCCGCAGCGCGGTGCCCGCGCCGGGCGGCGGCGCGTCCCCCCAGAGGGTCCCGACCAGCCGGTCGGTCGACACGAGGTCCCCGCCGGCGAGCAGCAGGACGGCGAGCAGCGTCCGTGGCTTGTGGCCGCCGACGGCGACCGGGCCGTGGCCGTCCTCCACCTGCAGCGGTCCGAGGATGCGGACCTGGGCCGTGCCTGCACCTGTCATCGCGGGCCTGCAATCGGGATGCAACGGGCCCGGCCGACAGTAGCGGCGGCCCGACGACGAGGACAGATGCCTGGAGGCGCTGACCATGGACACCGCACCGCGACGCCTCTCCGTGGGCGTCACCCCGATGGAGAACCGCGCCGACGTCGTCCTGCACCTGGCGGGCCGGGCGGAGGCGCTGGGCTACGACTCCTTCTCCGTCGCCGAGGGCTGGGCGCACGACGCCGCCGTCCTCCTGGCGACGATCGCCGCGCGGACCGAGCGGATCCGGCTGGCCACCGGCGTGCTCAACGTGTGGGGCCGCAGCCCCGCCGGGATCGCGATGCTGGCCGGCTCGCTGGCCGAGGTGTCCGGCGGCCGGTTCACGCTGGGGTTGGGCGCCGGCTCCCCGCAGCTGGCCGAGGGGCTGCACGACCAGCGGTTCGAGGCCCCGGTGACCCGGCTGGGGTCGGTGACCCGCGAGGTGCGCTCGCTGCTCGCCGGTGGCCGGGTGACGCCGACGCTGGCCGGCGGGCAGCGCCCGCTGCGGCTGGCCGTCCCGCCGCACGCGGAGGTGCCGGTGCACCTGGCGGCGCTGGGCCCGCGGTCGGTGCGCCTGGCCGGCGAGCTCGCCGACGGCTGGTGCCCCTTCTTCCTGCCGCGCTCCGGTCTGGCCGACGGTGTGAAGCAGCTGCAGGCGGGCGCGATGCCGGCCGACCGGCCGCTGCCCGCGGTGCTCCCGGGGCTGCCGGTCGCGGTGGCCGCCGACCCCGCCACCGCCGAGCAGGTCGCGGCGTGGTGGGTGGTCACCTACCTGACCGGGATGGGCCCGCTGTACGCCGGCACGCTGCGCCGGCTCGGCCTGGGCGCGGCCGTCGACGCGGTGGTGGCGGCGAACCCGACCCCGCGCTCCCCCGTGCTGCCGCCGGAGGCCCGGGTGCTGGTGGACGAGGTGCTCGTCGCGGGGGACGCGGCGACCGCACGGGCGGCGGTGCAGGGCTGGGCGGACGCCGGCGCCGACGTGCCGGGCATCGTGCTGCCTCCCGGCCGGCCGGTGGAGGAGCTCGAGTACGTGCTCGAGGCCCTGCGCCCCTGACCCGGCCGCCGGACGGGGCCGCGCCGTCAGCGCCCGGAGCTCTCCGGGAGCTCGGCGCGGCGCCGGGCGAGGAACCGCCGCTCCACCGGGTTCGCGGTGAGGGCCAGCGCCTCGCCGTAGGCCGCCGCGGCCTCCCCCGGTCGTCCGAGCCGGGCCAGGACGTCGGCGCGGGCGGCCGGCAGGTACGGGTAGCCGACCAGCGCCGGCGCCAGCCCGTCCAGCTCCCTCAGCACCGCGGCGAGATCCGCGCCCGGGAGCTGGCTGCGCGCGGCCGCCCGGTTGAGCGCGACCACCGGCGAGGGCCAGGCCCGCATCAGCGCGTCGTAGGTGGTCACGACCTGCGCCCAGTCCGTCTGCGCCCAGCTCGGCGCCACCGCGTGCAGCCCGGCGACACCGGCCTGCAGTGCGAAGCGCCCGCGCGCGCCGTCCCGCAGGGCTTCGGTGGCCAGCGCGAGCCCCTCCCGGACGAGCGCGCGTCCCACTGCGAGCGGTCCTGGTCGGCGAGCAGCACCAGGTCCCCCTCGGCATCGGTCCGGGCGGGCCCGCGGGCCTCGGTGAGCAGGACGAGCGCGAGGAGGGCCCGCGGCTCGGGCTCCCCGGGCAGCAGCCGGACCAGCATGCGGGCCAGTTCGGTGGCGCGCCGGGCCGGCTCGGCGTCGTGCAGGCCGGCCGCCGACCCGCGGTGTCCGGCGGTGTGCAGCAGGTGCACCACGGTGAGGACGGCGTCCAGCCGGGCCGGCAACTCGTCGTCCGGCGGCACCCGGAACGGGATCCGCGCGGCCGCGATCTGCGCCTTGGCGCGGGTGATCCGCCGGGCGACGCCGGCCTCCCCCGCCAGGAGGACGGCGGCGATCCGGCCGACGTCCATCCCGCACACCAGCCGGAGGGTGAGCGCGACCTGCGACTCGAGGGGCAGCGCGGGGTGGCAGCAGGTGAAGACCAGCCGGAGGGGGTCCGTCGGCGCGGGACCCGGGTCGTCGCCGGTCCGCTCCACGAGCAGCGGGAGCTTGCGCCGGAGGGTCGCCGCGCGGCGGAGCCGGTCCAGGGCGATCCGGTGGGCGGTCGTCGTCAGCCAGCCCGTGGGGTTGTCCGGCGCGCCGGCCGGCCAGGCGCGCAGCGCCCGCTCGACCGCCTCCTGCGTGCAGTCCTCGGCGAGGTCGAGGTCCTCCGTGAGGCGGGCCGTCGAGGCGACGACGACGGGCCACGCCGCACGGAAGACCTCGTCCACCGGGGTCCTCAGACGCCGTCGGGCAGGACCATGACGGGGCGCACCTCGACGGTCGGCGCCGGGCAGAGCCGGGCCAGGCGCACGGCCACGTCGAGGTCGGGGGCGTCGATGACGTAGAAACCGCCGAGCGCCTCCTTGGTGTCGGCGAAGGGACCGTCGGTGACCAGCGCCCCGGAGGCGTCGCGGCGCACGGTGCGGGAGGTCGACGGCCCCTCCAGCGCCTCGGTGGCGACGATGCTCGCCCCCGCGGCCGTGACGGCGGCCATGAACTCCTCGTGCAGGCGCATCTCCTCGGCGACCCCCTGCTCGTCGGCGTCGTCGTACCCGGTCTCGTCGTCGTACAGCAGGAACGCGTAGCGGCCCATCGGGTCCGTCCTCTCGGTCGGCTGGTCGTGGCGATCATCTCCTTGACGAACGAGGCCGCCGCGATCGGACACCGCGGCGGGATCGCCGTCGCCGATCCGTCCTCGACGGGTCGTGTGCGACCGATCTCCGCGGGGAACGGTCCCCCGGTGGACGCCGACGGCACGGAGCAGCAGCACGAGGTCCTGGTCGTGGGCGGCGGCAACGCCGGCATCTCCCTGGCGGCGCGGCTGGTCCGCGACGGGACGACCGGCGTCACCGTCGTCGCCCCGCAGCCGGTGCACCGGTACAAGCCGCTGCTGAACTACGTCGGCGGCGGGCAGGCGACCATGGCCGACCTCGAGCGCCCGATGGCCGACGTCGTGCCCGACGGGGTGACCTGGGTGCGGGACGCGGTCGCGGCCGTCGACCCGTCGTCGTCGACCGTGCGGACCCGGCGGGGGCGCACCCTGCGCTACGCGACGCTGGTGTTGTGCCCGGGCCTGGTCGAGGACTGGGCGGCGACGCCCGGCCTGCAGGAGGCGTACGCCGAGGGGTGGGCCGCCTCGACCTACGTCCCGGGCAGCGCGCCGCGCGTGTGGCCGCTGCTGTCGGGGCTGCGGGCGGGGCGGGTGCTGTTCACCGTGCCGCCCGAGCCGGCGTCCTGCGGCCCGACCGCGCTCAAGCCGCTCTTCCTGGCCTGCGACTCCTGGCGGCGCACCGGCGTCCTGCGCGACCTCGACGTGCGGCTCGTGCTGCCCGGGCGGACGGCGGTCGGGGTGCCGCGCGCCGACGACGTCCTGGAGCGGGCGCTGGCGGAGTACGGCGTCGAGGTGCTGCGGGAGAGCCGGGTCGCGGACGTGGACGCCGACCTGCACGCCGTCACCGTCGACTCCCCCGCCGGGCCGGTCGTGCTGGAGGACGTCGCCGCCGCCCACCTGGTGCCGCGGTACCGGGCGTCGCGCTTCGTCGCCGACAGCGGGCTCGCCGCCGACGACGACCCCGGCCTGGTCGACGTCGACCCGTCCACCCTGCGGCACCGCCGGCACCCGTCGGTGTGGGCGATCGGCGACGCCGCGGACCTGCGCACGCGCCCCTCGGGCGGGGCGCTGCGCAAGCAGGTGGCGGTGCTCGCCGCCAACCTCGCCGCGGCGCGGGACGGGCGGCCGCTGCAGCGCTACGACGGCTACACGGTCGTGCCGATCACCGTCGGCCGCCACGTGCTGTCGCTGACCGAGGTCGACCGGGACGGACGGCCGGAGCCGTCCGTCCCGTTCGTCGACCCGGTGCGGCCCCGGCGCGCGACCTGGTGGTTCGACCGGTACGCGCTGCCGCAGGTCTACTGGCGCCGCATCCTCCGCGGGCGGGTCTGACCCCGCCCGCCCCACCGGCGGGCCGGGTCAGCGGGCGCCCTTGCCCGCCTTCTTGCCGGCCTTGGCCTTCTCCGGCTTGCCCTTGCCGAGCTTGGTCCTGTCCAGCTTGACCTTGCCGAGCTTGCCCTTGTCGAGCTCGACCGCGGAGGCCCTGGCCGCCTTGGCCTTGGCCTTCGCCGCCTTGCCCGCCTTCGCCCCGGACGCCCGGCCGGCGGGGGCCGCGACCGCCACGGTCTCGGCGACCTCGGGCCCGGCGACCTCGGTCTCGACGGCCGCGGTCTCGGGCTCGGTGGCCGCGGTCTCGGTGGCCTGGGCGTCGGCGGCGCGGGTGTCGGCGACGGGGGTGGGCTCCGCGGCCGGGGCGCCGTCCTCCGTGACCGCGGACGCCGGCGCGCCGTCCCGGCTGAGCAGGGCCCGGAAGCCGGTGCCGGCGCGGAAGACCGGGATCACCGCCTCCCCGACCTGCACGGTCTCGCCGGTGCGCGGGTTGCGGGCCGTGCGGGCGGCCCGGTGGCGGCCCTCGAAGGTGCCGAACCCGGTCAGCGACACCCGCTCACCGCGCGCGACACCGCCCTGGATCTCGGCGAGGACGCCGTCGACGGCGGCCACGGCGGCCGTCCGGTCGCCGTCGAGACGCTCGGTCATCTTCGTGATGAGGTCGGACTTGTTCACGTGTGCACCTCTCGAGGTCGTGTGCGCCGCGGTGGCGCGGGTGGGGGTTCGTGCGTGCGTGGTGCCGAGGTCAGCGCGTCCAGCGGTGGAGGGACTTGCGCTGCGCGTCCGCCCACGCCTCCTCGAACCGGTCGCGGAACTGCTCGGCGCGGGCCTCCTCGAGGGCGTACAGGCGGCCGTAGAGGAAGGCCGACTCGACCGAGGTGGCGGAGAGCCCGAGCTCCCGCAGCCGCTCCCGGGTGAACACGGAGTCCTGGTGCTCGCCCAGCGCCTCCTGCACCGCCTCCATGGCGGCGGCGAAGGCGGCCGCGTCCGCGCCGAAGACGCGCGACACCGACTCCCCGGCGTACCGCGCCGCCTTGGCGGCCTTGCGCGCGTCGTGCAGGAGCTCCTCCCGCTCCGGCCCGGCCGGGTGGGAGTGGGCCTCCTCGACCAGCCCGCGGACGACGGCGAAGCTGCGGCCCACCAGCGCCGGCAGCACCTCGCCCGCGCCCTTGGCAGCGCGCGACGTCACGGGCGGCGTGGCGACCAGCGCGTCGAGGCGCTCCACGAGCTGGTGGTACCGCTCCCCGTCGAGCTCGGCGAGCACCCGGTCGTGCGCCTCGCGGTAGACCCGGTCGAGGTCGGCGACGGCCCGCTCGGCCCCGGCGTCCCCGGGGGTGCCGTCGGCCCGGACGGTGGCGGCGATCCGGTCGCGCATCACCTCGGCGTCGCGGGCGGCGCCGAGCTCGGCGGCCAGCCACTTCAGCTCCTGCCGCAGCGGCCGGGCGACGTCGGCGTCGAACAGCGGCTTGAACGTGGTGAGGGCGCTGCGCAGCCGGCGGGTGGCCACCCGCATCTTGTGGATGCTGTCGGGGGCGTCCAGCCGGACCGGGAGGTCCTGGGCGCGGATCTGGTCCACCTGCTCGCGCACGTGGGCCAGGACGACGGCGCCGGCCTCGGACGTGACCGTCAGCTCGGCGGCGCGGTCCCCGGCCCCGCCCTTCGCCTTGCCGTTGCCCTTGCCCTTGGTCTTGCCGTTGACCTTGCCCTTCTGGCCCGACTGCGCGCCGTCCAGCACCTGCGCGAGCTTCGACGAGCTGCCCGACGGGCGCAGCCCCCGCTCCCGCAGGCGCGCGTCGATGGCCTCCAGCAGCTCGGTCGTGCCGCCGACCAGCTCGACCTCGATCTCCCGCCAGGTCGTCGCGGCCCCCGCGCTGTCGGCCGCGCCGGCCGTCAGCAGGCGGCGGGCGCGGACACGGTCGTCGGCGACCTCCGCGACCACCTGGCCGGTCGCGTCGATCAGGCGGTGCACGGTCCGGTCGGTGGCGATCTCGGCGACCGGCTGCAGCAGGCCGCCACGGCTGTGGACGCGGATCATCCGGCGCAGCGGCTCCGGCACGGTGCGCCAGGCCCGGCCCAGCGGGAGGCGCACCTCCGAGCGGGCGCCGCGGCCGGCCGGGACCTTGAGGTGCCAGCCCGCGTCGTCCCCACCCGTGCGCCGGCGCAGGGTCAGCCCGGCGGCCGCGAGGCGCAGGTCGGCGGTGTCGAAGTACGTCGCCTTGAGCTCCTGCTGCTGCGCCTCGGCCTCCACGACCGGCCCGCCGCCGCCCACGTCCGCGCCGGGGTCGCCGCCGGCCACGAGGTCCATCAGCGGCGGGAGCTCGAAGGCGTCGTCCGCGGAGTACTTCTTCTCGATCTCCAGGTGAACGGCAGGCATACCGAAGATGTACCGCATCAAGGTGAACAGAAACTGGGAGCGGGCCCGCTGACCTGCGCGGACACCGCGGGCCGTCACCGCCCCCGACGATGTGCAGTCACGGGGGGGGGGGGGGGGGGGGGGGGGGGGGGGGGGGGGGGGCCGCGGGCGGGGGGCGGGGGGGGGGGGGGGGGGGGGGGGGCGGGGGGGGGCGTGGGGCGGGGG